>JAOAPH010000184.1 GCA_025462835.1 Candidatus Angelobacter sp. | reverse complement strand
AATGATGGACGGAACCATTGAAATGGACGAAACCTACGTTGGTGGACGGCGCAGGGGTGCTGGCCAACGTGGACGCGGAGTTGATAAAGAAGTTGTGATTGGCATTCGTCAACGCGGCGGCGATCTCCGCTTCTTTCATGCTGCTAATGCCAAATCCAAGACGCTTGCAAAGTACATCACTGAGAACGTCAGCGAAGATGTAGAAGTCATGGTCACGGATGAGTTCGCGGCTTACCAGTGGGCAATGGGAACCAAAAAAGCCAAACACAAAACCATCAAACACAAAGAAGGCGTTTACGTTAATGGTGACATTCACACCAACACAGTCGAGTCTGCATTCTCCCTGTTGAAGCGTGGAATCATCGGCACATGGCATCGCGTCAGCCCCAAGCATCTCCAAGCCTACTTGGATGAAATGACATTCCGCTTTGACCGCCGTAAACGTTCCGACTTGTTTTTGGACACCTTGAGGCATATGGTTACCGCCGACCCGTTAACCTTTGAGAAGTTGACGGCGTAGTCGAATGTACTTACTTACAACAATCGCTATAAGAGCTACGCCGCAAATAATAAATATTCCAGCCGCACTTAAATACAGGATGTCCATCTAAATGCCGCCAACTGACGAACTGCTCCGACTCGCTAGAAATACTACGTTGTGGAATGTGGGACTTATCGCCAGTGCTGCTGCAACCGCCATCGCGACAGTCGGAGCCATTCGCGCCAATGATAGGTTGCAAGAATTCAAAGATGAGAAACTGAACACGTTCCAAGTCGAGGCAAAACGCGATATTGCAAACGCGGACGCCCGTGCAGCTGAAGCAAACCTAGGATCTGCCGAAGCGACTCGACGGGCTAATTCTGCGGTGCAGCAAACAGAGACAGCCAGACTGGAACAAGAACATTTACGAAACGAAAATCTAAAGCTCCAGTCTCGCGTTGAAGAGGAGCGCACTGCAAGACTAACTCTCGAACAGAAACTTGCTCCCAGACGAGTGTCTGCATCGCAAGCCGCAATCTTTAAGAACACCCTCCACCTTTCACCTTTCCATAACACTCCCATTACTGTTACCGCTACCGCAATTGCTCCTGACGGGATGGATTTTGCAAACGACCTTGTTGCGATGTTGAAAGATTGCGGCTTCAATACCACACTTGCGCCAGGAACAGTATTTATCAGCGGTGACCCAAAAGACTTGGAATTGGTAGCCGGACGTGACCACCACAAAATGGTTCCGGCTTTGGCTGCTGCTCTACTCAAAGCTGGATTGGCATCCAAGCCGATTGCAGTGAATGACGCAACCGCCGATGCTGATCGTCTTGGGATAATCATAGGCGTGAAGAAGCAATGATTCATCATGACTTACCCGCTGCCTTGCCCTTTGACTTTCGAGAAGCTGACCGCTTAGTTTTTGTTGGGGTGTTCATCCGTGGCTTTGGCGCACCGAAAATCAATACATCTTTTAGGTGTTGCTTGGTTTCCTTTTTATCTGCGATTCTCTCCTTTCGAATCGACCTGATCGTCTTACCAAACTCCTGAAGTGATTCTTCAAAATATTTGTTTGTTTCCTTGTGCGCCAACATGTTGAACAGGAATCTGGCTGATTCCAGAAAAGCCTTTGACATCTTTTCATCGTCATCCACGGTCCATCCATGAGCGAACGCTAGCGTCCCATCCGCTTTTAGTCCATAGATGTCAGTCTTTCCACCGCAGTAAGAGTCATAACTCTTCACTTCCCTCAAGACGTGGCACGCTAGGGCGATAGCCCATTCATGTGAACTCAAAAATGGGAGGATATGGGGAGCAATGAGGTAGCGGCCAAGATAGGCTCCAGTCCCAATACACTGGAATTGATCCATCTCATTTATCGCCGTTCCTTCTGTGAAAAATGCACCCAATCCGTCAACGTGAGACCAGAGTGCGATTAAGAACTCAGGATCACTCTCGGGACTTCTGGAAGGGTTCGAGTAAAGATGTAACTTAAAATCTTGCAGCAAAACATGGCGAATTGTGAGTGCCATGTTCTTAAGTGTCATGTCCTCTTTTTTCAATTTTTCGAGCGCGCTATTACAATCCGCAACTATCATCCTCGCAAGTGAAAGGTTTCCAGATAGGGCAAATATCGCCTTGCCGAACGGCTTATCGCTCTCCTCTGGATATTCGAACATCTCCATTTTTGACTCGCCAAACTTCATACTGGCGGTCATTTGGCGATCTGAACAAAGTAAAAACCCCTCCTCATACATCAAGCCAATGCCTATCGTCATCTGCCGTTGCCTCCGCCGCCTCCACTCTGGGTGCAATGGTAGGTTGGGTCGATAGTATCGGGGATGTCTACTTTTGTGAAGTAGATAATCCTCTTTGCAAAAATGACAAAACAAACAGCTTAGCCGCAGCAGTATGCTAGACGCGCGCCTTGTTTGCGCGACAAGGGACATCCCCCATGCCCGTTTAGCTAAACCAGATAAGGAGCAACATATCTAATGAAATAAATGGTGGAAGTATGAAATTTCAATCGAGAATCGTAGCATCGCTCGGACTAATGCTCGTCTCCGTAGCGGCTGTTTCATTCGCTCAAGACGTTAGAGCCGACAACGACCCCAGTCCCGTACGACCCGTCGCCAACCCCTGCCCGCGTTTGAATGCAGGCAGCGTAGTCCACAACCCTCCGGCGCTTTTTAGTTCCAAAGGAGTCCTGGAGGTGAGGTTCTCATACCAACACAGATTTGCCAGCGACGGCACGGAACTCCTGTGCTTCATGACTCCGGATGGTTTGGAGGATCCGACCTTGCACCTGAAACCAGGCGATCACCTCATCATCACAGTCACCAACAATACTCCGTCAGCGCCGGCAATGATGCCGCTGTTGGATCTGCCGCATTGCGGGAACCCACAACCAACGGAATCCTCGCTCAACATTCACTATCACGGAGCCAACATTTCGCCGGCCTGTCACCACGACAATGTGATCAAAACGGTCATTAACTCTGGCGAAACTTTTCAGTACGACATTACTTTTCCGTCGGACGAACCTTCCGGACTCTACTGGTACCACCCTCACATTCACATGATCGCAGAACACGCCGTGGAAGGTGGCGCTACGGGAGCCATCATCGTAGAGGGGATCGAGAATCAACAACCGGCGGTAAGCGGCCTGAGGGAACGTGTTCTCGAGGTTCGCGATCAACCTGTGCCGGGGAACCCCACTCCCATCGGCAACATTCCATCCTTTGACCTGACACTCAACTACATTCCTATCACTTCGCCGACTGACCCCGATTCCAACAACTTTGTTCCACCCGTTCTGCGGATGCAGCGTGCGCGTCTCGATGGCCGAGGTCGCCAAACCGGAGCAATGGAGTTCTGGCGGGTTTCCAACTCCACCGCTGACGTCATTCTCGACCTTCAGTATGTGTTCGACGGAGTGCCGCAGACCATGCAATTGGTTGCCGTTGACGGCGTACCGGTCAACTCGCAAGATGGCACCCAACCAGGCAGTCTGATTGATGTAACTCACTTCACGTTTCCGCCAGCTTCCCGTGTGGAGTTCATCGTCTCGGCTCCGCCATCGTCGGTGCAGCTTGCTCAGCTCATTACGCTGGATATCAACTCCGGCCCGGTGAGTATCTATAACAACCCGCAGCGGCCTCTTGCGACTGTCCAACTAACCGCTGGCAATGATGTGGACCATGGCAAGGACAATAAGGTCCCAACGTTTAGCGCGATGAGCACAACTCAGCAGCGCTTCGCCGGACTTGGCTCCGCACCCGTGGCGATAAATCGTACGGTGTTCTTCGCTGAGAACCCACCGCAATTCTTCATGGACGTGCAAGGGAAGCCGGAGCACGTGTTCGATCCCAATGCTCCGCCCGACATCGTGGCCACTCAGGGAACAGTAGAAGAGTGGACCGTCGAGAACCGTACGGCCGAAAATCACGCATTTCACATCCATCAGATTCACTTCCTGGTGAAATCGCAGAACAACTTCGAACTCAACGGCTCAGAGCAGGCACCCGCGGTCAACGACCAGTACCTGGATACCATCCAAGTTCCATTCTGGGACCAGAACCCTAACCATCCATTCCCCAGCGTCACGCTGCGCATGGATTTCCGCGGACATGACATTGGCGATTTCGTCTTTCATTGCCACATTCTCAGCCACGAGGACTTGGGCATGATGAACATCGTTCGGGTGATTCCACCGGCATCCGCTGCTGCAAGCACTCCCGAGAAGGCAAATGCTTCGGTGAAGACACATAGTTCCACCAGAGCAAGAGGTGCAGCGAAGTCAACCGATGCTCCTGCTTCAACCGCAGCTGGCATGAAGATGAAAATGAAATGAAGTGACCGGGAAGTTCAACGTATGACGTACAAAGGTAAGCGTCCGAACCTGCTTTGCCCGGCGCTTACGACGTGTCGCGCTAAGGAATGCAATGCTGAATCATTGAACGTGACATTGGAAACGTCCGGCGAGGTTTTAACGAACTGATTCTAGTGTGAATCGATGTCGCTTCTACGGAGCTCGGAAGAATTATTCATCTGCGGCTATAAACATTGCGCTCCTACGGAGCGCTGTCGACTGCCGAAAGTGTCGTGAGTGATGGGCCACCGGCCCAAAAAAATGGCTGCCATATGGCAGCCATTTTTTTTGGTCGAGTTATTCTCTCCGCTACTTGGCATAAGCGGAGATGCCGAAGATATTACTTTTGCGAGCAACTCTGCGCTACGGTTTTGATATCAGCAACATCGATCTCTTTTTGCTGAGCAGTAGTGCTGGCCTGACTGGACCGGTCTGCGCCCTCAGGTTTGATTGTTCCACGCAGTTCCACACTTTGTCCCACGTGCTCGGCGATGTCTTTGTCGCTGTGCAGTCGATAGGTTGTGCCGTCCTGCGCAGCCAAAGTGTAATTGTCTTTGGAGCCGCCGATGCAGCCTTTAAACAGTTGATCGTCCTTGTCTGTTTGGCCGCCTACGTTGGTCTGAGCGGTCGCTGGATTGGATTGAGAGGGATTGGCTTGAGAGGGACTGGATTGAGACTGGGGCGCCTGGGCCGCAGCATCCTTAGCATCCTTGTTGTTCGCTGCTGGTGCATCTTGTGCCGCGAGCCCACCAGCCACCAGTAATGTGCTTGCAAAAAATAATAACTTCTTCACAGGTAATTCCTCCTTTGTTCAAACGATTAACTTGGACTAAGGGGCACTTGTGACTTAGAACCGAGTAGGTGAGCTAAGGATGGCTGCTCAGGATTTCCGCTCAGCAAAGAAGCAGAGCTGGTTGGGACACAATTTCCCATCTATATCATCTGATTTGCGGTGATGTGCAGGAGCAACTCTCGCCACCCGCACAGGAATCTATGTCGCTCCTACGGAGCTGAGAAGAATTATTCATCTCCGACTATAAACATTGCGCTCCTATGGAGCGCTGTCGGCTGCCCAAGTGTCGTGAGTGATTGTTGCAAGACCCGATTCTAAGAGCCCCGCCCTAGCGGAGCTAGGACGGGGCACCCACGGGAGCTTACGTCGGCCACCCGCCAGGACAAGAGATGTTCCCACCCTGTCGCTCAAAAAAACCGAGCGACAAGGTTGGGGCAACCTCAGAAGTATTTGCGGCCGCGAAGGATGGGCCTTGTCCTCTCTACCATTCGCCCCACTCGATCAGAGACGAGGAGGCGTACTCGGGGTAGTTGTAGTGCCAGCCGCTGGAGTAGTGGTTGTAGTCGTACCTGGCGTCGTGCTGGTCGTACCGCTACCCACTCCCGTCCCAGTACCTGTCGTCACGCCGGGGGTTGAAGTAGTGCCCGGTGTTGTACTTGGAGTACTGATGGTTGGACTAGTGCTGGTTGGTGGACACGGACTTGCGCCCAGAGTTGAGGTAGTCGTGCCACTCGTTGGGCCCTTCGTGCCAGCTGTTGGACTTGGCGTGGTCGTGGTGCTGGTTGTGCCAGTAGTGCTGCCGGCTCCGCCTACGGTTGGGGTAGTGCCGACCGTAGAACCAGATCCTGACCCGATACCGCCGGAGGACGTCGTGCATGGGCTAGTTATTGTAGATTGGGTCGACGGCGATGTAGTGGATGTGCCGATGCCTGTTTGCGATTGGGTTCCTACCGTTTGCGCAGCCAATCCAATCGAAAGTGTCAGACTTGCTAATGTCAGCCATGTTGTGCGCATTTTGAGCTCCTGAAATTTTGCGGTGTTTCACTTCTTAGATGCCTGCCAAAATGCGACGGTGCTTTGCTGATTTGCTGTAATCACCGTTTATTCGCAAAAAGAAGTAGGGACACCCCTCCAACGAGCAACATTGGATTCATCAGTCGCCTAAGCTGCATCAGAAATAACCGTATGTTCGTGGAAGAGGTACGGCAAAGAAGCCGGATCGATTGGGGCATTCGTATCGCGATAGGGGCAGGCATTGCGTTCTGCTTCTTAGCTTCTGCTGGAATGCTGGCGCAGACACTCAGATATCCAAAGCCGCCTGATCCAAAGAACGGAAAGCAGATCTTCAACAACGGATGCAATGCTTGCCACGGATCGGATGGCAGGGGCACTCCCCAGACTATCTCCGGATTTGAGCGGCCGGACACCTTTCCCGACTTCACCAAGTGTGATCAGACCACTCCGGAACCGAACTCGGCATGGAAAGACGTGATCGTGCATGGCGGACATTCGCGGGGATTCTCGCAGATCATGCCGGCGTTCGGAGAGCTGCTTTCGTCCGAACAGATCGACGACGTTATCGCTTATGTGCGCGGATTTTGCAGCAACAAGCGCTGGGCACGCGGAGAGCTGAACCTGCCGCGCGCGCTGGTCGTCGAAAAAGCGTATCCCGAAGATGAGGTGGTGATCAGCACAGCGGTGAACGCGCGTGGAGCACCGGGATTTACCACCGACATCATTCACGAGCAGCGCTTTGGCGTTCACAACCAGATTGAAATCGATGTTCCAGTCACTGCGCAGGACCAGAATCACACCTGGTTTGGCGGCGTGGGCGACGTGACTTTGGGAGTGAAGCGCGAGTTCTTCTCCAGCCTGCGCACGGGGTCGATCCTGAGCCTGTTTGGAGGAGTGATCGCGCCCACCGGAAATAGGAGTCGCGGATTCGGCACCGGCACCACGACCTTGGAAACATTTGCCGCGTTCGATCAACTTTTTCCCACTAATACTTTCGTGCAATTCCAGATGGGCGCCAATCTGCCTCGGCACACTGATATCGCACCGCAGACTGTTTTCTATCGCACTGCCGTGGGTCAGAGCTTTGCTCAAGACCACGGACTGGGACGACTCTGGTCGCCGATGGTTGAGTTTCTTGCCGACAGAAATCTGGTGGATGGAGCCAAGACCAATTGGGACATCTTGCCGGAGATGCAAGTGACCATCAGCCGTCGGCAGCATGTCCGCGCCAACATCGGCGTGCGAACGCCAATGAATAACACGGCAGGACGCTCACGACAGGTGGTGTTCTACCTTCTCTGGGACTGGGGAGATGGAAAGCTGACTGAGGGCTGGTGATGCGGAAGAGAGTGCGGTACTCGATCGTTATCTTAGGAATGCTTGCCACTTTGCCCACGCTGTTGCGAGGCGGCGCTGAACAATCATCTGAACGGGCAGAAGTGAAGCCCGAGTTCCATACCTCCGATCGTTGCGTTGCATGTCACAACGGGTTGAAGACGCAAGCAGGCAACGACATTTCCATCGGCTTTGATTGGCGCGCGAGCATGATGGCAAATTCCGCGCGTGATCCGTACTGGCAGGGCAGCGTCCGGCGCGAGAGCATGGACCATCCCGAGTCGAAGGCCGGCATTGAGGATGAGTGCTCGGTTTGCCACATGCCCATCATTCACCTGCAAGCCAAAATGGATGGCCAAAAAGCTGAGGTCTTCTCGCATCTGCCATTCAATCCCGACAATAAGGACAATGCCGCAGCTGAGGATGGCGTCTCCTGCTCGGTGTGTCACCAGATTGCGAAAGAGAAATTGGGAACCCGCGAAAGCTTCAGCGGCGCGTTTATGGTGGATCGTCCACAGTCAGAGGACGATCGGCCGGAGTACGGGCCGTTTGCTATCGACGCCGGACATAAGCGAGTGATGCAGTCATCGACCGGCGGCTTTGTGCCAACGGAGGCGACCCACATCCGCGACTCTGCGCTGTGCGGATCGTGCCACACGCTTTTCACAAAAACGCTGGGCAAGGACGGCAAAGAGATTGGGACCTTCAATGAGCAGATGCCCTATCTCGAGTGGCTGCACAGCGATTATCCCAAGCGCAGCAGTTGTCAGTCATGCCACATGCCAGAGATTCACGAGGCGGTGGCAGTCACTGCCATTCTTGGGCAGCCGAGAAAAGGTTTTCATCGCCACGATTTTGTCGGGGCGAACTTCTTCATGCTGCGCATGCTGAATAATTATCGGCAGGACCTGAGCGTCGCAGCATTGCCGCAGGAACTCACCGTCGCCGCCGACCGAGCTGTGAACTTCCTGCAATCGCAAGCGGCCCGCGTGACCATTAGAGATGTGGAATCGTCGTCCGCGGGTCTTCGGTTTCAGGTGTTCGTTGAAAACCTGAGCGGGCACAAACTCCCGACTGCCTATCCTTCGAGACGGGCGTGGCTGCATATCAGAATTCGCGACAATAGCGGACAGACGGTCTTCGAATCTGGTGCACTCAACGCCGATGGTTCCATTGCCGGGAACGACAACGATGCCGATCCGCTGCGGTTCGAGCCGCACTACCGCGAAATCACCAGCCCGGAGCAGGTGGAGATCTACGAGCCCATCATGAAGGACTCGGCAAATCGCGTGACGACAGGACTGCTCTCGGCTGTGGGGTATCTCAAGGACAACCGAATCCTGCCCACCGGATTCAACAAACAAACTGCAGAGAACGACATCGCCGTAATCGGCGATGCCGCAGAAGATCCCGACTTCAATGACAAGGGCAGCCTAGTGCGGTACTCCGTACCGACCGTCGCCGCGGGGCCGTTCCACATCGAGGCTGAACTCTGGTACCAGCCCATAGGCTTTCGCTGGGCGCACAATCTGGGTCCGTATAACGCGGCTGAACCGCAACGGTTTGTTGGCTATTACAAGTCGATGTCATCGGCGACGGCAGTGGTGCTTGCTAAAGCGGAAGCGACGCGGTGAGGGATGGCGGGTGCTTTTGACAAACAAGAATCACTACTTTATTCCCGAACGGCTCTGAATGCCTCGACCACGGCTTTGACCAACTCATCCTTGTTCCTCTTCGACATCAGACTGTGTCCGACGCCTTGAACAGGCAG
Organism: Candidatus Angelobacter sp.; assembly: GCA_025462835.1. Lineage (GTDB taxonomy): Bacteria > Acidobacteriota > Terriglobia > Terriglobales > Acidobacteriaceae > JAICLA01. The sequence continues at coordinate 2,114 of JAOAPH010000184.1, read as the reverse complement.
CAGTCTTCTTTTCGCGGGAATGAGCTTCACAGCCGATTCCATCTCTTCAATCGATCCGAAGGGATCTTTCGTGCCTTGGACGAATAAAGTGGGAGTGCGCAGTGTTGGAAAATGAGCGGTGCGCATCTGCGTGGGCCGTCCTGGCGGATGAAGCGGATATGAGAGCAGGAGTAGTCCTTCCACTAGTAACGGATCTGAGGCTGCCAGCATGCTTGCTTGGCGTCCGCCGTAGGATTGGCCGCCGAGAAACAGCCGCCCCGCGCCTGTTCTAAAGACAAGTTTTCTCAACACGGTTATCGCCCGCTTGAGTCCTTCCTGATCATGTGCGGCACTTGCTGGAGATGGCGGCCCGTGGGTACGCTTCTGGCGGAATGGAAGATCGCATCGAAGCACGGTTATTCCTGTCGCCGAAAACGATTCTGCTAACGCAACGAGCAACGGCGCGTTGCAGTTCCCTCCTGCACCGTGCGTGAGCACCAGCCCAGCAGAAGCATGTGGCGCAGGATGAAGGAAGCCGCGTACCGGCTGTTCGCCGGGAGTTAAGTCCGTGAAAGATTGTGCGGCGGTACTGGTCACGACAACATTATGGATGACGGAAACAGGCTTTGGATCAGCGATAACCTCAGCTATATCGCCTTACCGTCAATGAGATTGGTAATCCCACGCAGAAGATGTGCGTGAGCACCGCGATGACTATCGCAGACGGCGTAAGCAGAGGCTTCAACGACGCCAGCGGCATCACCACGAAATACATGAACAGGTAAACCGCGATTCCGTAAAGCACTCCGGAAGCGAGGGGTAGTCGCGTGAGAAAAGCGATTTTTCGGCTGGCGAGATAGAAGATCGTGGTGGCCGTATATGCGACCAGGAAATGAACCGCGAGACCGAGCGCGGCTGTTTTCCATCCGCCCTGGAAGGCTTTGGGGCCGAGAGCGCCTTTGGCAATCCCTTGCAAGATGCGCATCGGCGAAATGCCGCGAGGGGCCCAGGTGACGAAGGCAGCGGTGATGTCGAGAATGCCAGCAGTCAGTCCGCCCCAGAAGATGGCGGGAATGGGGCGGGATTTTTTAATGGGGACGACGACAGCAGAGTTCATCGTCGCAGTATAAATGAGCTTCCACGGTCAGTCATATTGATCCACGCTTGATCTCAATGATCCGGATACGTCTTGTTCAAATACCCGGCGACTTCTTTCTCCAGCTGCGTGTAACTGGAATGAGTAACGGCGTGTACAGCAGCTTCAGGAGTGGCACCCGTGGCCATGCGTTTCACCATGTTTTGTATGTCGGGCATTCCGTAGGCGTGAACCAGGTAATCAACCACAGCCAGTGACTCAGCATAGGCCACCCTGGCTTGGGCAATATTGAAACTGGTGAAATGCTGGTCCAGCGCACTCAGAGGAATCTGTTTTTCGTCCTTGAACATCTGAGCCAGCGCCTTTCCGTAGATGTCGTTATCGCGAGGCTCCATCAACTGCGCCAGTCCTTCATGCAGCCAGCCAGGACATCGCTGATTCGACATTGCAGTCAGGAAAGAATGCGTCAGCTCATGTTTCAGGACGGCCTCAAGTTTCGGATTCATCACGGTGACGCCCTCGATGGGAATGCGCAGTTTGCCGTCGTTGAGAGCGCCAGCCCAGGTTGGAGCTTCCGTGATGTCGAAGAACGCCTGTTGCGTATACAGCAGGACGGGGATGCTGCCGGGCGGTGAAAAATTGAGTTGATTGCTTAGACTGACATGAGCCGCTTCGAGTGTCTCCAGTATCTGCTGTTGAAGTTCTGGCGTGGTTCGGCCTCCATCGAAACGCAGATTGAAATGCACGCTTGCCTGCTGGTTGAAGTCGGCTTCTGCGGCCATTTCCCGTTGCACCCTGTCCAGCTGCTTTTTCAGGGAGGCATCCGACTCCAATTCCAACGACTTTTTCCATGCGCGAACTGCTTCGGCGTTCTTGTCTGAAAAGTAGTAGGCCTGTCCGAGCAAACGGAAGGCAAAGGCAGATTCAGGGAGAAGTTGGGTGATGCGCTCCGCCTTCTCCACTGCGGCAGGAAGATTGCCTTCTTCCAGGAGCGCCACCGCATACCACTCCAACATAACCGGCTGGTCAGGCCACAAAG
>JAOAPH010000181.1 GCA_025462835.1 Candidatus Angelobacter sp. | reverse complement strand
GTGCCGCTTCCGTTGTCAACAGCGACCGGGACCGGAGTAGGATCAAACTCCGAAGAAGTAAAGAAGGTGGAAGACCCACTATTGCGCAGACCCCGGCCCGTCCAACCTGCTTCGAGCACATTGTCTTTGCTCCAATTCCAGACGACGGACGTGCCGCCCACCCATTCACCGTAGGCATCCTGGTTTAAAAACAGTCCATCGGCATTCGCCTTGCGGAAGCTTTGATCCAGGTAAGCTGCGTGGCTTTCCACCAGTAATCGTGGCGAAGCTGCGAACCGCCACCCTGCCCGAGCTAAAGCAAAATTGCTGTCGCCGGAAGCAGTTTGGTTGAAGTCTGCGGGAAACCTGCGACTTAGATCAGTGTGTCCATAGATGGAATATAGATCCAGACTTTGCCGCGGAGTCAGATCATAAGTGAGTTTCAAATCTCCATCTTCGAACGAAACATCGCTCGCATTTTTTACGCTGTATTGCGTCAGGTATCCAAGGTAGCTCTTCCGCGCGGAGGCCAACCATGAACCTCGATTAGATTTTCCCAGGCTCCCTTCTGCCAGGAAACTGCTCTCCGCCATACCGAGACTGACGCGAAAGAGCGGACCGGTCCGACTCCCCTCGCGAGTACGAATCAGCAGTGCAGCTCCGGCTCCATCGGCGAATTTCACCGGATACGCGATGGGCATCAAGGTGACTTCATCGATGGTCTCGCCGCTGAATAGACTCAGCGATGCTCCCTGCGCTTCATCCGGTAAACCATGAAAAGGTTGTTGCACCTGGACGCCATCAACATAAACGCCGACGCGATCGAACGGCGCTCCCATGACGGAAAATTGCCCGAAGAATTCATTGTTTCCCGAAGCCGAAACTCCCGGCAGTGATTGGACTGCGCGGAACGGATCATCCGCCAGCACCGTTCCGGCTGCCTTGATCTCCGCACCTACCAAGCTCATCTGGCTGGGCACTGCGGCCTCTTCGCCGTGATAAACATCGCCCTTCACATTCACCACTGTTTCGGTTCGGCGAAATCCGTCGAGTGTTAGTGCCACTGAAAACTCTTTCGATTCCGATTCAGAGTTCAACGAAAATGGGACGGCCCGGAAGCGGTATCCAACCGCCTCGATCCTTAACGTGTAATTTCCCGCCGGTATCCCGGCAATCACGAACTCCCCGGTTACAGATGTTTGGGTTCTGAATTTAGTGTCGAGCACAGCGACACTCACGCGGCCGAGAGCTTCGCCTCCATTACTGTCGACGACCTTTCCGTGTATCTCACCGGCATGAGCACCGATGCTGGCTACCATCATTGTGATTGCGGCTGCACACCGAAACGCAACTCCGAATCTTACGCAGGTATCCTTCGCAGTCCTGTCGAGGGACATTTACGCTCCTTGACCTTCTTTTTTCGAGCGTAGGGAATATAGCTGAGGGAGAGCTGCGGGGAATTCAAAAATGTTGGTTTTTACGGATTCGGAACAAGACTGGAAAACAGGGACAACAAGAATCCCCACGTTAGCTTCCCCCTTTCCACTTCATTCAGGGCAGGCTACCGTGGGGCACTCGCAAAAATAAAAGGAACGCTAGTCCGCGGAGCTACCGCCCCTGATCTTGGGCATTGGCTTGTTCCCCATACGATCGCGCCAGAGGATCGCGTTCAGCAAACCGGTGTCGGCGCGGTCGGCATGGTTGAAATCCATCTTGGCCGACGCTTTCGCGCCCAGCGCATTGGACTTATTCGCTTCATAGAGCAGCCCGTTCTCGCGATTGCGATAATCCGCAGTGAAGGCCTCGTGATTTCCCCTTCCCGCAAACAGGCTGGCGATGGCCGGCGCGTTCTCGTCGTTGTTGTTCATCGCCGGCAACCCCAGTAGAACTTCCAGCGTCTTCATCATGCTCACCGTCGTATAGAACTGGCTATCGACGACCGATTTGCCCGCGGACGACGGCGAATACTTGCTGATCACCAGTGCGATGCTTCGGTGCGCGTCCACATGGTCGGGGCCATCCTGGGCATCATCTTCGAGGATGAGGATTGCCGTGTCATCCCAATACGGACTATTCGAGACGGCGTCCACAACCCTGCCCACCGCCAGATCATTGTCAGCGACAGCTGCCGATGGAGTCGCCACACCCGCCTTGGTGCCCGATGTGTGATCGTTCCCTAATCGGAGCAAAACATAGTTGGGAAGCGCGCGCGCCGGATCCTTACCGCGATTCTCCACGAATTGCTTGAACTCCCGCAGAAACTCGTCCGCGCGCAGCTGGTCAGGATACGACAGGTTGAAATCAGGAAAATTCGGATCAAAGTGTCCGCGCAATTCCGGCTTGGTCGGCGTGTTCTTCGCGATGTTTGGAATGGGCCAGGGCCACGGACTTTGCGTGCCCGCGCCGTAACCCAGGATTGCGGGTAGTTCCTCACCTTTTTTTATCGACGTCTTCTGGCACGCGCTACCTTCTGCAGCAGGTGTGCCCTCCAATGGTGATTGCGCAGAACTTTTATCGTTGCACCAACTGGTGGAGATGAATTCTCCATAGTGACGATATGTGAGTCCCTTCCGCGCCACGTTTCCCCAGATGTAACCCGTTCCCGTCTCATTGACGTCCGGCATCTCGTCTTCCAAGGGGAAGCGATGCGCCACTTCGCCTTCGAAGTCATAGGTGCGTTCGGAGCCGCGATATGCGACTTCAATCGTCTTCTCGAGATAGTCACTGCCGCTGGCGGCGGTGGACCAGTTATGTCCGTCGCCAGAAACTTCGCCGCTGTCGTAAAAATTATCGAGAATACCGAACTCCCGGGCTAGCTTGTGCTGGTTGGGAGTGATCTGCTCGCCGTACATAACCAGCGAGGCATCTCCATTCGCGCCGGGCAGATCGCCAAAGACCTGGTCGTATGTCCGGTTCTCTTTAATGATGTAGATGACGTGCTTGATGGGACTCGCGCCGCCAGCAAACATCGCCGGCTCTTTACGACCGACATGATTGTTTGCAATCACCTGTTGCGTGAGTTGTGCCAGATTGCGCTGGCTCTCAGCGATATCAACGCTCGCCAGCGATCCGTGGATCAGCGACAAGATATAAGGAAACGGCTTGCGCGCGCTGGCCGGCTTCTGCCGCGGCCGATTCGGCCCCACGCCGCTGCCCTTTCCACTGGCGACGATCAGACGATTGTCATGGACAGCCAGCGCCTGCGGATACCACTCGGTTGGTATGAAGCCAGCGGCTGCGGTGACATCCGGAGCTTTGGTCGGCTTCGTCTCAAATACCGCCACCGAATTGCTTCCCGCATTAGCGACGAACAACTGCTTCCCGTCGGCCGATGCTGCGAGCGCCACCGGAGAGGCGCCAAGATACTTCTGTCCCGGAAGCTTGGTTGAGAGCTGGCCTGACAATGCGCCAGTTGCCGTGTTGATCACCGCAACCAGATCACGATTGGCGAGTGCTACATAGAGTCGCTTTTCATCGGCGCTGAACAACATCGCAGTGGGATGTGAACCGCTCTCGGTTGCAGATTGCGGCCGGCTGAGAGGAATCGTCCGTTTGACCGTGCCCGCCCGCAGGTCGAGTTCCGCGACGGCTGACGCGTTCCACAAACTTACGTAGCCTCGCTTGCCGTCGCGGGAGACCACCGCGGTATAGGGATAAGATCCCGGCACGATCTTGTGCGTCGAAAGATCAAACCGGCGGACGACTTCACCCGTGCTCGCATCCAGCAACAACGCGTCGTCGGAGAGATTGTCAGCCACCAGCAATTGGCCCTTTTGCGAAGCGCCACCCGGCACAAACGCAATGCCAGCCGGATACGGGATCAATTTTCCCGCCGCCAGTTTCGCGTTGATCTTTGCTGCGGTCTTTCCTTCGCTCACCGGCTGCAGGGGAATCTTGAAGAACTGCTTGGGAGCGATCTTCCCTTCGTGAAATGAGTAGACAGCGATCCCGTTTCCCGTGCTTCCGTCTCGCTGGCCTTCTGGATCTGAGATCGACGACATCGAAGCATAGAGCGTCTCGCCGTCGGGATTGAACGCGAGTCCGAGGAAATAACTTTGTCGTGCTTTTTCGCCCAGTCGGGAATCAGGGAAATCGGTAACTTCGTTGGTCGCCAGATTGAGGACGGTCATCGACTGCCGCAGCCCAGACTCAACAGTGCCAAAGCCGTTGTTCAACGAAACTACAAAATGTCCATCAGGACTTATCGCCAGCGTCGCCGGTAGGCTGTTGATCGGGATTGACTTTGTTCCGTTCGCAAGGCTCTGTCCGTTCGGCAGGTTCGTCGTTCGATCGCGCTGAGACTCTTGGGAATAAAGATTGAATGACAACGACAA
>JAOAPH010000169.1 GCA_025462835.1 Candidatus Angelobacter sp. | reverse complement strand
CCGCATCAACTACGCCTCTACACGGAGCAAGGAGTCCGGCAGCTCACCGCCTTTGTTGAATCGCGAGCTGCTCAACCTGCGCCCGTCGTGCTCGCGACAGAAAAGCCGTTTGAATTCGAAATCGGAGGAATCCGAATCATCGGGCGCATCGACCGCATGGACCGGGTTTCACCCAAGGGAGTCTTGATCGAAGACTATAAGACCGGATCGACGAAGGACGAGACGGCGGCGAAGAAGAGCATGCAGCTGACCATCTATGCGATGGCTGCGAGAAGCGAAGGCCTGTCCGCCGAGAAGTTGACCTTCTATAACCTCGATGGCAATACGACGGTAACTACGGAGCGTTCATCCGATCAGCTTGCGCGGGCCGAGGAAAAGATTGTGGAGATCGCGGCGGGCATCCGCAGTGGGGATTTCGGTCCCAAGCCCGGACACCAGTGCGGTTGGTGTCCCTATTCGAGCATCTGTCCGGCGAAGGAAGAGAAGCTGTTTCAGATCACGCGCGCGGCCGGCAGCATCCAGTAGCATCAGGCCTTTGCGGCCATATCTTTGTTGTCCGGTTCTGCTTCGCCTTCACCGTTCGTAAGCTCCGGCACTTCTTCACCGCTCAGCTTCACCACGCGACTCTTGTAGCGATTGAGGTGCGTTGTGGCCGTGGAGTACGCGTCCTGCGCTCGCTCCAGGCTTTTTCCGATGACTTCAAATTTCGATTCGAATGCTCCGAAGTTCTTCTGCGCCTTACCAAGGTCCTCAATGCTCTTGGCCAGACCCTTCTGTACCTGATACCACTTGTGCACCATTGCCACGGCTTGCAGCGTGACCATCAGCGTGTTCGGAGAGACAGGGAAGACCTTCAGCTTGTTCAGCTCATCTGAGAGTTCCCGGTTGCGCACCGCCTCCATATACAGCGTCTCGCTGGGCAGATACATCAGCGCAATCTCAGTCGTCCCATTCTCCGGCTGGATGTATCCCTTGATGCGCTTGGCCTGTTCCTTCATCACGCGCTCGAATGCCCGCCTCGCTTCCTCGACCCTTTCAGGAGCCGCATCGTCTTGCTCGAAGAGTGCCAGTACCTGCTCACGCGGGAACTTCGCGTCAATCGGCAGATCGCGCTCCGGGAAATGAATCATCGCATCGGCGCGTCCGCTGCTGCCTTGAGGGCCCATTTGCAGCGTGAACATGCTTGCGGGAAGGAAATCAGCCAGCAGGCGCTCGAGGCTGGCCTCGCCGAACTTACCGCGAAGATGCGGAAGCTTAAGCAAGTTGTTCAAGTCATGGATGGAATTGCCGAGCATTCCAACATTGCGCAACTGTTCTTCCGCAGACTTGAGATGCTCTTGCACTTTCTCGAAATGCGCGAAGCCTTCTTTGATGTTGGCATCGAGTTTCTGCTGGACCTGCCCGGTGATGTCATTCAGCTTCTTATCGACTTCGCCGCGAATCGTTTCCAGCGACTTTGTCATCTCTTCGCGGGAGGCTTGCGCGTTCTGCGACTGGCGTTGCGTGAGCAGGTCGAATTTGCCTTCCAGGTTGGTGATCGCGACCGCCAGCGACCCTGTCTGCTCTTCGCGACCCTTCGTCAGTTGCGATTCGACTGCCGACCGCACATTCGATAGTCCTTCAGAGAGTTGGCGGGTGAGTTCCAGATTGAGTTCGCCACGGGTCTTCTCCAACCGTACGGAGAGGTCTGTGAATTTGTTTGAGAGACCCTGATCGAGCGATTCCAATCGCTGTGCCACTTGCGACGAGCCTTCGCCCGTGTTCGCGCCGCCCCGCCTCCAAAGCAGGAAGACGATTACCAGCACAACCAGATTGATTACCGCGGACCCGACCAGCAATGAGTTCATAAGATTCCCGAGTAGATGCAGAATCATTCTATGAGAGAAGCTGGATGAAGCAGAGAGAAATTGTTAGGAATAAAATCGCGGGAAAAAAGAAAGGGGACGCTCTCGCGTCCCCTTAGTTGCCTGTTTCAGTTGTTACTTCTTTTTCTTGGCGCTTTTCTTTGCGGCCTTTTTCTTGGTTGCCATGTTGTCTATTCTCCCTTTTCCATCGTAGATGGAGTCAGCAACGATGCTCTGTTGCATTTCTTGAATGTATAGAGTCATTGAAAAACGATGTCAAGAAAAAAGTGAAGGCGCCACGTCACTCTTCGAGCGCTCCGGGCGGGGGCGGAATTATTTCGCCGCGTGTTGCAGCACCAAACTCAGCACGACTCCGCTGAGAATGTCTTGCCATGCGTGCGCGATCATGCCCGGACGCAGATTTTTTCTGAAGTACGCGAGGATTCCGAACATCGCGCCATACGCGCCAATCAAGGCCATTTGCAATCCGCCCTGGTAAAGATGTCCCACGCTGAAGATCGCGGCGGAGATCAAAATTCCCAATGTTGCATTTTTCGTGAGCGCCGTGAATTGCCTTTGCAAGTATCCGCGGAAGACGAATTCCTCGCAGAAGCCGGCCGAGAGCGACATCAGGATCCAAAAAAATATTTCGCGTGAGGTGTGCGGAAGTAGGGGAGCGATGTGCTTGGTCAAGTCCTTGAGCGCACCCGGATCGGCGGAGGGCATCGACGCCGGACTGACGACGTACCGAAGCCCCGCGAGCAGAAACGCCGAAGTGATCCAGAACCCGCCCGCGATTATCAGGTCCATAAGTGCATCATCGAAGCTCCGCCAAGGTGTTCCGATCACTTCTCTAATGCTCGAGCCACTGCGTCGAATGCCGAAGGCAACCAGTGCAGCCAAGAGCCAGAGCCAAATGATGGTGGCGATGTATTGTGCGAATGGCCCTTTTGTTTCCGCAGTGCCTTTCATAGTTGCTGCCGTCATCGTTGCGACGGCGACCATGATCGCGATCACCAGAGCCGTGTGCAGATAGGAGGCAACCGGCTTGTGGCCTGCAGGCCCGGGCTCTGTGGCGGTGGGTGCCGGTGACTCGATTACATCCTGGGTTGTAGGAACTGACTCGTCGTCCATAGAGAGTGGTTGGGCATCACAGTTTGCATCCTGCGGCGGCCAAGGCCATCTTATAATGGACAGTTCTCATTCGAGTAATTAATGAACCTGTAGCAAGGAGCAATAGAATGGCGGCATACAAAGATAGCGACATCGTAATCATCTCCGGCGTGCGTACGCCCATTGGGAAATTCCAGGGAGAGCTTTCCGACTTCAGCGCCGTTCAGCTCGGGGCGATCGCGGTACGCGAGGCCGTTAGCCGCGCGAAGATCGATCCTGCTCAGGTGGACGAATGCATCATGGGCAATGTCGTCTCTGCCGGTCTCGGACAAAATCCCGCGCGACAGGCCGCGCTCGGCGGAGGCTTGCCGGATTCAGTCGGCGCTCTGAGCATCAACAAAGTTTGCGGATCGGGATTGAAAGCCGTCGGACTCGCAGCGCAAGCTATTCAGACGGGCAACAGCGACGTCGTTGTCGCCGGCGGCATGGAATCGATGACCAATGCGCCCTATCTTCTCCCGCAGGCGCGCAAAGGATATCGGTTGGGCAACGCGCAGATCGTCGATTCGATGGTCCACGACGGGCTCTGGGAGATTTACAACAACTATCACATGGGAAACACTGGCGAGAACGTCGCGGAAAAGTACGGCATCTCTCGTCAGGAGCAGGATGAGTTCGCAGTGAACTCGCATCGCAAGGCCGTTGCGGCGTGGAAGGAATGCCGATTCTCATCACAAGTGGTTCCGGTTGAGCTTCCCGCAAAGAAGAAGGGCGAAGCGCCGGTGATGTTTGAAAAAGACGAATCTCCCCGGGAAGATACTTCTGTTGAAACATTGAGCAAACTGAAGCCGGCATTCAAGAAAGATGGCACTGTCACAGCGGGCAATGCTCCCGGAGTTAACGACGCAGCGGCTGCCGTAGTGGTTACCAGTTACGGTCGCGCGAAGCAACTCGGAGTGGAGCCAATGGCGCGCATCGTGGCGCAAAGCACAAGCGGCGTCGATCCCAAGTGGGTGATGATGGCGCCCGTGGGGGCTGTCCGCAAGATCTGGGAAAAAACCGGATGGAAGAACGAAGAAGTGGACCTGTACGAATTGAACGAAGCATTTTCGGTACAGGCGTTAGGCGTGATCCGCGAACTCGGGCTCGACATGAACAAGGTCAACGTGAACGGAGGGGCGGTAGCGCTGGGACATCCCATCGGCGCAAGCGGCGCCCGCATTCTAGTGACGCTGATCTATGAGATGATTCGCCGCGACGCGCATAAGGGAATCGCCGCGCTGTGCCTTGGCGGCGGAAACGCGGTAGCTATGGCAATCGAACGGTAAACGAACGGACTGACATGAATGGGCTTGATCCAAAAATAGATTTGACCTTCCTACTAAATAGAATGCTGCAGTCCGTCAAGGTGGCAAATAGAGATGTCATTCTTAAATTTGACGCCAACGTTGAAATCCACATAGAGAGCCGTCTCGTTCACAAAGGCCAAAACTACAATGTCGAGTGGAGCTATGGTGCCGAATGGCATTTTCGGCCCTTATTGGGCACTCAGGTTATCGGAATCAAAGCAGAACCGAGTGGCACGCTTTCCTTGAGTTTTTCCAATCGGGATAGCCTTACAATTTTCGACGATAACGCGGATTACGAATCCTATACCATCTCATCTCCGGGTCAAACAATCGTAGTGTGATCGAAGCTGCCTTTGCGCGTGGCACTGATCTATTGTCCCAAGATCAAGGGCAGCCCATTCTTCGAATTTCCGATCACAACGATTTTCGTGTTGGGGCTCTTCGCCAAGTTCTCAGTCGCTTCAATCCCTTTCCATTCCAGCAACTGCTGACTGATTCCCTGTGAGACGGTCTGCTGGAAGTCGCGAATACCTTGGGCCTCAATGCGCTTCCGCTCAGCTTCCTGTTTTTCCTTTTGCAGTTTGAAGCTCATCGCCAGCGATTCCTGTTCCGCTTGTTGTTTGGCTTCGATAGAAGCGCGGAGCGTTGCCGGGAGCTGGATGTCGCGCAGAAGTATCTGTTCCACTTCGATACCGCGTTTTCCCAATTCCATGTTGAGATGTTCCCTGATCTGGCTCGCCACTTCCTCGCGAGCGCTGGAATAAAGCGTGTTGGCGCTGTGCGAAGCCGTGGCCTCACGGATGGCGGAGCGCAAAGTGGGCTCAACGATCACTTCGATGTAATGCGGACCGATCTCACGGAAAAGTGCGGCCGATTGTTCGGGCCGCACGTGGAAAACGAGCGAGGTGTCGAGATTGATCACCAGGCCTTCGCTGGATGGCACTGAGGCCGATTCCTTCAGCGACTGTGTCCGTACGGAGATCTCATTTACCCGCTTCAACGGGCTGACAAAATGAAGGCCGGAATAGAGCACTTCGTCCGTTACCCGACCGAAGAGCGTGATCACGCCTACTTCGCCGGGCCCGATCATGGTCACTGACATGAACAGAAGAATCACAACTACAATCGCCACGAACGCAGCCAACGTGAACCTGCCGAACGGATTTGTGGGCCCATCTGCGTCGATAACTCTGCCACCAAAGTTCGCCATAGATCACACCTTCTTTCTGTAGGCATTACGAACATGCGACCAGCAAAGACTCCGAGTAGCACAAACAACTAGATTCCAGCGCCTCCAACAATCGTGCGAATCACCTGCCCAGAAGCGCTGAGGACCACGATGTCTGCGTCTTTGCCAGCCTCGAGCGAGCCTTTCCGGTCGTCGATACCGAGCAATCGCGCGGGATTCAGCGTTGCCAGACGCACACTCCGCTGTAGGTCCCACTGAGCAAAGGTCATCACATTGCGGACAGCGGCATCCATTGTGAGGACGCTGCCGGCCAAATGTCCGTCGAGCAAGCAAGTGGCGCCTTTCACTTCCACTTCGAATGTCCCCAGACGATATCTCCCATCCGGCATTCCGGTCGCGCTGATTGCGTCAGTGATCAAGACGGCGCGCTCTTCCGTTTTTGCCGCGAGAAATATTTTCACAACCTCGGGCGCAACGTGAATGCCGTCCACAATGATGTCTGCACTGAGGCGGTCGTCGCTGAGGACGACGCCCAAAATTCCGGGATCACGATGATTGAGACTGCGCATGGCATTGAAGGTGTGCGTGGCGTGTCGAGCGCCCGCATCAATCGCAGACTTGGTCGGAGCGGATTCAGCGTTGGAGTGTCCCAGGCTGGCACGCACTCCGCGTGTGGTGGCTTCCCGGATGAGTTCCGCGGCATTGGGCAGTTCTGGCGCGATGGTCATCACACGGATGGTTCCCTGAGAGGCGGCCCAAAATCTTTCAAACAACTGCAGCGACGGCGCCGCGATGTCCCGCACGGGGTGGACGCCGCATTTTGCCGGACTGATGAACGGACCTTCCAAATGCAAGCCGACCGGGCGAGCGCGCACCGTGCGCTCTCTGCCGTTCTCCTTCACAGCCCGCCCAAGTTTTTCGAGTGAAGTGAGCGTCGTGTCCAACGGTGCGGTCACCGTCGTCGGACAATAGCTGGTTACGCCGTGGCGCGCGATCGACTTCTCGACAGCTGCCAAGGCCGCCGCGTCACCTTCCATCACGTCGTGTCCCGCGCCGCCGTGAATGTGTATGTCCATGAAGCCGGGCACGAGGACAGCATCGCCAAAATCAATGTGCTTCGCTGCGGCTGGAATCTCGACGGCTTCGCGTGGGCCGATTTTAATGATCCGGCCATCGTCAGTGTCGAAAACAATCACTGCATGTGGAACGGATTTCAACGGAGTTAACGCCGCGGCGGCTGTGAGGGCAATCTGCATTTATGAGGATTTGCGTTCGCAGTCTTTCTATCAAGCCAAATGCGAGGTTGTAAAGGAGGGTTCCGGATTTCGGAACAAATGCGTTTTTATGTTGGGTCAGGCGCCTGACAGGCTATACTCCGCAATTCCATTTCCGGTCCCCCCAAAATGTTATTCAAAACTCTCAGCGCCGCTGTCTTTGGAATCGACGCCAGCATCATCGAAGTCGAAGTCGATGTCTCCACCATCAAGTTAGACAAGGACAACTTCACCACTGTCGGCTTGCCGGATGCAGCGGTGCGAGAGAGCCGCGAGCGCATTCGCGCCGCCTTGAAAAACTGCGGATATGACATCCCTCCCACGCACATCACCGTGAATCTTGCTCCCGCCGACATCAAGAAAGAGGGTTCGGGCTTCGATCTCCCCATGGCAATGGGAATCCTCGGTGCGTATGGCGCATTGAACAAGAAGGAATTGCCGGATTACGTCCTTGTCGGCGAACTGAGTCTCGACGGCGGCTTGCGTGGTGTGCGCGGGACCCTTCCTATCGCGATCGCCGCTCGCAATCGCAAGATCAAGAATTTGATTGTTCCCGAAGTGAATGCTCGTGAGGCAGCCGTGGTCGCGGGCTTGACTGTCTATCCGGTGAAGTCACTGATCGATGTCGTGCATTTTCTGAACACGGGGAATGGAGTAACTCCAGTCACGGTGGATACGGCCGCGCTGCTGGCAGAAGTCCAGCATTTCGCCGTCGATTTCAAAGATGTGCGCGGACAGCACACCGCAAAGCGCGCGCTCGAGGTCTCATCCGCCGGCGGACACAACATCCTGATGATTGGGCCGCCCGGCTCCGGCAAGACGATGTTGGCGAAACGCATTCCCACAATCCTGCCTCCGCTCACCTTCGAAGAGGCGCTCGAGACTACAAAGATCCACAGCGTCGCCGGGGTGCTCGATGCTAATGCCGGATTGGTGGGAACACGGCCGTATCGGTCGCCTCATCACACCATCTCCGACGCTGGCCTGATCGGTGGCGGCATGATCCCGCGACCCGGCGAAGTCTCGCTCGCGCACAATGGCGTTCTCTTCTTGGATGAACTCCCTGAGTTTCCGCGCAATGTGCTGGAAGTGATGCGGCAACCGCTGGAGGACGGAACCGTGTCTATCGCCCGGGCCGCCATGTCGCTGACTTTCCCTGCACGCTTCATGCTGGCAGCGGCGATGAATCCGTGTCCGTGCGGGTACTCTCGTTGCCACCGAATACTGAAATACCGGAGACGACATAGTCGGCAACATGGATCGAGGGCACCACAGTCTGTAGTAATTTCCTTTTCTCGTCGCGCTGCAAGAAATCCCATTCATAAAATGGAACAAACGCCTCTGCAAGGCTCGCCGCCGTCAGGGTGGGGGTTGGGTCTACCTCCATCATCAGGCGCTCTACAGAGGCAATCTCTGCATCAATAGACCCTATCCTCTTGTCACGATCCGCGCGTACTATGACGCCTTCGAAATAGCCGTCGAGAACCCGCTCTCTTCTTTCAGACAGCTTGTTGCGTTGAGTTTGCAGACGCGAAAGCTTGTGCACCTCGTCATTAGAGTTTGCCGACTCCGAATACCGTTCTGAAATGGCATCCAGAAATGTTCTGTCGGTCAGGCGTTTGGAAAAGAGGGAATCAAGATCCTTCTCTAGGCGATCGCGGCGCATGTAGTGACTCGCGCAACCGCTGCCGACTCGCTTGTTCTTGCATACGTAGTAATCGTCTCTGCGATAATTCGTGTAGATCAGGGCTCCGCAGTCGGAACAGTTTAAGAAACCGTTATAAGTAAATCTCCGCACGAGATTGGGCTGTGTCCTCCAGTGCCTGCGTTGCTTTGTATCCATCATTAGCTGAACTCTGTCGAATTCAGCCTCGGTGAGAAGAGGCTCATCGATGACTTTGACGCGGATCACTTCATCAGGTTGCCGAGCGATCTTCGGCCTATCTCCCTGCCGCCCGCCGGTCTTGGTGCGCTTGGCAGAAGCCGCCATGTCGCGTTTTTTGTCGATGACGCGCCAACCCTTCCATATCGGGTTGCGCATGATCACATGCATACCGCGGGGCGATACTCCTACCATCTCGGCCAAGGATTTGTAGTTGGTGTCGCCCGCCAAGAAGCGACGGAATGCCTCGCGCACTCTCTCCGCTTCTGGCTTATAAGACCACTGCTTATTTTGATAGTCGACGCCGAAGGGCAGAACATTCTTGCTTTGTCCGAGCTCGCCGCGACGGCGTTTCTCTTCTTTCGCCGACCAGATACGTTCCAGAATTTCAGTACGTTCTAGTCCTGCCATTGCCGCGCGGATGGTTCCCATTAGACGCCCGGTTTTGGACGACAAGTCCATCGGGCCTTCCGGCAGGTAAAGAATTGTCTTGGAATCTACAAACACCTGCAGCAGGGCATAATCCCCGAAGTTTTCAGGTCTCATCAGCCTACTGAACTCACGAGCGACAACGCCGTGGATTTCAGGGTCTGCCATTAATTTCATCAGCTGCATCATTTCAGGCGCTTGCAGCACGGCTGCACCCGACACATCGGCCATCTGAATCGTTTTAACGATTTTCAGGCCGTAGGTGGATGCAGTTCTGGCATTAACGGTCTTCTGTGCCGGGATGCTGGCACGATCGGACCCCGCCTGCCCCTCAGTTGATACGCGGATTAGTTCGATTACATTCTTCATCAAGTCCACACAGTTGCCGCGCGAGTTGCAGCGCACAGAGAGTATCATTCTGCTCAAGTGCAATACGAAGCCGGGCGATAATCTCGCGCCTGCCTGTTGCAATCTGCAT
>JAOAPH010000167.1 GCA_025462835.1 Candidatus Angelobacter sp. | reverse complement strand
GTGCTCGCAATGGAGAATTCTTTCCACGGACGCACCTTCGGTTCGCTCGCTACCACGGGGCAGGAGAAATATCGCAAACCCTTCGCACCGATGATGCCGGGCGTGGAATTCGTTCGCTTCAATGATGTCGCCGATCTGAAAAAGAAATTTGATTCGTCCGTTTGCGCTATTGCGCTGGAGATCATTCAAGGTGAGGGCGGCATACAGCCGGTAACGAATGAATTCCTCAAGACCGCGCGAAAGCTGACGAAAGACTCGGGTGCGCTTCTGCTCGCGGATGAGATTCAGAGCGGCCTGGGCCGCACCGGACGCTACTTTGCGTTCCAGCAATACGGGATCACTCCGGATGTCGTGACCGTGGCCAAGCCTCTTGCCGCGGGAATTCCGTTGGGCGCCATCCTGACAACGGAAGCGGTAGCAAGCGCGGTGCATCCGGGAATGCATGGAACCACTTTTGGTGGCGGGCCGCTGGCCTGCGCCGTCGCGCTTGAATTCCTCGCGACGTTGAAACGGGAAAAATTGTTGGACCGTGTTCAGCATATCGGCCACTACTTCATGCAGGAATTGACCAAGTTGCAAACGCAATATTCGTGCATCACGGATCTCCGCGGTATCGGGCTGATGCTGGCTGCGGAATTGGATTCAGCCGATTTGGCGAAGGCCGTTGTCAGCACGATGCTTGATCGCGGCATCATCATCAACCGCACACATGAAAAGGTTTTGCGCTTCCTGCCTCCATACATCATCGAAAAGCGCCATGTTGACCAGCTAATACAAGGATTGAAGTCAGTATTGAACGAAAAGACCCAGGGGGCAGCATCGCTGCAAGTTTCTGCCAAACCGCCACAAAAGAGGAGACAGAAAAAGTGAACACCAGCATCTTCATTGCGCCTGTGCCGCAATCGTCCGGGCACCCGGCCAAAGATTTGGCCCATCGGGACCTGCTCTCGATCCAGGACTTGCTGCCGGAAGAAGTGCGCGCGCTACTTGATCTCACTGCGTTGATCAAGGCGCGGCCCGCTGATTTCCGCGGAGCACTCTCCGGCAAGCAGGTAGTGATGTTTTTTGAGAAGCCCTCACTGCGGACCCGGCTCACATTTGAAGCCGGTCTCCAGAGCCTTGGCGGTCAGGCGATCTTCGTCGACCAGACCAGGTCACGGCTTGACGAGCGCGAGTCGCTCAGTGACATCGCTCACAATCTCGAACGTTGGGTGGACTGCGTGATCCTGCGCACCTTCGACCACGTCACCGTAACTGGTATGGCGGAGCACGCGTCCATTCCGGTGATCAACGCACTGAGCGATCTTGAACATCCTTGCCAGGCACTTGCGGACTTCTTCACGTTGGAAGAAAAGTTTGACGACATCGCCAAAGTCACACTCGCCTATGTGGGCGATGGCAACAACGTGGCGCATTCGCTGATGTTGATGACGGCATCGTTGGGAGCGAAGATCCGTATCGCGACACCGAAGGGATATGAACCCTTGGGGGAAGTCGTCCGTGCAGCCAAGAAGATTGCCGCGAGTACCGGCGCAATAATCTCCGTCAGCAATGACCCGATTGCAGCAGTGACTGACGCAGATGCCATTTACACAGACGTTTGGGCAAGCATGGGCCAGGAGCAAGAGGCGCAGCAGCGCGCGCAGATTTTTGAACCTTTTCAGGTGAACGAGAAACTGATGGCGCACGCCGCATCGCACGCTCTGTTTATGCACTGCCTGCCCGCGCACCGCGGCGACGAAGTCACGGATGCCGTGATCGATTCGCCGCAGTCCGTTGTTTTCGACCAGGCGGAAAATCGCCTGCACATCCAAAAAGCCATCTTGCTGATGCTGCTGGGTGGCGGTCTGCGCCGCTTCCGGCCAAGGAGCACCAATGCCTAAAAAAGTTGTTCTCGCATATTCCGGCGGACTCGATACCTCTATCATTGTTCCGTGGCTCAAAGAAAATCACGGTTATGACGTCATCGCCATGGTCGGCGACGTCGGTCAGGGTGACGACGTCGACGCTGTGGTGAAGAAAGCCTACGCCACGGGTGCGTCCAAAGTCGTCGTCCGCGACATGCGCCAGGAATTCCTCCAGGAGTACGTATTTCCTGCGCTGCGCGCGGGCGCTGTTTATGAACACAAGTATTTGCTAGGCACATCGCTGGCGCGTCCGGTCATCGCCAAGCACCAGGTGGAAGTTGCATTGGAGTGTGGCGCCGACGCCGTCGCTCACGGTTGTACCGGCAAGGGAAACGACCAAGTCCGCTTCGAACACGCTTATCAGGCGCTGGCTCCGGACCTGCAGATTGTGGCCCCGTGGCGCGAGTGGGATTTGACGTCGCGCGAAGACTGTCTCGATTATGCTGAGAAGCGCGGCATCCCTGTCGCCGCCAGTCGCGAGAAGATTCACAGCCGCGACAAAAACATTTGGCACCTGAGCCATGAGGGCGGGGAACTTGAAGATCCCGCGAACGCGCCCTTCGAATCCACGTGGCAGATGACGAATTCGCCGCAATCCGCGCCGGACAAAGAGGACGAGGTCGAGATCGGCTTCGAGCAGGGAACGCCTGTCTCCGTCAATGGCATGAAGATGGACGCGGTCTCTATGGTCGAGTTGCTGAATGAGATCGGTGGAAAGAACGCCATCGGACGCACGGACATTGTCGAAAACCGATTCGTGGGGATCAAATCGCGCGGCTGCTATGAGACTCCCGGCGGAACGCTGCTGCTCACGGCGCATCGGGAACTCGAAGCGCTGTGCCTTGAGCGCGAACTGATGCACTTCAAGCAGCAGATCGCATTGCAGTATGCGGAAGTCGTTTACTACGGACTATGGTTCACGCCATTGCGTGAAGCCCTGGACGCGTTCGTCGCGGAGACACAGAAAGAAGTCTCGGGAACCGTGAAGCTGAAGCTCTATAAAGGCAATGTTGCAATCGGAAGCAGAAGTTCGGAGAACTCGCTCTATCGCACGGACCTATCTTCGTTCACGATGGGCGACAGCTACGATCAGAAAGATGCCGCCGGCTTCATCCGCATCCTGGGATTACCAGCCCGAACACGCGCGCGTTTGCGACAGCAAGCGCCGACCGAGGTGGGCAAATGAAGATGTGGTCTGGTCGATTTCGCCAGCCACTCGATCCGGATTTTGAAAGCTGGCAACGCTCGTTCCCGTTCGACAAGCAATTGTTGAAGCAGGAACTCGCCGCCAGCGCCGCTTATGCGGATGCGCTCGCCGGAATCGCCGTGCTTTCTTCTGTCGAGTTGGAGCAGATCACTGCTGCGCTCCGCGCGATCGACGATGAAGCCGCGAATAACTCCGCGTTCCTTCACGACGAAGATGTCGAGGACGTGCATCACTTTGTCGAGAAGCAACTGGTTAGCCGCATCGGCGAAGTGGGATACAAGCTCCACAGTGGACGCAGCCGCAATGAACAGATTGCCACCGACCTGCGCCTGTACATCCGTGCGCAGATCGATGCCGCGCTCACGTCGCTTGCCGAACTGATGGAAGTGCTGGTGCAGCGCGCCGCCGAGGCCGGCGAGCGCACCATGCCTTCGTACACGCATCTGCAACGGGCTGAACCCGTGCTCGTGGCACATTGGCTGCTCGCCTATTTTGAAATGCTGGCGCGCGATGCCGACCGTCTTGCCGATTGCCGCAAGCGGTTGAATGTTTGTCCGTTGGGCTCCGGCGCCATTGCCGGTAGCACGCTTCCACTCGATCGCAATAGCATCGCGTGCAAGCTTGAATTCGATTCGCCCACCGCTAATAGCATGGATGCCACCAGCGATCGCGACTTCGCCGTCGAATTCCTGCAGGCGCTTTCTGTGCTCGGCATTCATCTCAGCCGATGGAGCGAAGAGCTGATCATCTTCTGCACACAGGAATTCGGTTTCGTAAAACTTCCGGAGAGTTATTCCACCGGCAGCAGCGCCATGCCCCAGAAGCAGAATCCGGATGCGCTTGAGCTGATCCGCGCGAAATCGGCCCGCCTCATTGCGAATGCAAATTCCGTAACCATCAACATGAAAGGCCTGCCGCTCGCCTATAACAAGGACCTCCAAGAGACGCAGCAGCCGATCTTCGATTCCGCCATGACCACGCTTTCCATGTTGCAACACGCCAGCGGATTCATGCGTGAGGTGCAGTTCGATTTCGCAGCTATGGAAGCCGCTGCGCAATCACACTTCATGAATGCCTTCGCGGCTGCCACTTATCTCGCGAGCAAGGGAGTTCCCTTCCGGCGCGCGCATGAGATCGTTGGCGCCGCTGTGCGTATCTGCATGGAAAAGGGCTGCGAATTGCAAGATCTGCCGTTGCCGGAACTGCAAGGCCTGCATCCCGCATTTGCTCAGGATTTTTATCCTGCCGTTCAACTCAAGGCTGTTCTCGATTGCCACGATGTGATCGGCGGTACCGCCCGGGCCCGTGTAAAACAAGCGCTTGCCGCTGCAAACAACCGAATTTCTCTGCTCAAAGGAGAAGCCCATGCACACGCGTAACGCCGTCTTGCCCGACGCGCAACAGATTTACGCACTGATCAACGGCTATTCGCAGAGCGGTACTTTGCTGCCGCGGTCGCTGCCGGAGTTGTATGAGAATGTTCGCGACTTCATCGTCGTCGAGGACGAAGGCAAGATCATTGGCTGTGGTGCGCTGCACCTTTATGGCCCACACCTCACTGAGGTCCGCTCCATCGCGGTTTTCCCGCAATACAAGGGGAAGGGTGCAGGGCGGCTACTTATCGACGCGCTGATGGTTGAGGCCGAGCGCCAGCACGTGAGCTGCGTCTGTCTTTTCACGCGCATCCCTGATTTCTTCGGACACTTCGGTTTTCGCACGGCTACGCGCCAGGAACTTCCCGACAAGATCTATAAGGATTGCATCAACTGTCCCAAGCTTCACGCATGCGACGAGGTGGCCATGGTCCGCGGCGAATTGCCGAAATATGAGGCTGTCGATCTGAATCATCTCAACCCCAACGAGTTTGTGCGTATCCGCGCCTAGCGATTCAAGCCAGTGTGGCTGTACAGAATTCGTTGAGATGATTACGATATCCTCCTGTCACTCCGGAGGACATCCTTGAACATCTCGCGCCGTTGCCTCGCGCTTATTGCGTTTGCTGCCTTCTCTCTTACATCCACATCCGTTGCCTTCGCTCAAGAGTTCAATCCTGACCTCTTGCAGTCGCTCACATGGCGTGGCATTGGCCCGCTCCGTGGTGGACGCACCAAGGCCATAACTGGCGTTCCCAGCCAGCCCAGCGTCTTTTATATCGGCGTGGTGAATGGCGGCGTATGGAAGACGAACGACTACGGCCGCACATGGAATCCACTCTTTGACCAGCAACCCACCGGATCTATCGGCGCGGTAGCCGTTTCGCTCTCCGATCCCAACGTTGTTTATGTTGGCAGCGGTGAAGGACTACATCGCCCTGATCTCTCTGTCGGCGACGGCATTTACAAATCCACTGACGCCGGAAAGACATGGACACACCTCGGTCTTCGCGACGGCCAGCAGATTCCGCAGATCGCTATCGATCCCCGCGATCCCAATAAGCTTCTCGTCGCCGTTGCCGGACATCCTTACGGTCCCAATGAAGAGCGCGGGATCTTTCGTTCCACTGACGGCGGAAAAAATTTCAAGAAGGTCTTGTACAAAGACGAGAACACTGGCGGCGCAGATGTAAAGATTGATCCGGCGAACCCGGAGATCGCCTATGCCGCACTCTGGGAAGCCCGCGAAGGCCCGTGGGAGAACGGATCATGGAACGGTACCGGCGGCGGCATTTACAAATCGACAGATGGTGGCCAAACCTGGAACCAGCTGACGAAAGGTCTGCCGGACGGGATCGTCCAGGCTAATCTCGCCATCTCGCAAAATTCGCCGAACCGGCTCTTCGCTTCGGTTGCTACCAAGGAGGCAGTCGCTCTGTATTCATCCAGCGACGCCGGCCAGAGTTGGACGCAGGCGACCACTGATGCTCGTCCGGCAGGTCGCATCGGCGGCGGCGATCTTTCCGTGCCGCGCATCGATCCGAAAAATCCCGAAACGATTTACGTGACCAGTACGGTGACGTGGAAGTCCATCGACGGCGGCAAGACATGGACAGGATTCCGCGGCGCTCCCGGTGGCGACGATTACCAGAACATCTGGATAAATCCCAATCATCCCGAGATCATTGCGCTCGCCAGCGATCAAGGCGCGATCATCACCGTCAACGGTGGCGCGACATGGAGTTCCTGGTACAACCAGAACACCGCGCAGATGTACCACGTCAATGCGGATAATGATTTTCCTTATCGCCTCTGCAGCGGACAACAAGAGAGCGGATCAGCATGCGTCTCCAGCCGCGGCAATGATGGCGAAATCACGTTCCGCGATTGGCATCCGGTAGCCGCAGAGGAATACGGTTACGTTGTTCCCGATCCGACCGATCCCAACATCGTTTACGGCGGCAAGCTCTCGCGTTACGACCGCCGCACCGGCCAGGCAGAAAATATTTCTCCCAAGCCCACGCGTCCCGCCGATTTCCGCGTGCTCCGCACTGAGCCGATCGTCTTCTCGCCGACCGACCCGCGTACTCTCTACTTCGCCAGCAATGTTTTGTGGAAGACAACTGATGGTGGTAAGAACTGGCAGCAAGCCAGTCCAGATCTCACGCGCAAGACTTTTGATGCGCCCGCGAGTATTGGGAAATATAAAGCAGAGAAAAGCGCGCAGCCTACCCAGCGAGGCGTGATCTACGCTGTCGCAATCTCCCCGATGGACGGCAATCGCATCTGGACAGGCACGGATGACGGCCTGATGCACCTCTCCACCGACGGCGGCGCGAATTGGACTGAGATCACTCCAAAGCAGAACACGCCGTTCTCCAAAGTCTCCATCATTGATGCCAGTCATTTCGATCCGCAGACCGCATACGCCGCGATCAACACCTTGCGGCTTGATGATCTGCGTCCGCACATTTTGCGCACGCGGGACTCCGGCAAGACGTGGACGGAGATCGTCAACGGTATCCCCAACAACGAAAACGTGAACGCCGTGCGCGAAGATCCCGAACGCAAAGGGCTTCTCTTCGCAGCTACTGAGCGCGCGGTGTACGTCTCTTTCGATGATGGTGACCACTGGCAATCGCTGCGCCGCAACATGCCCGCAAGTTCCGTCCGCGATGTCATCATAAAGAACGACGATCTCGTTGCCGCCACTCACGGACGCGGTTTCTGGATTCTCGACGACATCACTCCGTTGCGCCAACTCCAGTCCAAAGTCCTCGCCGGAGATGCATTCCTTTTCCGTCCGCAGGATTCGTATCGAGTTCGTTGGAACATGAACAGTGACACCCCGTTGCCGCCGGATGAGCCCGCAACTCCCAATCCACCAGACGGCGCGATCATCGACTACTATCTGAAGTCCGCCACCAGTGGCCCCATCTCTCTGGAGATTCGCGACAACGCTGGCCGCGTCGTCCGCCATTATTCCAGTGCCGATCCGGTTGAGCCGGCTGATCCTATGCTCGCAATCCCTGCATATTGGCCGCGCCCGCCGCAGGTGTTGTCGAATGGCGCAGGCATTCATCGCTTCTTGTGGGACATGCATTACGCGCCTACACCCGGAGTAAAGCCTAGTTATCCGATCTCTGCCATCTATCGCGACACAGCGCCTGAAGCTACTTCGCCATGGGTCATGCCGGGCCAGTACACGGTAGTGCTGACCGCAAATGGACAAAACTACTCGCAGCCATTGACCGTCAAAATGGATCCGCGCGTGAAAACTCCAAGTGCGGAGTTGGCCCAGCAATTCAAGCTCTCGGAAGACTTGTATGCGGATACACGCACCGTCTCCGCTGCCATGGACCAAGTAAAGGGATTGCGTGTGGAGATAAAGGATCGTCAGAAGAATGTGCCTGCCGAATTGGCGGCTTCTCTAACTGCTCTTGATCAGAAGCTGCAAACGCTCGGAGGCGGTGAGGGCGGCCGCGGCGCCGGTGGCGGCCGGGGCGGCGATCCCAAGACGTTTACGGCTTTGCGCGCCGCGCTGCTCGCGTTGATGGGTATGGTTCAAGAAGCGGACGTCGCACCCACAACCGGACAAACAGAAGCGGCAGCCAATCTCAAGCGCGCGGAACAGGCGGTCTTAGATGGATGGCAATCGCTGAAGACGCAGGACATTGCGGCCGTGAACACGCAACTTCGCAACGCAAAAATGCCTGAGCTGCGGCTTGATGCCACCAGCCCAGGCATAGGTGCTGAGTAACAACTACCGTTTTTCGCCGAGGAGGATTTCTTCGAGGAAGGCAAGTGACCGCAGATCATTCGTTTGACCCAGCCATCGGACGGCCTCTCGCCGAACGGCTGGGTTTTTATTTGTTTTGGCAACATGGATGAGAAGTGGCACGCCTTCATTAGCGGGCATCTGCGCCAACGCGAAGACGGCTTTTCTCTTCACGTCCGTATCGGGATCGCGGTCGATCGCATCGCTGATCTCTGAAGCTTCAAAGCGGTTAGTTAGTCGTTCAAATACTAGTCTGCTTGTCCACAGTGCATCGGTGCCATATATCGCGGGGTGCCGTTGTACACTACTTTCCCATGCCGAACACAGCCTCCCAGCAGCAAACGCAGCAGCCTCAGCTGGCCCGGCGGCTCGGCTTATTCGACGCGATCATGCTGGTGATGGGCGGCATCATCGGCGCTGGCATCTTTATCAATCCTTATGTCGTTGCCCAACGGGTGCATTCACCGGCTCTGATCATGGGAGCGTGGGCTGCTGGTGGTGTGATCGCACTTTTGGGCGCGTTCATCTACGCCGAGCTCGCCGAGCGGCTTCCAAAAGTCGGCGGACAATACGCCTACATCCGCGAGGCTTATCATCCGCTGCTCGCATTCCTCTACGGTTGGGTGCTGTTGCTCGTCATCCAGACCGGCGGGATGGCAGCGGTCACGGTGACCTCCTCCCGATACTTCATCGAACTCACCGGGCTCCATCTCCCTGAAGCTGCTGTCGCGGTACTGACGCTCACTGTTCTGACTCTCATCAATTGTTTAGGCGTCCGCACCGGCAGCACAGTGCAAAACGTTTTGATGATCATGAAGATCGGGGCCATCGTTCTTCTGGTGGCCGCAGGTTTATTTTTTGTAACGGCTCCACGGATCGCCTGGACGCCGATCGCCGATCGGCCGATTTCTTTCGGTCTCTTCTCGGATTTCGGCGCAGCCATGGTTCCGGTGCTCTTCGCAATAGCCGGATGGCAGACCGCCAACTTCGCCGCCGGCGAACTGAAGAACCCTCGGCGCGATCTCCCGCGAGGACTTCTCATCGGCGTGATCGGCGTAATCGTCCTCTATATGGCGGTGAATTTCGTTTGCGTGCGGACCCTTGGGGCCATGCAACTCGCGACAACCAAGACCCCCGCGTCGGCGGTGATGAGCGCGGCCTTCGGATCGAAGGGCGCAACAGTCATCGCCTTTGGCATCGCAGTTTCTGCGCTAGGATTTCTCAGCCAGAGCGTGCTCACCGCTCCGCGCGTTTACTTCGCCATGGCGGAAGATGGAGTTTTCTTTCGAGCCATTGGTCGGATCAGTCCGAAGACGCAGGTCCCGGTCTTCGCCATCATCCTGCAAAGCATTTGGACTGCCGTCATCCTGCTCACGGGAAAATATGAGCAGATACTTAATTACGTGGTGACCATGGATTTTATTTTCTTCGGCATCTCCGCCAGCTGCATCTTTGTCTTCCGTAAACGAAACGTCGGGGACGCGCAGCATCTCATGCCCGGACATCCCTGGACGACGCTCCTCTTCTGCTGCGTCTGTGCACTCGTGGTCGTGAACACGGTCTTGCGATTTCCGGCCAACACGCTGATCGGCATCGCAATCCTGTTTTCCGGCATACCCGTCTTCTATCTTTGGAAGCGCGCGAGGCCCGCATGAACTTTCGACGCTCGCACGCGCGCTCATCCTACATGGAGTTTGCCAAACTCTTTTCTGGCGCGAAATTCAATCTCGCCACCAGCGGCATGGTCTCATTTCCGCTGGCTGAGTTGGGTGTCTCCATCGATCAACTGGAAATTAACGGTTCGACCATCTATGGGTATGAGCCACTGAACAAAGCCATCGCGCGGCGTTATCGCGTTCCCGTGGAGTGCGTCGTCGCCGCGCAGGGGACCTCTATGGCGAACTATCTTGCGCTCGCCGCCGGAACCGACCCCGGCGACGAGATTCTCATGGAGATGCCCACGTATTCGCTGTTGCTCGACACCGCGCGCTATCTCGGCCTGGAAATAAAGAGATTTCGCCGCTCGTCGGACAACTGTGAGATCGACCTCGCTGATCTGGAACGCAACTTGTCCAGCCGCACCAAACTTATCGTCATCTGCAATCTGCACAACCCGAGTGGCGCATTCACGCCGGAGGGCACATTAAGAAAGATAGGCGAATTGGCGAAAAGCGTCGGCGCACGGGTGCTCGTGGATGAGGTTTATCTGGAAATGCTTTGGGAGCGCGAGCCAAAAAGCGCATTCCACATCGATCCGGAAGTGTTTATTAGCACCAACAGTCTGACGAAAGCATATGGATTAAGCGGATTGCGTTGCGGCTGGGTACTGACTACGCCGGAATCGGCTGAGCGCATGTGGCACATCAATGATCTGCACGCTTCCACTCCGGTACACGTTGCCGAGTTGTTGAGCATCGCCGCAATTGAGAAGCTGGACCAGATCGCGGCCAAGCAGAAAAGCGCACTTGATGAAAATCGCAGACTCTTGCGGGAATTTCTCGAAGCGCAAACGCAATTTGAATACCACTGGCCCGAATACGGCACCATAGTATTTCCGCGGATCAAAAATGGAAATGGAGAACAATTCTGCAATCGTCTGCGCCAAGATTTTGATTTGAGCGTCGTCCCCGGCGGCTTTTTTGAAACTCCGGATCGCGTCCGCATCGGTGTCGGCGGGCCGACGGAAGACGTACGCAGTGCCTTAGCGCAACTCGCAAAGGCATTGAAGATTTAGTTCGCTGCGGAGGTTTTTTCCATCTCCTGCAAAAGATCAGCGAGCTTGCGCCTGAATTCCAGCGGATTTCTGAATTCCAGAACCCTGGGCGACAACGGCGATACCATCTTCTTTAGATCGTCCACCCCGAGATGATTGTCGTCCTGCTTCAAGTAGAAGACTTCGCAGTTGCATCTCTGCTCAACTTTCGTTTTTGAGCGGGCCTCAATCTCCACCCCATGGGTCAGTACCGCAATCACGTGAACGGGCTTGCCGGATTCCGCAGCGCAGCTCGGTTCTGCGGCCATTACCTTCTCTAACTGCTCGGAAACAAAACCGGGTACCTGGTCCTTGCCTCCCAGAGCGGACACGCTGACCAGATTGTGGTCGGGTCCCAACACATTCTTACGGACGTGTTGCCAATTCACGGCATCCACTGTCGTAGGCACTATGACGCTCCTATTGAGCACATCCACCGCGGTCACTCGCGTGCACCCTTTCTCGAAGTGCATTTGGCTGAGCACGCTCGCCGTTTGAATCAGGCGATCCAAATACTTTCTGTCATTCTTCATAGCCGGCCGATTCACCGGGATTGGTCTGGGAAAGCCGCGAGGGGCGCCGAACATCGGCCGCGGAACCGGAGTCCTGGCCGAATCGTATTCGTATGCGCTGAGATCGACAATCAAATCGAACTGTACCGGGCGTTGCGTTACCACCGGGAGATTGATCCGACCCATTCCAAAAACGACCAACCCCTCCGTAGGACTCGGTAAAAATTGGACTGGCGGCACGCTGCTGAGAAGATCGGGAAACGGGTCCCGTTCTACTCTGTCTACCTGGACTCGCGAAAACGATACGCTCCGTTCTCCAAGAGCTGAATCGTAGGCGATTATTGCGACTTTGAAATTGCCGGGTTTCAGATACAGCTCAGTCTGCATTTGCAGGTCGGTGCGGCGATCCATTTTCTCCGTCAGGCGGAATGGGACATAACTCTCGTCGTCCATCCAGTTGCCACTCTCATCCGCAACTTTGACAAGGAAGTGCAAGTCGCGATTAACGTTTCGCTTTTGCAGTTCATCGCTGTGGATCTCCGCGAAGACCGTTACTAACATTCTCTGCTGAAACGTAAGTTCAGGCTTCGTTACGCGGACCTCCCACGGGATCTCCTGCCGTTCACCTTGCGAGATCCAATCCGCGATCGGCAAATTGGTAGATCTCTGAACCGAGGGCCTGTCCTGCGCGGAGGCAACAATCGCCATGCAGTACAAGATAAAGATCGAACACAGTGGGCGAACGTGGATTGCTGACCGGAGCGGTGATCGATTCATGAGTTGGGATGATTGCCTTACGAATGAAACACAGATGTCCGCAAATGGTTGTGATGAAAAGAGACTTGGTAGTCCAAGCGGTCGCGAGTTGGAACCGGATAATGAATTGTCTGCAAGAGATGACTTTGCTTAGCAAAATGACGAAACCGGAGACATCGCAACCGGGAAATTGCCTGTAAGTGCGGCCAAATAGGCTAATTGATTACTCCCTGATGATAATGGAACCCAAGGTCGGAGCGTTATCGGAATACGGCCGATTTCAAGGCAGTTGATTTGGGTGGATCAAAAGACGCGTACCATTATGAACCAATGACTCTGTCTCTTTGAGAAATCTCGTTTGCGGCGGCAAGCCATCGAGGCTGCGCTTGGGCATAGAAGTGATTGATTACCGTAAGCGCCTTCCCTGGATATTGCCGGATGTCTTCGTTCAAGAATACGAAGAACAGAGTCTGTAGATCCATACTTTCGTAATTGGTGTACATGTCCAGGGACTTTAGGTGAACGGCAGAATCCCTTGCTTTTTGCAAATCCTTTAACGCGTTCCAAACACTTGTTCCCGAAGGGTTCCGGACGTTCATCAGTTTTGGGATAACTTGCGACAATTTCTCTTCGGTGGACAGAGCCCGTTCGGCTTCACTTGGGGCGAAATCCCGTTCCAGCTTTCTGTGTTTCGCGCGAACATTGCCCTTCGCTCTGCGCCCGATAATTGCATTGGCAAAGAGCTCTAGGGACTGAAAACTCATCGTGACTGAAATCATCGAATGCTCGAAGAAGTCATACAGGCTTGTAAGGCAATCGTTTCTGTACTGCATCCCTTGCTCTCCTGAGGGAGCAACCGACGGTGTCGTTTCTAGGAAGGAGCGAAGCGTCTCGGCCATTGCAGCTGCTTTCAGGGCGCTATTGAGAGCCAGTGCGGCGGGGTTTGGCGTGACATAGCTGATATCTCCGCGCATCGCATCCTTCATCATGCTCACATGAGCAGAACTCGGCGGCCAGCATACGGGTGCGGGGAGGCCACCTTTCCCATATCCTCCAAGCGCCAATCGAACTGGCTATCATCCAAGGGATTTGTCGAGGAGGTTTTCATTCCTCCCATTTCACCCTAAGCGGGAAAGTAAAACAATCTTTTTACGCGTTTTTAACCCGCAGTCATGACGCAGGACACATTATCACCATTCAACATGCGCACGAGACGTGCAATATGACTTTCTGGCCTAAACTCTTTTGAGTTCTACTGCTGGCGACATACGATTGGCACTCGTTGCGCCGAGAGTGGTATGGATAAGTTCTCGCTCGCCAGACGGATGGGGCACAGTTCGCCCCGAGTGGCCGAACGATACTACGTTCATGTTTCCGAATCGCACGTAGCTGCGGGATTTGAGCGGTTCGTGGACTATCAAATTGCTGGAACAGTGAATTCAATGCTTCCGTCAACACAGACCCTCCAATGACCATTTGGTTCCGGCGCTGATCGTGCATTCATCACCCCGTAAAACTGAGTCTTCCGCGATTGCAAAACTTTCAAAATTCTAAAAACTCTCTTGGTCGCCCAAACTAAGTTGTTGATGCAAAAGGTGTTGTGCAAAACTAGATAACGAGTTTTTGCACATTTCGGGCGCAGAGCAAAGGACAACGTTCGTGCTGACATGAGCAAACCGACAGTGCAATTGGCGCGTGTTAAGATCCTCGCGCTCCGCCGCCGCCAAATTCGGCGGACGATGCTACGAATCCATTCTCGACAGTAAGAGGCTCCAATCATGCTCAGCGAAAAAGCGGCTGCGCTGTTAGCAGCCCTGCCGTACCGACCAGACGCCAAATGGGAAGTCAATATCCTCCCCTTCGGAAGTATCTACTGGAACGATGAAATGCCCGCGATTGGCGACATCTTTGACCGCCCCGAGGATATGTCGATCATTTTCTTGATGTTTGGGATACGACTTAAACTTTGGGATCGTGAGGTGCTCAACGTTCAGGATCAGCAATTGTGGGATGCTGTTAAGCGTCAGGTACCGCACTGGGCTTTATTTCACCGCCTCGACTTGACTGACGAACAAAAGCACGCGAGAAGCGAAGCAGAGAGGCAAGTCGAACGAGAGTTTGAAAGTCTCTCCGATGGTCCTGACAACACACCAGCATGATTTGGTGGCGAGGAATCGCGTTATCACATTGATTGTGAAGCTGTACACTGTGCTGTCGTGCTGTCCCGCTTTGAGATAGAGGCGGGTAAGCGCTGTTTCGGACAGTTATCACTTACTAGGATGGCGTCATGGATGAGAGCACCCGCGCCGAAATCGCCGATAAGCTGGAAAGCTTGGCGAGTCAGCAAGTTTGGAATCCCGAAGTTTGGCAGCAATGTCACGATGCCGTACGAGGCAATTGGGATCACGAACTACTGGCTTACGTCTATGACGACGTCATCCACTACTCGGGACTGTTCCATGCACGTAACATCTTTGGATTTCGAGTGAAACCGGAACGCTACCAACTCGCACAATACCGTCAAGAGTTCCGAGATATCGCAACAGCTTTGCGGCAACGAATGTCGCTGGACGATGCGAAACAAAAATATGAGCTTTGAACACGGCTGGATCGATAACTAGTGATAAATCGTGTTATCACTAGCTTTTTCATTCTGCGCCAGACTGGACTTGCGTGAAGTTGGAGCGTGCAGGTTGCGACCGATTGATGCAAACCCTTCAAAATTGTAAAAACTCTCTTGGTCGCCCAAACTAAGTTGTTGATGCAAAAGGCATTATGCGAAAACAGATGAAGGGTTTTTAGACGTTTTCCCGTATTTCCCGACGTCAACGCCCACCCAAGGCAGGATTCTCGTTTAGGACGGCTCTGAGACGAGGGGAGAGCAAATCATCATCCCCGTCTAGGCGAGGCGTTAACAAGACGACTATGCGCACTAGCGTCATAATCGCGGTCGACATTAGATGCTAATTATTTGGCGATTTCGCGTTGTTATTTGATGCTTTCCTCCGCTTTGAGATTTCATCAAAGTCTTGCTTTCATTTGAGTCTTACGCCATTCCAGATTTTCGTAACATTTGCATTTCGTTGCAGCCAATATTCCACACGCCCGCTACAATGCTCAATTCCGTCAACATAAAGGGGAAATGGTGGCCACAGCACAACCCGAAGCATTCTCCCGCATCCTCATCGACCGTGCGCTGCAAGACAGTGGCTGGGACATGCTCAATCCCAAGCAGGTTCGCCTTGAATTAAATGGTGCTACTGGTCGTGCAGATTACGTCCTCATGGGCGACCGCGGGCCACTGTGCGTCCTCGAAGCCAAACGTGAAGATGAAGATCCCTATGACGCGAAGGAGCAAGCGCGTGGATACGCTGAGAACTTAAACGCGCCATTTGTAATTCTATCCAATGGCAGGGAGCACTGGTTCTGGAATTACGCCCGCAAAGATCAGCAGGACCCATATCGCATAGAACGACTGCCCTCTCCACTTGATCTAGAGCGTGTGCGACTAAAAAACCTCCAACCGCCACGTCCGCTAACGACCGAAACGATCTCCACTGACTATCTCAAGGGCTTTCGACATGATCTCGTTCTTCGGCAGTATCAGATCAACGCGATGGACAGCGTATCCAAGCGGCATTCCGTGCCCGCGCTCCATCCTCTGATCCCATCGACCCCGAAACACCAAAAACCAAAAAATCTTTCCTGCTAATTCAGCTAATCTCTTGATTCCAAATACGCTTACATGCGATACGCCACTCCCGCACGGCAAAAGCGTCCTCCCTGGAATTGAACTGCACTGTTCAATTATTTATAATCGTTCTGTGGCCATGAAATCCGAAGGATTAGAAGAGCAACTCGAACGATTCACAGCAAGTGACATACGTGAGATTACAGGCCTGACGTACCGTCAGGTTAACGATTGGGATTCAAAAGGGGCCTTGCCGAATGAGCGCGAAGGCGAAGCTGGGTGGCGTAAGTTTAGCAGTCGTGAACTGTTCGTTATCGTTGTGTGTACTGAAATTCGCCGATGCTTCGGCGTTCCGATCGAGAAGTTAGCTTGGCTGAAATCCTTCATGCTCAAGCAGAATGCCAATCACTTTCAATCGGCAGTCAAAATGGTGGAACACGGACTTGCTGTCTGCATCTTGACGGACTTCGAGACGACCTTCTTGATGGACAGTGATGTGGCATTCGAGAATTATTTTCATCAGGGTTATTTTCGTCGTCACGATCCGCAGAATTACATCCTCCTTGGTGTGAATTCGCTCGTAAACAAGGTTTTGTCGGTGGTGCTGACAGAAAAAATCCAGTTGGAAATTGCGGAGGAGGTGTATGAGGCACTGGGGCGGGCTGACGCTCTTCATCGGGCGCAGGACGCGCAAGAAGCAGAAGTGCTGCGCATCATGCGTCTGGGATTCAGTTCTCTAAAGATGAAGAGAAAATCCTCAGGTGATCTCGAATTGGAGATCGAGCGTGACGTTGTACCCGGCACCGATTTGAACGAGCTTCTCGGGGATGAGGATTACCAGACCCTTATTACGAAAAAGCATGGAGGCCACATTACACGAATAACCCGCAGCGTTTCCCAAAGAGTTGAAGGTAAGGGCAAGAAGGTGCCGACCGTCGTTGTCAAAGTTAAATTGAATAAAGAAGAGTAAATGACCGTCGCTCGCAACAGTCGCAAAACTGACCGTTTGACGGACACAGGTAATTTCACAATGAGTACCCAAAGCAGCAGCAGCAAGCTGAGCAGCGGGGCAACGGGCGCATTGCTATGCGCCGAGGGTGCTTTGCGTGATCAGCTTAGAAAGGTGTCGAAAACTGCTGTCGAATGGAAACCGTTTTACGGACGACGAACTCATAGCCTTACGCGACCGACTCGTCAGCCTTGCCGACATTGCACTTCACCACTCTCAAAAAGAAAATGTAGAAAGTCGACGAGAGGGCGTGTTGCACGTGATTCCTGAACCAGATCGTTACGAAGCAGAGGAGAGAGCAGCGATACTGCAATACGAAGGTGGAATTACCCGAGAAGAGGCAGAACGAAGAGCTATTTTGGAATGGACTCATGTTAGCGAAAAAGGCAAAGCCCGAATCCAGTAACCGAATTCGGAAGGCATTCATTTACGTTCGCGTCTCAAGTGCACAGCAGGTAAGCAATCTTAGTTTGCAGAGCCAGGAGATTGCATGCCGGGAATATTGTCGCAAAAACGAAATGGAAGTAATCGGATTGTTCAGGGAAGAAGGTGAGTCTGCTAAGACGGCTGATCGTACACAGTTAAATCGGATGCTCCTGGACTGCAAACAACAAAAGCCGGATTACGTGATTATTTATGCTGTCGACCGATTCGCCAGAAGAAACAGTGATCACGCCCAGCTTCAACTCATGCTCGAAACCATGGGCGTGAAGTTACGATCAGTAACGCAAAACATAGATGAATCAGCAACGGGGCGGTTCGTTGGGACCCTTCTATCGGCGGTGGCGGAATTGGACAACGCCCATCGTAAAGAAAGAAGTGTCATAGGCATGAAGGCTAGGTTGGCGAGGGGAGGTTGGACATTCAAAGCTCCTCTTGGCTATCTAAACGGAAAATCGGCAACGGGCGAAAAAACGCTTCTACCAGATCCTGAGCGAGCTGCATTCATCCGACAGGCCTTTGAATTGTACGCGTCAGGGTTGTACACCAAGAAACAAGTTTTGGAGATCGTTACAAAGTGCGGTCTGCGAACTAAGGCTGGAAAAAAGGTGAGCCTTCAAACCTTTGTTCAGCTATTGCGAAGACCAACTTACATCGGGCGGTTGGTGGTTGAATCTTGGGAAGTGAGTGAATCCGCAACTTTCCCGCCACTAGTAACCGATGAGATCTTTGCGCAAGTCCAAGCCCTTCTCAGCGGAAAACGACTCTCGATCACTCCTCGCCAACGAAACAATCCAGATTTTCCTTTGCGCAATTTCGTCCGGTGTGGATATTGTGACCGTCCGCTAACCGCCAGTTGGTCGAAAGGGCGCAACCAGACTTATCCATACTATCGCTGCCCAAATAGGCATTGCGATTCCCGACAAAGTAAAAATCTCAAGCCCATGAACATCAGGCGTGAGCAGTTGGAAATGCACTTCTTGGAATTCTTGAAGCAATTGCAACCCAAGCCAGCTTATCGGAAGCTTTTTGCCGAGGTCGTCCTTGACCTCTGGAAAGATCGACAAGTGCACGCGGCTGCACAGTACAAAGCGGCACAGCAGAAGATTTCGGCTCTCCGCGAAAGGCAGGGACAGCTCGAAGAAGCGTTGATTTTTCGCAGAGTAATCGGCGAAGCTACCTACCGGGAATATGCAGATAAGCTAAAAGAGGAAATGATGATTGCCGAGATCGAAGGGCAGGCGGCACAGCTTGAAGACTTTGACATCGAAGCTGCGCTAACCTTTGCGAATTTTGTGATGCTGAATGCCGCCACCATGTGGAGCGAATCTAATCTTGAGCAAAAACAACGGCTGCAACACGTGCTTTTTCCAAGAGGAGTCACATTTGCTGACGGAGTTTATCGAACCGAGCAAACTAGTTTAATTTTCTTTGAGTTGGAGAGAGAAGGAACACAAAAGGAAGGTTTGGTAGCGCTAACGGGAATCGAACCCGTGTTTTAAGATTGAGAATCTCACGTCCTAACCCCTAGACGATAGCGCCACTGATTGCGGGACTCTCAAAATTATATCAAAGCACTCCGCGCCTCGCCGA
>JAOAPH010000160.1 GCA_025462835.1 Candidatus Angelobacter sp. | reverse complement strand
GACATTGGCGTCGCCACTGAGCCGGGGTGAGACGGAAACCATCTCCGCTACTTCTTTCGCCGCTGATTGTGCGCTGCGCATTGCCGCACGCGATGGTGGCGGAACCCGTTTCCAGCGATGCTCCACGTTGCTCCAGTAAACCAGACGTCGAGTGCTTGGCGTAGTGGTTGCAGTAGCCGGCGATTTTGCCGTGACCGGGGCTTCGTCATTCACGAAGACCACGCGTCCGTTCTGACGGACGGCGACGATGCCATCGCCCGCCCAAGCAGGCAGGGAAGTGACGGCCAAGCCGAACAGGGCACAGGCAATCGCCTTCGCCGCAGGCATCCGAGTTTCGGTCTGAGACACGTATTTCATAGGCCCGCTGATTTCGCAGAAACGGGAGCCAGAAAAGAGAAGCTAGAAACGAGAAACTGGCTCCAGAGTACCGCGATTATATGCCGGGAATATCCCGCGAGCAATGAAGGAAATTGTGCGGGAATCTTCGGCGTGACTAGGCCTTTATACCTATTTCTTGGGGAAGCGCATGAATCCGTCCTGCGCGGCTTGCAGCGCCGGAAGATTACTCTTGAGTACATGTCCGATTTCTAGTTAGTACCATCCGTGGAGGACGTTGCCCCGTTGGTTTGCGCGTTAAAAAATGAAGGCGCTGCATGAGCAGCGCCTCTGATTACGAAATCCTTTGAGTTCTAAACACCCACGGTCTGTTTCACAGGCACCGGAGTGAACCAGTTGTAGCGGTCGGCCACTTTGCCGTGAACGATGTCATAGAAATCTTTCTGCAGCGCGCGCGTGATCGGCCCGGCATTGCCTTTGCCGACGACGATACGATCCACGGAGTTGATAGGCGTGATCTCCGCAGCGGTGCCGCTGAAGAAGACTTCGTCGGCGATGTAGAGCATTTCGCGTGGGATCATCTGTTCTACAAGCGGGATGCCCAAATCTTTGGCGAGCTTCAAGACTGAATCACGCGTGATGCCGGGCAGCACGGAGCAGCCCAGCGGCGCAGTGATGATAGTGCCGTTCTTTACGAGGAAGAGATTTTCTCCGGAGCCCTCGCTGACGTAGCCGTTCACATCGAGGCCAATGCCCTCAACGTATCCGTTGGCGATAGCTTCCATCTTGATGAGCTGCGAGTTCATGTAGTTCGCGCCAGCTTTCGCCATCGCCGGCATCGTGTTCGGTGCCAGGCGGTTCCAGGACGAGATGCAGACATCCACGCCTTCTTCGGGGTTGCCGTGTCCCAGGTACTTGCCCCAGGAATAATTAGCGATGTAAACCTCTGTCGGCGAACCCTTAGGGTTCACTCCGACTTCGCCGTATCCGCGAAAGATCAGAGGACGGATATAGCACGGAAAAATCCCGTTCACGCCGACAACTTCCACCATTGCGTTGACGATATCTTCGCGCGAGTACTTGTGTTCGATGCGGTAGATCTTTGCGGAATCCAGTAGCCGCTGCGCGTGTTCGGCAGCGCGGAAGATGGCCGGGCCGCCCGGTTGCAGGTAGCAGCGGACGCCCTCAAAAACGGAAGACCCATAGTTGACGACATGCGACATGATGTGGATCTTCGCGTCATTCCACGGAATGAGTTTCCCGTTGTGCCAGATTTTTTCTGCAGGACTGATTGGCATCGATGTTGCTCCTTAACGAAGGTGACTGCATTCCGCCGCGCCGTTCTCGCATGATTCTACTCACATTTTATCGTCGAGTGTGCTATCGAGGCGAACAGACAATTATAGCTGACGCGAGATGGCGCACCAGCAAAGTTTAGATGAGGATTACTCGTCGAAGATTCGAGCTAGTGATGAGCTTTTTGCGGCGGAGTCGCAGCAGGCCGGCTCTTCTGTTCCACTGTTGAGGATTCCGGCAAGGCGAGTTTCGCAGGCGCAGCGACTTCCGTTGCAGCAGCCACATTCGGTGCGAGCGCCGCCACGGCGCGTTTTCCGAAGTAGCGATCAGCGGCAGCGGTCATGACAGGCATAGCGGCGAATGGTTTGGAGTAGTCGTTGCGCGCATTCCACAACAGGAATCCGATTCCGCCCTGTTGCTTGGAAGTTGCCACTTGGGCACGGATGTAATCCGGCGAATATGTTTTCGTCTTCCATGCGAATGCCTGAAGCCACGGACGGATCACAACTCCCGAGCCTTCCGTCACTTTTTCAAACCGCGCCATGGAAGTGGAGATGAAGTGTTCAGGCGCATCGCCGGGCAACGCGTAGCCGTCCATGCCGAAGAAGTGCGATGGATAGATCATCGGCGAGAGCACATCGCAGTGTTTCGCCATGAGAACGATGTCCTGTCCGGTGTGCGCAAGGTCAACGTTTCGCTGCCACGCCATCACGCCAAAGACGTCCACTGATACCAGGACGCCCAGCGGATGCAATTCCGAATAGGCCTTGTCGAGAAAATTCGCAATCACGTCTTTGCGCTGCATCGCAGGCAGCGGAGTCGGGTTTGCTGCCTTTGCTTCGAAGGCGAAGAGTGCGTCCTTCTGATTGCCTTCAGCAGGGAAGCGGACGTAGTCGAACTGAATCTCATCTGCGCCGGATTGCGCCACGAACTTGGCTAAAGCAATGTTGTAGGCTTGGACTTCAGGATTCGACGAGTCCGTCCAAACCAGCTTTCCATTCTCGCGCCATGGCTCGGCGGGATTCGATCGTGAGCGTACCGCGAGCTCGGAATGTTTCTGCGCAATGTTCTCGTCGCGGAAGAGAGCTATTCGCGCAATGGCGTGTATGTTCTCCGAGTGCAGGAAGCGGACGTACTTGGGAAGATTGCTGATGCTGGGCCGGTTCTTAGGCGCAAGAGGATGGCTGAAGGGCACGCTGAGGCTGCCGTCGCTGTCCTTTATATCGAAGACCACCGCGTTTCCGCCAAGTTCGCGCCATCGATGGACCAGGCGCATCCCTTGAACGCTTCCCGCCATTGTTCCTGTTAAATAAATCGCGCGTACGTCAGCATCCTTCGCCGTTGAGCGGGGCTTCTCCTCAACAGGCTGCTTCTCCAGGGTGGGAATCGTTAGTTGCGAGCCTGGCTTGAGCGCTGATCCCTTCTTCAATCCGTTGGCGTCGCGAATGGCCGCCTCGAGTTCCGCAACTGTCATGAGCGAAGATTGCGAAAGAAATCTGCGTGCGAGCAGCAGGGTAGAATCGCCGCGCTTTACCGTGTAACTCGGCGCAGACAAAGGGTTCTGCGCCGCGATTTGCGAGGCTACCTGGGTGGTGGCTGCGGGTGCGCTCTGCGCATTAGCCCGGGTATCAGCGCCGGAACAAGCAATCAGCGAGATCTCGCAGATGGCGAGTGCAGTAACACCTGCGATTAATCCGATAAAGCCTGAGTGTGAGGAAGAAGTAGAAGAATTATTGCGACGAAAGATCATTCCCGGCCGACCTGATTTCGATTCTGGCGCGATAGTAACACGCTTCATCTGCGGGTAACGCTTCCGCAGGGTTACTAAAGGGCTACTCGCGTGAGAAATTGTGCAAAGCTAAGAGGTTGTGCGTACATCCAAGTTTATTTATTGGCAAATTTCGGCAACGTGCCTAAATTGGTGAACTTACAACTCTGCGCCTCGCATTTCCATCTCATGAGATTGAACGGCCCGCTCTGGTACGTTGATGCGCGGCGTTGGCCAATCAGTGAGAAGGCCAAAGATTTATGAAAACCGGTCTTAATACCGCTTTAGATCCTACCCTGCGCAGTACTGACGCCCAAAACTTTGAACTCGCGTTGCGGCGAAAGATTGTAGGACAGGATTCCGCCATTGAAAAAGTAGCTGAGATCTATCAGATGTTCCTCGCCGGCTTGAATGCGCCCAGCCGTCCGGTGGGAAATTTCTTGTTTCTCGGCCCAACCGGCTCGGGGAAGACACGCGTGGTGGAAGCCATGGCGGAGTCGCTCTTCGGGGACGCGCGCGCCGTGGTGAAGATCGACTGCGCCGAATTCCAGCACAGCCATGAGATCGCCAAACTCATCGGATCGCCACCGGGATACCTGGGGCACAGGGAGACTCATCCTCTGCTCACGCAGGAAGCGCTCAACCAACATCAAACCGAGCGACTCAAGCTTTCCCTGTTGCTTTTCGACGAGATCGAGAAAGCCAGCGACGCGCTCTGGCAATTGCTCCTCGGCATCCTCGACAAAGCCACGCTCACGTTGGGGGACAACCGTCGTGTCGATCTTTCGCAATGCATGATCTTCATGACCTCGAACCTGGGCGCGGGAGAGATGAATGAACTCCTGAACGGCGGTCTGGGGTTCGCGCAGAAGCCCGGACACCTCGACAACCGCATGGACGAAAAACTCACGCGCACTGCCGTTGACGCGGCTCGACGTAAGTTCTCCCCCGAGTTCATGAACCGCATCGACAAGACGGTAGTGTTCAATATGCTTCGGCCGTCGCATCTCGAGCAGATACTGGAGATCGAACTCGGGATGGTGCAGCAGCGCATCCTTCAGGCGACGGGGAACAGCCAGTTCGTCTTCAGTTGCACGCCCGCGGTCAAGACCTTCCTGCTCGAAGAAGGTACTGACGCGAAGTATGGTGCGCGGCATTTGAAACGCTCCATCGAAAAGAACATCGTCTTTCCGCTAGCCAATCTGGTGGCGACCGGGCAAGTGAAACTGGGCGACTTCATCCGCATTGACCGCGTCGACGGGCGCATGACCTTCACCAAAGAGGCGGAAGGCGCACTGGTTCCGGTGCTGCTCGAAAAGTATGGACAGGAAGGCGTAGCGGCTTCGGCCGCCGCCCGAGCCACCCGGGGCGGCCGCAAAGAATTTGGGGCGTCGCCGATCCTGGAAAAACTCGGGTAGTGGTTGGGCGGGGAAACCGGGGTTTTGCTATATTCACCTTCAAGGGTGCCTGAACAAAGGCACCCTTTGTTCTTGCAGAAAACGGGTCAGCTCTCTTTCAGCATCTAAGTTTTCATACCCTGGAACCAGGACGCTGCACCCGTATCGCTTCGCATAGATTTCGTGTTTTTACGATCGGAGCAAGTTTGAGATGAACCATTCACGAAATGCAAGACTAGTCGCCGCATTACTCGCCGTCGCTATCGCGCTGCCGCTGTATGCGCGCTTTGAGCCAAAGCCGGGCAGGCCCAACTTCTTCTCCCTCGACCAGGAGGTCCAGGTTGGACAAGAGGAAGGCGCCAAGGTAGATAAGCAACTTCCTATCGTCAATGACCCCGCCCTGAATCGCTACATCCAGAATCTGGGCGCGCGCCTGGTTGCGGTTGCTCCCGGGCCGAAGTATCCCTACACGTTCAAGATCGTGAACCAGAAGGACATCAACGCATTCGCGCTCCCCGGCGGCCCCATCCATATCAACCTGGGCACCATCCAAGCTGCGGACAACGAAGCCCAACTCGCGGGCGTGATGGCGCACGAGATGGGACACGTCATCATGCGTCACAGCACCAACATGGCCAGCAAACAGATGCTGGCGCAAGCGCCATTGGCAATACTCGGCGGAGTGATGGGCAGGGGAACCGGATCGCAGTTGGCGCAGATGGTCGGTTCCATCGGCTTGGGGTCGATCTTCCTGAAATATTCGCGCGACGCGGAAAATCAGGCAGACCTCGTCGGCACCGGCATCATGCATGACGCTGGCTATAATCCCCGGGCCATGGTGGATTTCTTTCACAAGCTGGACGAAGAGGGCGGAGCGCGCGGGGCGCAGTTCATGAGTGACCACCCGAATCCGGGCAATCGAGCGCAGTCGGTGGCGAATGAGATTCAAACGTTGTCACCGATGACATACAGGCAGGACAGCGCGGAGTTCCGCCAGATCAAGAACAAAGTGGGAGGAATGAAAGCTCTCACCGCCCAGGAGATCCAAGACCAGCAGAAGGGGCAAGGTGCGGTTTCGAACCCACCGATTTCGCGCGGCTCTGACATTACGCCCAGCGGACAGTTCCAGACCTTCAATCACTCTGCGTACTCGGTCGCGTATCCGTCAAACTGGCAGGTCTTTGGCGATGCCAATTCCGAAGTGACCATCGCGCCCAAGAGCGGGCTAGCTGGCGATGCCATTGCCTACGGCGCTATCATCAGCGGCTTCCAGCCGGAGAATCGGGGCAACAGCAATGCTCTTGACGACGCCACTCACCAGCTGCTCGACCAGTTGCGGCAATCAAATCCCGATCTGCGCACCACCGGCAGCGAGGAAAACTTGACCGTGAATGGACGGCCCGCGAAGTCAGTCATGTTGATGGGCCCGTCGCCATTGAAAGACCAGAACAACCGGGCGGAACGGGAACGCGACTGGCTGGTGGCCACTCAACGCCAGGACGGGTCTGTGCATTATTTCGTCTTCATCGCTCCCGACCAGGACTTCGCATCGCTCCAGCCCACCTTCGACAAGATGTTGCGCAGTTTGAAGACGCGATAGTTCGATGTGTGCATCCCTGATTTCAAGGGGAACAAGCTCCCTCCTACGCTGTTGAGCTGAGACGGAGATTTGGATTGCACAGCAAACATTCAGTTATCGCGGGATATACTGCAATTATTTTTGCAAGCACGGCGCTGTGTTTGTTGGCTTTTATTGATCCGTGCATGCCAAAGTTAATGGTTGGGCTCACTTTTATCGGCGCTTTGATTGTGGACATAAAAGCCGTAGAAGGCATCAGGTCTACCATTCACAAACGTGAAAAAGGCTTGCGAATGCTGAACATGATCGTTTTGGGAGGCGTGGGCGTTTTGGCACTAATTAACACCAGTGTCAGTCATTGCAAATAGGCGTTGAGAGTGGGGGCGTGTAGGCCCACATCTTGTTCCCCCAGCCGCATTATTGCGGCCTTTTTTTGTTTTGTGTCAGAGACTTGACTGTATCTCCAAACATGACCTATAGTCATTTTTGACTATGAGTCTAGCTACGAGACTGCAAGTTCCTGGAAGAAGACAAAGACGCCGCGAGGAAACGGAACAGCGGATCCTCTCCGCAGCCGTGCGCCTGTTTGAAAAACAGGGATACACTTCCACAACCGTCGAGCAGATCACCGAAGCCGCGGACGTCGGCAAAGGGACATTCTTCAATTATTTTCCCAGCAAAGACCACATCCTGCTGAGTCTGTTCGGCATGTTGCGCGTGGAATTCGATCATTTGGAGCGGGAGGCACGAGAGGTCACCGATGTGCGTGCTCATCTTCGCGCATTCGCCCGGAGGATTGTGACTGCGCACGGCCGTCCTAACATTTTGAGGAACGTCATTGGCATTGCCATGACGGAGCCGCTCATCGGCACTGCTTTTGAGTCGCTGGTGAAGCGAGCTCGAGGGGCGGTCACGCGCATTCTGGAACAGGGTTTGCGAATGAATCAGGTGCGCACAGATGTCCCGGTGGAGATATTGGCCCGCAATTTTCAACAATTCATCTTTGGCACACAAGTCTTGTACAGCATTAACGGCGGCAAGGAAGATCTCCAGGAGTGGCTCGACGCGATGTTCGAACTGTTTTGGAACGGGGCCGCAACTCGACCCTCCAGCGCAAAACAGAAGCAGAAGAAGGCCAAGAGAAAGTGAAGTGCATGATATGAACCGCAAATTCTTCATCATCCCCGTCATCCTGATAGTGGCCGCGATATTGATCGCACCCTCGTGGTTCCGGGACAAGAACAAAGACCTCATCGCCTCGGGCACGTTGGAAGCACGTAACGTCGAGGTCGGCTCTAAAGTCGGCGGACGCATCATCCGAGTCCTCGCGCAAGAGGGCGATCTCGTGCAGCCCAATCAACTACTGGTCACATTCGATTCCGACGAATTGGAAGGCCGCCTTCTGCAAGCCCGCGGACACCTCGCGCAGGCGCATGCGAATTACGACAAGATGCTTAGCGGGAACCGTCCCGAAGAAGTGAGCGAATCCCGTGCAGCAACGGATGACCGCACTGCTGAAGTCGCTCGGGCCCGCGCGGATGTCGCCCGCGCCCGCGCAGAGTACTCCAACGCCGAGGTGAACTTCGTCCGCTATGACGGATTGGCAAATCGCGATGTTGTCTCCAAGCAGCAACGTGACGACGCCGAGATGCGGCGCGACAGCGCGAAGGCCCAAGTGGAGAGTGCGGAGCAC
Source organism: Candidatus Angelobacter sp. (assembly GCA_025462835.1). Taxonomy (GTDB): domain Bacteria; phylum Acidobacteriota; class Terriglobia; order Terriglobales; family Acidobacteriaceae; genus JAICLA01. The sequence goes on along the minus strand of JAOAPH010000160.1, from coordinate 15,245 downwards.
AGCGTCCAAGCCGCGCAGCGATTGTTGCAGCAGGCCGGTGCAGTCCAGCAAAGAATGGAAAAAGGATTTCGTAGTGAGGAGATAGCGGCTGCAAAAGCTGAGGTACTGCGCTCGGAAGGCGAGCTGAAAGAAGCTGACGCGCGTTACGCCGAGCGGGAAGTGCGATCGCCCGCTGCCGCCGTCGTAGAAGTCATGGACCTGCGTCCCGGCAATCTGGTTGCGGCGGACACGCGCATCGCGCGGCTTCTTGAATTCGATCAACTCTTTGTAATGGTCTACGTTCCGCAAGACCGCATCGGGATGATCCGAATAGGACAAAAAGCGGAGGTCACAGTCGACGCCTTTCCGAAAACGCCGTTCTCCGCGACGGTCGAGCAGATCAGGCAGAAGGCGGAATTCCTGCCGCGCAACGTGCAGACTGCCGAAGAGCGCGAGCACCAGGTCATCGGAGTAAAACTCCGCGTCGACAATCACGAGAACAAACTCCGCGCCGGCATCAATGCAGACGTGAAATTCCTGGAGGCCAAGTAATGTCCGCGATCGTCACAAAAGACCTGACGCGGCGCTTTGGCGATTTCACCGCTGTCGATCACGTCAGTTTCAACGTGGAGAAGGGCGAAGTCTTCGGACTTCTCGGCCCTAATGGCAGCGGCAAGACCACCATTATCAAAATGCTTACGGGGATTCTCGCCCTGAGCGAAGGCGACGCGTTTGTTGACGGGCTCGATGTTCGCAAAGATCCGGAAGAAGTACGGCTGCGCATCGGCTACATGAGCCAGAAGTTCAGTCTTTATGACGACCTCACCGTGCTCGAGAACCTGCGTTTCTACGGTCGCGTTTACGGATTGCAGGGAAGACTGCTTGAAGAAAAGATTGCGAAGACCATCGATCGCAACGCACTTCAGCCCTATACAGATCGACTCGCCGCCCGGCTCTCCGGTGGATGGAAGCAGCGGCTGGCGCTCGGCTGCGCCATGCTGCACGATCCCAAGATCATGTTCCTTGACGAGCCTACTGCGGGTATCGATCCCGTTGCGCGGCGACGTCTCTGGGATCTGTTGTTCGACCTCTCCGGGCAGGGCATCACGTTTTTTGTGACCACGCATTACATGGACGAAGCCGAGCGGTGCAGCCACCTTGCGTACGTTTATTACGGAAAGCTGATCGCGGACGGCACTCCTGATTCACTGCGCGAGCTGCCCGAAGCATCACCCGCGGGCACGCACAGATTCGAGATCAGCACTCGCGAGGTCACATCCGCGCTGCGCAAGGCGCGCGCGTTGCCGTACCTGAAGAGCGCCACGATTTTCGGACGTGCCATCCACGCGCTCGTCGACGACCACGTGACATCCGACCAGATCGTCGCTGACCTTGCAGCGAAAGGCGTGCAGGTAGAGGAGATCAGGCCGCTCGTTGCCGACCTCGAAGATGTTTTTGTTGAGCTGACGGTACGGCGTCAACGCGAGATTGGGGAGGCCGTCGGTGCGTAATCTTTTTGCTCCTTTTCGTGGCTTCATCGCAGTCTTCTACAAGGAAGTGCTGCATATGCGGCGCGACTCCATGGCCATCATGTTCGCGCTCATCGTGCCCATCGGCGAGATGATCATTCTTGGCGCTGCCGTTGACACCAACGTCCGCCAGGTAAAGACCGTCGTTTACGACCAGAGCGGGATTCTAGAAGGCACGGCATCAGTGCCGGGGAGTTCGGAGAGCCGAGCGTTTCTCGACCGCTTCCGCAACTCGGATACATTTCGAATTTATAAATTCGTTCACTCGGAAAAGGAGTTGAACGAAGAGATGATCGCTGGGCGCGCGCGCGTCGGTGTTGAGATCCCCATTGATTTTGACCGCGACCTGCTCGCGCATCGCAGCGCGCAGATCATGGTCATGGTGGATGGATCGGAGTCAGCGGTTGCCGGGCAGGCGCTTAATGTCGCCACTGCCATCGGACTGGATGAATCGCTGAGGCGCATGCTCCCCGCTTCAACTGCGGCTGCTATAGAAGTCCGGCCAAAAGTGATGTTCAATCCGGACTCCCGCTCGCCAAATTTCTTTCTGCCGGGACTCATCGCCGTAATGTTGCTGATGATCACCACCATGCTCACCGCATTTTCGGTCGTACGCGAGAAGGAGCGCGGAACGCTGGAGCAGCTGATGGTCACTCCCATCAAGCCGCTGGGCCTCATGATGGGCAAGATGATGCCGTACTTTGTGCTGGCGCTGGTTGAACTCACTCTCCTGCTCACCTTCATGCGATACCTGTTTTCAGTGGCCATCAGCGGCAGCGTGATCTTGCTGGTGCTGCTGTCACTCTCATATCTGTTCGTGAACCTCGCATTGGGGATGTTGATATCAGTGAAGGCGAATTCCCAGGCGGAGGCGATGCAATCCTCCATGGGCATCCTCCTGCCCAGTATTTTCCTTTCGGGATACGTCTTCCCGCGCGACAACATGCCCGCTATTTTTTACGGACTGAGCCATCTGGTGCCAGCCACTTACATGATCGACACCTTTCGCGGCGTGATCCTGCGTGGGGCGGGATTCTTCCAGCTTTGGGAGAACGCAGCAGTGCTGTTTGTGATGGGAGTCGTGGTCTTGCTGCTCGCAGCGAGACAGTTTGGCAAGATGGTAGTGTGAGTTCCTCAGAAAAGCGCTCAGAGGGTTAGGAAATTTCTAAACCTGGGCGCGTTTCCAATTCTGTTGCGCCGTTCACGAACGCCAGATAGGATTTCGCGATGGATAGACGTGACTTCCTTGCTACTCTACCTCTGGCGATCGCAGCCAATGCGCTACCAGATTTAAAGATTTCTGAACTCGGCGCTCGCAAACATGACGACGCGATAACGACAGCGTCCTCAGGCACGAATGCCCAGGACCTTGATTTCGCTTCCGCACTGCAGGCGGCGGAGGCCATTCGAAAAAAGGAAGTCTCGTCCGTCGAACTCACAAAGCGGGTCTTCGAGCGGATTGACCGTTACAATCCGCAGCTCAATGCATTCGCCTATCAGCTTCGCGAAGACGCATTGCTCCAGGCGAAAAAAGCGGACGAGGCCCAATCCCAAGGCCGTTCGCTGGGGGTTTTTCACGGCGTCCCCATTCACGTCAAAGAAAGTTTTGCCGTAGCCGGCCATCCCTGCACTTGGGGTATTCCTCAACTCCGCAATTCCAAAGCTCCCAGGAACTCAGAAGTAGTGGATCGGCTGTTGGGCGCAGGCGCGGTGTTGATCGGCGCAACCAATGTCCCCATCAATCTTGGCGATTGGCAGACATACAATTCGATCTACGGCACCACCAACAATCCTTGGGACACAAAAAGAACACCTGGCGGTTCTTCCGGAGGCACGGCTGCAGCGTTGGCGGCGGGCCTCGGATATCTGAGCGTTGGCAGCGACATCGGCGGTTCTATTCGTGTTCCCGCACACTTCTGTGGAATCTTCGGACACAAGCCAACTCTGGATCTGGTGAACCTGCGGGGGCATCTGCCGGGAGGCGAATCTGGCGCGCCCGATTTCTCAACACTGCTGGCTGTCGCTGGTCCTATTGCACGCAGCGCAAGCGATCTGCTCGCCGCAATGAAAGTGCTCGGCGGTCCAACAGGCTGGGACGCCAAGGCATGGAAGTGGGAACTACCAGCTCCGCGCGCCAGAAATCTAAAAGATTTTCGAGTGGGATATGTTCTTGACGATCCATTCGCTCCGCCTACACCGGAGGTCAAGGCGCTTCTAGAGAAAACAGTCGATAGTCTGACCCGCGCCGGAGCCAAGCTGAAACCGGGATGGCCCGCTGGTGTGCAGTCTGCGGAATTGCTGCGCACTTACCTCTTTCATCTCGAGGCGTTCTTCTACAGCACGGCTCCTCCGCAGGAGCAAGAGAGGCAGCGCAAAGAGTTTGCCAGCATGATGGAGAGTGCAAACTCTGGCGCTCTTAGCTCATTTGCCGATTGGCAGAAGCAAAACTTCCGTCGGCTCGCGTATCGCGGGCAGTGGCAGGCGTACTTCAATGAGGTTGATGTTTTTCTTTCACCCGTGGCGTTCTCAGCGGCGTTCCCGCACGACCATAGCGAACCGCAGGACCGGCGATCCATTCTTACGTCGAATGGCGCACGCCGATATATGGATCTGATCAACTGGGTTGCTCCGGCTACACTTACCGGTTGTCCAGCGACGGTTGCGCCAGTAGGCCGAACGCAATCGGGCCTGCCGGTCGGGATTCAGATCATGGGACCTTACTGGGAGGATGCAACGACCATCACATTTGCGGAGTTGCTAGCACGAGAGGTTGGAGGGTTCACAGCACCGCAGGGCTTTGCGGATTGAAGGTAGGATTTCTTATCAGTTGTTTCTACTCAGGAGAATGAGCTAGTTTATATTCGCTGCCCAGAAACTGTTGCCCAAGAATCTTGTATTCACCGTGAGCAGCGCGAATTTCAGACCGATCCGCATTTGACTTGCCTGAGGGGTAGAAGACTAATTCATCCTCGTCGAATTCGGCTTCTAGTTGAAACTCAAGCTGTGGATCGAGCCGAAATCGGGTGATGCCGCTAAGATTCACCCGCACAGCAGAAAAATCAGGAGACTGCGACTGAAAAATTAGTCTTGCGTTTGGAAGCTCTGCGTCCCGCCACATCTTCCGGTCTTGATCCACGTAACCTGGGTGGAGCAAGACGGCTTCATGCAGAAGCGCATCGTGGAGGCGATCCACTTGAAAGACGAACCTTGAAAGGGCCTCTGGACTGTCGATACACACGGTGTCAATCATGGCTCGAACGGAATGACTGGCGTAAGGAATTAGAACTTGAAGCCAAGTATTTGGGATTGAACTAGCCCTTCTTCAACTCCACCAACACCTGTCGCGCAACTTCCTTCAACGTCTCGAAGACGCCGGTGCCGCTGTAAGCGACGGCCTCAAATACAGGCTCACCTTTTTTCAGGAGTTCTTTCTTGAGTGCGTCTACAGGCAGGACATTCGGAAGATCACGCTTATTCAATTGCAGGACGTAAGGGATCTTAGCCAGCTCGTAGTTGTGTTCCTTGAGATTGTTCTGAAGGTTGTCCAGGGCTTCCAGGTTGGCGTCCATGCGCTCTTCCTGGGAATCGGCGACGAAGACCACGCCATCCACGCCGCGCAGGATCAGTTTGCGACTGGCGTCATAGAAGACTTGTCCGGGGACGGTGTAAAGGTGGAAGCGCGTCTTGAATCCGCGCACTGTGCCCAGGTCGAGGGGAAGGAAGTCGAAGAAGAGGGTGCGGTCACTTTCGGTGGCAAGCGAGATCATCTTGCCCTTCTGCTTGTCACTGGTCTTGTCAAAAATAACCTGCAGGTTGGTGGTCTTGCCACCAAGGCCAGCGCCGTAATAGACGATTTTGCAGTTTATTTCTCGTGCCGCGAAGTTGATGAAACTCAAGACCTTTGCCTCAGTCGGGTCGCGCAGACACGAAGACGAAGTGCTGACGCGAGGGGATTCCGAAACAGAAACTCTGCTAAGTGATTCTTTTATATCACAATAGCAGCGACTTCATTCTACCGCCTGCCATGAGGTCTTCAAACGTATTCTGCTCAGTAGTGGCTTACTAAAGTCACATGCACTCAGGGCCAGTTCCGGCTATGGATTCATCCGCTGTGGCGGGAGCGGATAGTACCCGTCTTTGGCATAGACCTTCAATCCCGGCCGTTTTACCCGGACTTCAATCGTCCGGTAGTTGCTCGCCGGGGTCGCCCGCATGGTGTATCCCAGCGTGTACTGGTTGCGCGCTACTTCGGTGACCCGGGAATACGTGTCCTCAATGGCCTTGCGCGTGAACTCCGCGAAGTATTCGCCACCGGTTGCCGACGAATACTTCGGCAGAATATTGCCAAAAGCGGTGAACGGCAGGTGCACCCTGGACGCTTTGTTGTAGCCGGGAATCGCCGCCGAGTCCACGCCAATGCCATAGACAGCGATCTCATGGGAGAGCAATACCTTCAACACGTCGTTGTAACTGGCACGGCTCCCACCTTCTTTGCCGTCGCTGATAATGAAAATGATCTTTCTTCGTGCTGCATTTCGCTTGGTCAAGTCCGAAGCCGCCCGCAGAACCGCATCATTCAGCACGTGGTCTTCTTTTACCGGAGTGCGGACCTGGGGAGTACCCGGATCCAGAGGATGTCCATTCACGGTGGGCCCCGTAGCCATTGGCCCTGAAACCACAGGCACGCCGCCGGTGCTCCCCTGACGTTTCACCCGGCGAAGCTGTCCCGTGAGCAGGTCGCTGACAGCGTTGAAATCGCTTACTTTTTGCACCGTGTCGCCATAGGTGTATAGCGCGACCTCATCGAACTGGCTAAAAGCGCCGGTGATAGCGGGCAGGGATTCGTTGATCTTTTTCATCGCCGTGTCTGACATACCCTGGTCGATGATCAACGCCGCCGAAAGTGGAAACGGATCGCTGGTGAAGAGCTTCAGCGGCTGCGGTGCGCCATCCTCGTAAATGGCAAAATCCTTTCGCAGAAGACCGGGAACCAGCCGTCCATCCTCGTCCTTCACGGTGACGGGGACGGTCACAAAGTTCACGCCAACGCTGATCCTGAACTGGTCGCGGCCATCGTCGTCAGCTCCTCTGGGGCGCTGGCGCGGTGGGCCGTTCACGTCTGAAGGCGACGACGAAGACGATTCAGCCGGGTCTGCCGCTGCCTGCGTTGTCCCGTTTCCGTCATTTCTGTTATCTGAGGACGAGGAATCCGGACGTTGCTGATTCGCCGGGGCAGGCTTGGTTCCGGCGGGAAAGCTGGGCGGAGGTGGCCGAGTCGCTGAGGGAGCGTCCGGTATCTGCTGCTGGGCCAACAGCGCAGAACCCACCATCGCCGCGAAAGCGAGGATAATAGCTAAAGCCGTAATTCGGGAAGACTTCCGGGTCAAATGCACTTTCGCTCCCACTCGGTTGCACTGGTTTGTTATTTAGCGCGTCTAATCGCTATAAACTGTGTTGTAAGGTAAAGACTACCAAATAAATATGATGGCTGGCATGGGAAGTAGATTCAATCAATTGCGTCGCGCCGCGGTTCCGCGAGCGACCGTTCTCGGAACGTTCGCAGCTTTAGCACTATTGCTGGCCAGCGTCGCCCTGGCACAAACTCCTCCACAATCGATTCCTCCGACTCCGAAGGAGAGCCAGCAGGAGCCGTTGGACACCTTTAAGGTGGACGTCAGCGTCGTAAACATCTTTTTCAACGTAAAAGACAAGCACGGCGCTCTTCTTCCGGGCCTCTCTAAAGACGACTTCGAAATCAAAGAGGACGGCGCGCTTCAGAAGGTCAAATACTTTTCGGCAGAAACCAATCTTCCGCTGACTTTGGGAATCCTTATAGACACCAGCGGAAGCCAGCAGAACGTTCTGCCCATGGAACAGCAAGTGGGAGGCGAATTCCTGAAACAGATCCTTCGCCAAAAGGACATGGCCTTTGTCATTAATTTCGATGTCAATGTGGAATTGGTGCAGGACTTCACCAACTCATCGAGAGATCTCTCCCGTGCGCTGAACAGCGTGCGCATCAATACCGGCGGAGCCAGCACCGGAGTTCCCGGCATGGGTGGCGGCCCCATTCCCAGCAGTAGTCGTCCGCGGGGTACCGCGCTCTATGACGCTGTGTTTCTTGCTGCTGACGAAAAACTCGCGCGCGAAGTGGGACGCAAGGCCATGATCATCCTGACCGACGGCGAGGATGTGGGCAGCAAACTCAGGATTCAGGATGCGATTGAATCGGCACAGAAGTCTGACACCATCTGCTACGTGCTGCTCATTGCCGACCGCGGTTTTTATGGGGGATTCGGGTACAGCGGTGATCGAGAGATGCGCAAGCTCACCGAAGAGACCGGTGGACGCACGATAGACGTGGGTTCGCGTTCGGACAAACTACAGCAAGCTTTCGATCAGATCTCCGCCGAACTGCGCAGCCAATACACGATCGGATATTCGCCCATCAACCAGGTGCACGACGGCAAATTCCGCCAGTTGGACATTCACGCGAAGAGCGGAAAAGTCCAGGCCCGAAAAGGCTATTACGCTCCAAAAAGCTAAAACCGGTTTCTAGTTTCTCGTTTCTCGTTAAAACCGAAAGCTGTCACAACAGCCAAGGCGGCGTCCTTTTTAATGCTCATTACTAATGAGCAGCAACACACGCCTTTAACGAGAAACGAGAAACCAGAAACGAACGCCTCACGACTTTGGCGCGAAGTATCCCTTTCTCGAACGCACTCTCAGTTTGTTATTTCGTGCGGAAATGTCGATCGACCGATATCGACCATCAGCGTTGAAGTCCGCAGGCTTGTAGGCCAACGCATACTGGCTGCGAAGCTCTTCTTGAATCTCAGAGAACGCATTGGAAACGTCCTGGATCTTGAACGGGAAGAACGCCCGTCCGCCCGTGGCCTGCGCAAGACGTTCCATTTCCTTGTCCCCCTTGCCTTTGTCGGCCAGGTTGGTGCTGATGGTGTAGACCACTACTTCAGCCCGCTGCGCCATCTCAATGGCTTCTTCGCGCGTGGTGCGGCTCTGATTGTCATCGCCGTCTGAGAGCAGGATGATCGCCTTGCGCACAGTCTGCTTGTCCTGATGTTTCATCAACTTGTCGCGAGAGGCGTAGTAAACCGCGTCCCACAACGCCGTACCGCCCCCGGGGCGCAGCATCCGCACACCGGACGATAGCTTGTCCGAACGGCTGGTGAAATCCTGCGTGACCTCCGCTGTAGCATCAAAGCCAAGCACGAATGCCTGATCCACAGGACGGATGATCTGGTTCAAAAACTCGATCGCCGACTCCTGCTCAAATTTGAATCGGTCGCGGATGGAGCTACTGGCGTCCACAAGCAATCCCACGCGTAGCGGCAGGTTCGTTTCCGCAGCGAAACTGCGAATTGCCTCTGCTGGGCGCTTGTCGTCCATTACGCTGAATTCGTCTTGCTTCAAATCTTTGATGAACCGACCGTGCTTGTCAGTCACGGTAAATATGACGTTGACCTCTTCCACTTTTTTCTTGAGGGTGAAGTCGTCCGGATTGGGCGAGTCCTTGGCGGTGAGCGGCGCCTTGTCGCCGTTTTGTGCGGGCTCCGGTCCGGCTTTTTGCGCAGCCTGCGGCTGTTCTGGTTGCGGAGCCGGTTCCTTCTTCTTCGGTTCCAGCGATTCCAATACCGGTTTTGACGGCGCCGCTGGCTGTTGTGCCGCTGGTTTCCGGGGAGGAGCCGCATCTTGCTTCGGCGGCGCTGCCACGGCCGACGGCGCAGAAGGCAAGTCTGAAGGTGCGGGATTTTGCGTTTGGGCAAAGGCGTTGCCGGCGAAGATTGCCGCGGCCAATAGCGTCAAAGCCCAGGAAAAACGTATGCGATTAGTTCTCATCGACCCCATCATTATATTCCGGTGTTTTATGTTAGATGCCGCAACTCTGCCAGAAAGCCGTCCAACTCTGACGGCAAAGGACGCTCAAAACTGATAGCCTTTCCCGACTTAGGATGCACGAACTGCAGGGCCGCCGCGTGAAGAAAATTCCGCGATAGCGATATCGGTTGAATGCTCTTGCGCGCCGGTTCGGCTTGCTTCAGCTTAGATTTCTTTTTGGACGACTTTTGCTTCGAAGCTTTTTGCGCGCCATCGCCGGTTGCTTGCTCGGTCAACATCCGCGTCAACTCCGACGTCGCACGATCGCGGGTGGCTTTGGTGTCGGCGGGCTGCGCGCGATTGTAGGCGCTGCTCAGCGGCGCAATCTCATGCGGCGAACCATAAAGCGTGTCGCCCACCACGGCGTGCCCCAACGAAGCCAGATGCACGCGGATCTGGTGTGTGCGCCCGGTTTCGATCGTGACTTCAAGCAGGGCAAACTTGCCGTACGGCGTGGTCAGTTCTTCCAGCACTTTGTAATGTGTGACCGCGTCCCGCCCCTCACGTCCCCGCGTTGACATCCGATGCCGTCGCGAGCGGTCGCGTCCGATAGCCGCGTTGATGGTGCCCTGCGGCAGCTTAGGCCAGCCATGCACCAGCGCAATGTACTTCTTCTTCACCACCCGGCTGGAAAACTGTTCCGCCAGCTTGCGGTGCGCGGAATCGCTCTTGGCCACAATGATGAGGCCGCTAGTCTCTTTGTCCAGCCGATGCACGATCCCCGGACGCAACTCGCCACCTTCTTGCGACAGCTTGTTGAAGCGATAAAGCAGCGCATTGACCAGCGTTCCCCGCGTCCGTGGGTCGCCTTCTTCGTCGTCATCGTCATTGGCGGTGTGTCCCGCGCCCGCATGGACCATCATCCCCGCAGGTTTGTTGATCACGGCGAGGGAATCGTCTTCGTAGACAACGTCGAGCGGAATGTTTTCCGGTGTGGCTTTCAAAGGCGGCGGGACTGCCGGCCCGAGTAGTTGGATCTCATCGCCGTCCTGCACGCGATAGGAGGCCTTCTCCGGTTTTCCGTTGACTGTGACCTTTTCCTGCTCGATCAGTTGCTGCACACGCGCGCGGCTCACGTCGTCCAATTGCGAGACGACGAACTGGTCCAGACGCTTACCAGCATCTTCGGCTGTCGCTTGGAAATCTGTTTGGCTGGCTGGAGCTGGCATCTACTTCCATTCTAACCGCTGCAGACGTGGAAACAGCATCGGCCGTTCCGCTTAGTGTGTTTGGGAATGTCGGGTGGAGCAGACCTTCAGGCCTGCATCAGGGTGAATTTTGATTTTGGGCTTTAGCCCCTGACGGGAACCGACGCCGATTTTGGCTGCCAACGCATCCACATGATGCCGCCAACGATGACCAACACTATCGATATCAATTGCGTCACTGTCATCAGGCCGCCGAAGACCGAACCCCGCTCCGGATCATCGCGATAGAACTCCAGCCAGAAGCGCGCGATGCCATAAAGGACCGCATATGTCCCGAAGACTTGTCCGGAAAACTTCTTATGTTTCCACGTCCACATCACCACGGCGAAGACAGCCATCTCGGCAAGGAATTCGTAGATCTGCGTCGGGTGCATGCGGACGTTGAGCGGCGTGCCCACAAGAGAATTCGCCAATGGATTGGTAAAGGTCACGCCCCACGGCATTGTCGTCGGCTTGCCATAGCAGCATCCCGCGGCGAAGCATCCTAGCCGACCGACCGCGTGCCCGAAGGCGATGCCGGGAACAAACGCGTCGAGAGTCGTCAGCAAAGGCTTTTTGTTCAGCGCGACGTAAAGAAGCCCTACGGAAACGGCGGCAATGAATCCGCCATACCAGACGCCAGCAGCTTGAATGAGACTGAACGGGTGGGACAAGTAACTCGGCTCGTTGATCACCAACAACAACTTGGAGCCAACTACACCCGCCAGGATTGAAACCAGCCCCAGGTTCCACGCAAAATCCTCGTCGATACCATCACGACGTGCGAGGTTGACGTTGATGATGAGTCCAACCACCAAGCCGATGGCCGCCATCACGCCGTAGGTCGGCAGGGCAAATCTTCCGAATTCTAGGAAGTGGGGAAGCAAGGGATTAGTTCATTTCACCATTGAATCATTGACTCATTCCTATCGGCTCAATGGATCAATGAACAAATCTGCAAATGAGCAGATCTAAAAATGAAAGCCGACCCACGGGGCCGTGAGTTGGGCCGTTTATGAACCTGTCGTTAGACAGTGGGAACACGCCGAGGTCCTTTAGGCTTTTCCGACTGGCGGAACATAGCACACCGGACCATTCATTCGAGTCATGCTCCCGGTTTATAGATATTGGTTCAATAAACGGTGTCCACCTACACAAACTTTGCAGGCCGGTCTCCGAAACTGATGCTAAGGAAAATGAGCAGAGAACGCAAGCGCCAGGATGTAAATTCTCTGCAGGAGTTCTGGAGAGAGTTGCTTTTCGCGAGAAACTAGAAACCAGAAACGAGAAACCGGTTCTTACCCCGCCTTCAGCACTTCATCCAGCGCCCTGCTCAACGCACCGGAGAGCTGCGTCGCCTTCTGCTGCTGGCCATCGTTGGCGACCGCGTCATACTTGCGTTTGAGCAAATGGTATTCATCCGCGATATTCAGCGCCGCCAATACTGCCAGGCGCAGCGAGTCGACCGTCTGCGTCTGCTCCGCCACGGTACGCATCTTCAGGTCGACATATTCTGCCAATTTGAAGATGTAATCCGGATCGGTTCCGCGGAGGTTGTAGGACTGGTCGTAGATCTCAACGCGAACGCTGTTGCTCACAGCCGGTTTGTTCATGAATTGATTATCCCTCAGATTCGGCGGAGGTCAATGCATCAATTTGCTTCAGCATCTTTTCTACTCTGGTGCGGACGTCCTCGCGTTCCTTGCGCAGACCCACCAGTTGCGAGCGCAACTGTTCGTTTTCCTCTTCGCGCTCCTCCAATTGCTCGCGGACACGCTTCACATCTCGCTCAGCATTGGCTTTGCCTTCACGCGCGGTCTTCAGCAGTTCGATAGTGCGGTAGATTTTTTCTTCGAGGGACTGGAATTCGGCGGCGGAGACTTCAGCTTCAGGCTTTTCGAGGACCTTAACAGACATGATTGCGATGTTCCTTCGGGGAAGAATTGGGAGTTGCTGTTCCGCAGTATAACGCGAAAAAGATTCCTAATTTGAAATTTGTAATTTGTAATTAAATTATGCTTTGCTGGTTTTCAAATTACAAATTACAAATCAGAACTCACAAATGTAGGGAGCATCTCCGCGACTCGCCACTGAATGCTAAATGCTAAGAGCTAAGAGCTCCCCATCCCATCCCACGCCTTCCAGAAGGCCTGCATCTCCGGCGGAGTGCCGAGCGTGATGCGCGCGTGCGTATCCAGCGGAGGGAACGGACGCCCGATCATCACGTTCTTCGTCTTGAAGTAATCAATCACCTGCCGGACAGGCTTACCCGTCTCGATCATCACGAAATTGCCTTGCGACGGCACCATCGCGATCTTCCGCTTCTGTGCCTGGCCGATGAACTCTGTGCGATCGTTCTCGGTGCGCTTGATCGCGGCGGCTAGTCCCGAAGCATCATCGAGCGCGGCAATTCCACATTTCGCGGCGACAATGTTCACGTTGTCATACGACGAGTGTGCCTTCATCTTCTTCGCCGTCTCTCCCTGCGCGACTGCGTATCCAAGTCGAATTCCCGCCAGGCCGTAAATCTTGGAAAAAGTCCGCGCAACAATGATGCGGGGATCGTTCACTGGCTGGTCCAGGAACGACACATAATCCGGCGAACTCAACGCGAAGTGGTGATACGCCTCATCGATCAGGACATAGGTGTCCGGCGGCAGCGTCTTCACATACGCTTCAATCGCCTTTCTCGGCGTGATGCTCGCGGTGGGATTGTTTGGATTGCAGATGTAAACCAGCCCGATTTTCTCGCCATCTGCCGGGCGCATATTTTCGAGATCGTGCTCAAATTTGCTGTTCAGCCGGACCGCGCGAATCTTCGTCCCGCGCGTTTCGGCATAATGTCCCAGCGATTCGAATGTCGGCGAGGCCTGCACCAGCGTCTTGCTGGGTCCGCCGAAGATTTCCGCGCACACGCGCAGAATCTCGCTCGACCCGCATCCCATAATTACCTGATCGGCACTCACACGATGCAGCTCCGCAATTTTTACCATCAGCGTTTCATTCTGTGAATCGGGATAGCGATGTCCCAGATCCAGCGCCGCGCGCATCTTCTCCTTCAAGCTCGGCCAAGGGCCATAGGGATTCTCATTGCTGTTGAGCAGCACCGGCCCCACCGGCTGTGTAGCTCGCTGCGGTTCGCCGATCGCAAATGCCTCAGCGGGAAAAGGAAGAGCGCTGACTGCGGCGGTTGCGCCGATGGCGGAAATGGATGTTCGGAAAAAGCTTCTGCGTGAGAGCTGCATGGATGGCCTCCTGATTACAGATCGAGTGCAGGAAGTTGCTGCGCAGGATTGTAGTCCTATGCAGAGTAGAGCGCCAGAAACGTGGCAAACCCGTAGCAACCCTGCCCCATCAAATTCCCAAGACATCACTTACATTTTCCGCGGGGCTCCTATGCGTTTGATCGTTCCTTTTGTCCTTGCCACTGCCATCATCATTTCAGGCTGCGGAGGAGGATCAAACAACGCCGTAACGCCTACTACGCCCACTGCGGGAGGAACTCCGTCGTCACCAGGGCCTTCGCCAACTCCCCCGCCAGCACCAACGCCGACGCCGACGCCAACACCAACGCCAACGCCAACGCCTACACCCACGCCAACGCCTACACCCACTCCATCACCGACGCCGCAACCTGCTGCCATCCAGTCCACTACTCCTGCGGCGGGCGCAACCTGTGTTCCGCAGATTTCGGTAGTCACGGCGAAGTTTAATGTCGGCTCCGCCCCCAGCACCTTCACTGCGGACAACTTCAAGGTTGCCGGTCCCAAAGGCGACGTTTCAGGCGCAGTCACATTCGATACCGCAACTAACACCGCCAACTTTCAAGTCGGACCGGGCGGAAGACAACCACCCGAGGCATTCGGCGCTATCAGCACATTTACCGCAACCATCAGTGGATTTACCGGCGGCCCGTTTTCCTGGAGCTTCAAGACTGGCCCTTGCAATGAGGTCATTCCTGCTTACGCAGCCACCTATACGCAATTCGATGTCCCCGGAGCCAATCACACTTGGATCTTCGGAATCAACAATCTGGGCGATGTAGTAGGAGAATTCGGAGACGCCAAAGGTGCGCATGGATTTAAGTTCTCTAACGGCCAATTCACGACAATTGATTTTCCCGGCGCCAATAAATTCACTCGCGCCAACAAGATCAATGACAATGGCGACATCGTCGGCGAATACGCCGCACCAAACGGAATTCTGACAGGCTTCCTGCTCCACGCCGGCACATTCACCAGCATCGCATTTCCTGATCCGGGCGTCTTTGCCACTGAAGCGAATGGGATCAACAACAGCGGCACCATCGTTGGACGCGCCAATTTCACAGTCGGCACCGCGCATGGCTACATCCGCGACCCCAATGGCACCTTCCGCCTATTCGACGCTCCAAATTCCAACGGCGGTGACTTCGCCAAGGACATCAACAACAACGGCGACATCGTCGGAGTGGTTGGCGGAAACACCCATGGTTATCTTTTCAGCGGCGGCAGCTTCAGTAACATCGTGGTCGGCAACTCTGGCGACACCGAAGCCTACGGCTTAAACGACACCGATCAGATCACGGGCCTGTGGACAGCAACCACATCAAAGCCGGTTTCGGGATTCTTCAAGAGCGGCAGCAGTTTCTTCGATATCGTCGTGCCTGATT
>JAOAPH010000148.1 GCA_025462835.1 Candidatus Angelobacter sp. | reverse complement strand
GTGCCGGAGGGAGTTCCTCAGCTATTACAAAACTCGAGAGCGGGGGATGCCGACGCGCAATACCTGTTGGGGAGAGCCTACGAAATCGGAGCGGGCGTTGAACAGGACTTCGTGAATGCATACGCGTGGTATGTGATCGCCGACGGCAGCGGGAATCCTGGAGGCAAAGATGCGGCGAAGCAATTAGCAGCGAAATTAGGTCCTTCGGATATCGCAAGTGTCCGTTTGAAACTGGGGTCGATTTACGCGAGCGGCGCGTACGTGCCAAGGGATTACACCAAAGCATACGTTTGGTTCAGCTTGGCAGCGTCGGCCGGTGACCCCGCAGGCGAGCGCGAGAAGTCGCGGTTGGCGCAAAAGATGACGGAGCAAGAGATTGCTGAAGCTGATAATCGCGCGTCAGATTGGTTAAAAAGACATGAAAAGCAAGTTCGCTGAGACAAAGAGCGCCTGGGCGGGGAAACTGAAAACGTTATCGGCCCCCCTGGGAAGTCAGCTGCACTCAAGCTGGCGGTGGGGAATTCGCCATTGGAAATTGTTGGTTGGTGGCGGCCTGGTTGCGATCATTGCAGTTGTTGGCTTGATCTCATACAAGAACAGCATTCAGCCCGAGGGCATCATCATCCACCACACGGGACCATTGAATGCTGAGGGGCAACCCGTCGACGTAGAGTTCCTTGATTCATTTCATCAAGAACGCGGCTACGGAAGTTACTATTGGGGACGCGTCTATCACGTTGGGTATCACTACATAATCCTGCCGAATGGCGGGGTTCAGGAAGGGCGTCCAGAACACCTGCATGGCGCACACGCACAGGGCTTCAATTCATATCTGGGGATTGCGCTTGTAGGTAATTTCAGCGCCCGACCTCAGCGAAGCGGTACACCATCATCGGATCCGACTCCGGCTCAGCTTCGAAGCCTGATTGCCTTGTCTAAAGACTTAAGCAGGCGCTATCACATTCCTGCTTCTCGGATACTGCGTCACAGCGATGTTGCACAAACCGAGTGTCCCGGCCAGCGCTTGCCATACCGTAATGTGGTTGCGGCGGTTTATGGAGTGTCCAGTGTTGCCCAACAGCCGATTGTCAGCAAGAACGCGAAGTGAGCGTTCGGACGGGTCTTTAAGTAGCCCGGCACGTAGGTGCCCGGAGCGCCTTTAGGCGGCTTTGTACTCAGGCGCGCGAGGTGATGTTGGCTCTGCGGCAGAGGTATTTGATTTTTCCGTTGCGAGAGCAGAGTAGAGTTGTTCGCGGACGGACTTGGGCAGCTTGTCCAAATTTTGGAGGATCTTCTCTGCGGCCTCAAGACTTTCAAATCGCTCCCGCACTTCTAAATCGCTGATTTCTTTCAACTCACTTACCTGAGTCACTTCCATCACAGTGACAAACCCACCGCCGCGCTGGATAGCATCCGCGATGGCGGCGAGTTCATATTGAGCAGGATCGAAGGTAGTCCAAGCCTTAAGCTGAAGCTTGAAATATTTTCTGGAATCTGTTGTCTTGAGGGGAGTTGCTGTTGAGTGTGGTTGAGCAGCTAGGGGCATCGCTGACATCTCCGGAGAGCTGGCTTTCTATCTAAATTTGTACGATGTCGAGCACCCATGGCCGGGATTTCCGTCGTGCATTGAGAAGACGGAATTGGGCCTGGTCTGGTCAGAGTTCGTGCGGGATTGAGCGCAGGTTGACATGAAACGATGAACTCGCCTTATCCACAAAGACGAGACGAAACACTCGACAGCGGCCCCGGAACTTCGTTTTACCGGCACCTTCTAATCTGGTTTTTTTATCGCGGAAACACGTGGTTAGGCACTGCTTCAGAATTGCTGAGTGAGTTGAAAGCGGGAGCCGCTCGTGGATTGTTCAAGTTTGAAACCTGGCCAGAGACCCCGAAGGACGTCTGCGAATACCTGGAGCAGCACCAAGAGCAATTGCGGGCTGCCGGATTGGATGTTCGCCTGAACGTAAATTCGGGGCTGAGGATGATCAGCATTAGCTGGGTAGACGGGATTCGGCGGCAGCCGCCTGTTGCAGGTGAGTCGAACGCCGCGTTGCCGGATCTTCAGAGTGGCAACGCCAAAGCGGTGGAATTGAAAGTCGCTAATTCCGCTGAAGACGATTCATTCGAGCCCGCGGCATCATTGCCTGACAACGATCCGGATCAGTGGGACCAGTTTCGAAACGTCCCAACGCGATTCAGAATCGATGAAGATGGTCGACGCCGTCGAACGTTGGCCAAGGTAGCACTGATTACTGCGGTTTGCATATTGGTATTTGCCATTCTTTTTTTGGCAGGACGTCAATGGAAGGAAGCATGGGTGCGAAAGCCTGCGGTCTACGGCCAATTGAGGTCAGCTGAAACAGTAACGAATTTCCTGTCAAGCGGTAATGCGATGGCGAGAGCTTCTGATATTTGGGGTAGCAACTAAATTTGCGTGCAAGGAGGAGGGTGATGGTCAAAGTAGCGCTTTGGGTCCGTTTGGAAGCCAAGCCCGGGAAAGAAGATGAAGTGGCAAGCTTTCTCAGGAATGGTTTAACTCTAGTGCAACAAGAACCGGCAACCACAGCATGGTTCGCGATTCGTCTAGGGAAATCTACTTTTGGAATCTTTGATGCCTTTCCAAATGAGGAAGGTCGACAGGCCCATCTGTCGGGGCAAGTGGCTACGGCTCTGAAGGAGAGGGCTTCGGAATTGTTTGCTCAGCCGCCAACGATAGAAAGGATAGATGTAATTGCCGCCAAGCTGCCGGAAGATCTAAGAAAGGTCGCGTAGCTATCGGGATTTGGTGTTGATACAACCGGTCAGCCCGCAGCCGGGTGTCCTAAGCTAAGACGCTCGCTTGGCCGCCGTTGTGCCGGCGGCTTTCCTGTCATTCCAGCGGTGCCAGCGCAAGTCGTGTCCCTTCTTACCGCACTTAGGACATATCTTTCCAGACAGAATACTGACGGTATTACTTTTAGCGCCTGCCTTGCGGGCCTGCCGCTTGGACGAGCCTGGAGCCAATCGCGCAAGCTCGCCCTTTATCTGTTTCAACTCGGCTGATACTTGATGCTCAAGGTTTCTTAGCTCGGATACAAAGCGGTCGCGTAATTGGGATATTTTTTCTGCGGATGCCATGTATCTATTCTCCGCCAATAAGAGACAAAGTAAGTATGCCGAGTTGCGCCGCATCCTGATCCAGTGTTGCTGGCATCCTATTCGGTAGTGCGCCGAAGTATCGGGCGTAAGAGGAGCTATTGCCGATGAGAGTTTTATTTGTGGCTGGACTGATTGTGCTGGTTCTGGGTGTCGTGTCATTGTTCGCAACGTTTCCGCAACGTGAACGGCACGGAGTAAATGCGGGTGGCATTTCGCTGGGAGTAGAGACGCAACACAGTGAGAAATTGCCCCCGCTGGTGAGCGCTGTGCTGATACTTGGCGGGGCGGGGATGATGATTGGGTCGCGAGGAAGGGCTTAGCTGTTAGCTCTTAGCCACATTAGCATTTAGCCTTTAGCATCTAGTGACTTCTTGCGTACTGAGTGCCATGAGTACAGTCGTCCCTGCGGGACTTTTGTATCGCGCTGCTCGTACCCGGCACTGGCGTGCCGGGCTACTTTCGGACGTCCCTGCGGGACTTTGATGCTGAATTGAAATGATCCGATCAACGAAGAAAAAGCCCCATGTACCTTCGCCCATTCGACTTCGCTCGGGGCAGGGAGTGACGCACTGATTGAGAATGGAATGTCAGTAAAATCCCCAGGTTAGCTTCGCGAACGTGGGGCACCCCGTCGAAAGTTCGTGCTGAATTCCGAATTGCAGGTTACTGAGGTTCGTGCTGAATTCCGAATTGCAGGTTGTTAAGGTCCCACGTTAGCTTCGCCAACGTGGGGCCCCGCAGCACATAGTCCTTAGGGCAGGCTACCTAGGCACCTAAAAACTAAAAACTAAAAACCCCGCACTTGGCGGGGTTTTTAGTTTTGCAAAGCTTAAGTTATTGATTGGCATTTGCGATGCCGCGGGCACCATTCCGCTCGGCGATCACTTTACGAGCGCCTTCGTTGAGGGCCTTGGCTTCGGGCAAGAGTTCCAGCGCACGCGCTACTTGCGGATCGGCTTCGCGCAGGGCCCGTTGTCCGGCTTCCTGTCCGAATTCGCTGGTGAAGATCTCACTCTTGATATTGGGTTTCAGCCAGTCAGTATTCTGGGTGAGATCGGCTTCGTTGTAGTCGATCTTTTGGGCATCAAGATACTTGCGGAACTCCTGCATAACTTCGTCATTCACCTGGAAGTTCTTGTCCACCTTGTGATTGGTCAAGTAATGCTTGGAGAAGTTGAAGAACGCATACTTCTGATAAAGCTTAGTCTCAAACTTATTCAGCTTGGGCGCAGGAATCTTTTCGTCCGGAGTGATGCCGCCGCCGCCGTAGACTGTGCGTCCGCTGTCAGTCACTTTCACTTCTTTGTTTGAAGGGGCGGCTGAGGGATTCTTGTCGTCTTCGCGGCTGTAGTAGTAGTCGTAGAGCGAAACACCTTCATATTCGCGCTGGATGAGGCGTCCGCTGGGCGTGTAGTACTTGGCCGTGGTAAGCGCCAGACCGGTATTTTCTGAGAGCGGATAAACGGTCTGAACGAGTCCCTTACCGAAGGTGGTTTCGCCGACGATCAGTCCGCGATCATGATCTTGTATCGCTCCGGCAACGATCTCCGATGCCGACGCCGAGCCGCGATTGACGAGAACAACCAGCGGATATTCCTTGCCGCCATTGCCTCGCGTAGCGCGATAGACTTTTTCTGCGGACGCGCGTCCGTGGTGCGAGACG
This sequence comes from Candidatus Angelobacter sp., assembly GCA_025462835.1. Lineage (GTDB taxonomy): Bacteria > Acidobacteriota > Terriglobia > Terriglobales > Acidobacteriaceae > JAICLA01. Next base: position 11,691 of record JAOAPH010000148.1, on the reverse strand, counting down.
ATGACCGCGCCTTTCTTGAGGAACTTGTCAGCTACGCCGACACCTTCACTGAGCACTCCGCCGGGATTCTGTCGAAGGTCGAGGATAAGTCCTTTTAGGTCGCCGAAATCTTCCAATGCCTGACTGACTTCAGTCTCGGTGGTTTCCTGGAATCCGTTAACGTGCATGTAGCCGATGCCGGGACGAATCTCAAAATGCAGATCGACACTGTAACGGGGAATCTCGTCGCGGACTACGTTGAAATCCAGTGGCTTCTCGGAGCCTTCGCGCAAGATCGTGATACGAACATTAGTGTTGCGGGGCCCTTTGAGCAGGTCGGCGACTTCGCTGGTGTTCATGTTGTCAGTGGGCTTGCCGTCGACGGCGATGATGATGTCACCGGGACGAATGCCGGCGCGATAGGCCGGAGTGCCCGCAAACGGAGCGATGACAATGACCTTGTTGTTGCGCGGACCTACCTGCATGCCTACGCCGTAGTACTTGCCACGCTGCTCCTCACGAAGCTGGGAATATTGCTTGGGATCAAAGAAGTTCGAGTGCGGATCCAGTACATGGAGCATTCCCGGGATGGCGCCGTTGTAGATCGCCTTGTCCGGCGAGACGGTCTCAGCATAATTCTGCTCGACGATGTCATAGATCTGGGAAAAGCTCTTGAGATTGTCGCGGATCTCAGCGTCGCTATTTCCGGAGGCGCTGGTGGGATGTTGCGCGAAAACTGCACCGGCGAATCCAGAGGCGATGATGACGATAAAAAAGAAGAATAATGCGCGGCGAGGGTTGCTATTAGCCATTGATTGTCCTTGGTTCATTCATTGAGCTGCAGGCGTGCTCAATGTTGCTACTTTGACGCAGTATAGCACGCGTTTATGCCCGTAATTTTGTGCTACTCACCCTAGTTTGCAGGGCTTAAACCGACCTGCCTCAAAGTCTTTGATGCCTAAATCCCGGGTTTCGAAGCAGACGAAAAATCGCAACTGCGACCAAGCCGATAACCTTTAGATGTATTGACTTCGCATTCGTAATCAAAACTTTGCAAAATCACGTGACGCTTGTGCCTCGTTCAAGTGCCGCGAAACGAAAAGCTGTAAAATGGGTTCGTCAAACCGAATATCCCTATGAACCTTGGCTTTTCAGAAATGGCATTCCTGGTCATCCTGGGCCTGCTCTTATTTGGTCCGAAGAAACTGCCGGAGATCGGCAGGCAGATTGGCCGCATCCTGGCTGAATTCAAGAAGGCCAGCAATGAGTTCCAGGCGCAGTTGAACGATGAAGTAAGGAAGTTGGAATTGGAAGCAGAAGAGACCAAGCAGACTATTCTTCCACCCGCCGGGACTACGGCGCGGGAGAATCCGTCTTACGTCTTCGAGCCGAATCCGGGCGAAGACGCCAATTCCGCTGAACACGGTGATTTGGGTGAACCCAGTAATTCCGCTGAACACGATGGAGACAAGCCGGAACTGACTCCGCTAGAACCCTCCACCCCTGTCGCCAAGGAACCGAATGCCTGATCTTTTGGAAGAGACTCCTGCAAAATCTCGAATGGATCTTCCAGGTATGTCTCTGCTGGAGCACCTGGAAGAACTACGCAAGCGGATCATTTTGTCCATTGTTGGCGTGGGCGTCGGTTTTCTGATCTGCTGGCATTACGCTGAGATCATTTACAGCTATGTGCAGCAACCTGTGACAAGAGCACTGGAAGCTAACAACTTGCCGACCAAGTTGGTCTTCCTTAATCCGACTGAGCCATTCGAACTTTTCATTAAGACGGGAATCGTGGCGGGAATATTTCTCGCATCGCCCTTCGTGCTCTACCAGGTTTGGATGTTCATTTCTCCGGGACTTTACAGGCACGAGAAGCGGTATGTTTTTCCGTTCATGTTTTCGACGGTACTGTTGTTCCTGGCGGGGGGACTGTTCGGCTACAGGATGGTGTTTCCGGCAGCGTTGACGTTCCTCATCGAACAGGGAAAACAATTTCAGCCGATGATCACGGTGTCTGAATACACGGACCTGTTCATGGCGGTGATCCTGGGGCTGGGGGTCGTCTTCGAATTACCGATCATCATTTTCTTCCTGGCTCTGTTTGGGATCGTGGATGCAGGATTTTTGTGGCGGAACTTCCGCTACGCGATCCTCATCATTTTCTTTCTTGCGGCGATTCTTACTCCCACCACTGACATCCTGAATATGTGCATCTTTGCTGCGCCGATGGTGGTGTTGTATTTCTTGAGTATCGGGATCGCGTGGTTTGTACATCCGAAGAGAAGAAAGGCTAAGGCAGCCTGAGATGAAACCTGTTGGCCGTGGCTTTGTTATATGGCTCATGGCGGTCGCGGTTTGTACGGTTCAACCCGCACTGGCGAAGAAGCAGGCTGCTGCAAAAAAGCCGGCGACAGCTGCTTCGGACGAGCGCTTGCATGTGAGTGGCGCGAGAGCATTGACGTACGTGAAAGACGTGGTGGCCTTCGGAATGCGTCCGCCGGGGAGTCCGGGACAGGCGAAACAGCAGGCGTATCTGCGCTCCAAGCTCAAGGCCGACAATCTGGAAGAAGACAAGTTCAAGGCGAAGACTCCGGTGGGCGAAGTGGAGATGACAAACTTCATTGCCAAGTATCCGGGCACGACGAATGACATCATCGTGATCAGTTCGCACTATGACACGCTGCCTTCGGTGAAGAACTTCGTTGGCGCGAATGATGGAGGGTCGAGCACGGCGTTGCTTCTGGAACTTGCGAACCAATTGCGGGAGCACAAGCGCACCGGTCCGGCGGTCTGGCTGGTGTGGTTTGACGGAGAAGAGGCCTTCAAAACATGGACGGCAGACGACAGCACGTACGGTAGCCGTCATCTTGCTGCGAAATGGCAGCAGGATGGGACATTGAAAAGGATCAAAGCGTTCATTCTGGCCGATATGATCGGGGACGCTGACCTGAACGTGGACCATGACGGAAATTCGACTCCGTGGTTGAGCGATCTGGTTTATAAAGCGGCATCGAATCTCTCTCGCAAATCGTACTTTTATGCAAAGGACGCGCCGGTAGAAGATGATCACATTCCGTTCGCCAAGGCGGGGGTCCCGGTGGTTGATTTGATCGACTTCACCTACGGATACAACAATGTCTTCTGGCATACGCCGGAAGACACGCCCGACAAGTTGAGTGCGAACAGCCTGCAGATTGTCGGCGATGTGATCCTTGAGACCGTGCGATTGTTGAGCACGGGGCAAGAAACGCAGTCAAAGAAATAAAAACAAACAGGAGGCGAAGGTGGAAGACTTGCGATATCCGGTGGGCAAATTCAGTTTCGATGGCGAATTAACTGCGGAACAAAAGCAGAAATGCATCGAAGAGATCGCAGCGACTCCAAAGAAACTGCGCGCCGCGGTTCAAGGTCTCTCCGCAGAGCAGCTTGACACTCCTTATCGGCCGGAGGGTTGGACGGTGCGGCAAGTAGTTCATCACGTTCCCGATAGCCATATGAACGCGTTTACCCGTTTCAAACTGGCGCTGACCGAAGACGAGCCGACGATCAAGCCATACAACGAAGCCGAATGGGCAAAGCTTGCCGATGTGCCCGGCACTCCCGTTGAAGTGTCTCTCTCACTGATGGATTCGTTGCACCAGCGCTGGGTAGTGTTACTGAAATCACTCAAGCCGGAAGACTTGAAGCGCAAATTCAAGCATCCCGAGAATGGTCTGATGACGCTGGAGCGCAGTTTGGCAATGTACGCGTGGCACGGACGCCATCACGTGGCGCACATCACTTCTCTGCGCGAGCGGAACGGCTGGAAGTAAGTCGCTAGGCCTGTTTCCGCTCGGTGACTTGGAGCGGCGAAACATAAACCTCGCCGTCATGGACTCTTGTGGCGTATGTCTTAATCTGTTTTTGCGCGGGGCCGGAGATCACCCGGCCATTGTGAACGTCGAACTGCGAGCCGTGCCAGGGACATTGAACGGCGCATCCGATGAGCACGCCGTCGGCGAGGGTCCCACCGTTGTGCGTGCAGTGATCGCTGAACGCGACCACTCCTTCGGGGCACTTACCGATCACGACCCGCTCGCCAGCAATGATGGTCAGCATCATTTGTCCTTGCGCTAATTCACCCACGTTACAGGCGGGGCGCTTCCAATCAGTAATGGTGCGTTCTTTCCACGAGCCCGCGTTGGCGTATCGATGGTCGACGCCGATCTGATTGCGATAGACGAGCGTGCCGCCTAGCCACCCGGAGTAGCCGAGTAGAAGGACGCCGAGCACGGAAATGAGGACTGATGCGCGATCCGGCGGCGTGACCGCGGCACCGCGCCGGACTGCTTCAACGATAAATAGAATGACCACCAGGGAATTAACGGTGCCGTGTATGAATCCGGTTTTCTTGGCACTTGATTGCGGAGGAACTATGGTGAGCCAGTCGATGATCCCGGGCAGCGCCGCAAAAGCTGCTCCAACGGTCCCGGCAATGATGGCGTAGAATCCGGCTGCCCATAGGGTCGGATTGTGAAGTGCGAGTCCGAGAAGATCAAAGATCAGGCTGACGCTCCAAAGTGCCAGGGGAAAGGCAACCAGTATGGGATGGAGCGGGTGCGATTGTATGTGGACGCGAGAGCGCATGAGTTCCTCCTCATCATAGGATTACGGAACTGTGCTTATCGGTGGCTTCGGCTCTCGCAGAATTGTTTATTGCCAGTTGAGTTGAGTTTGCTGTCTAATGCGGCCAACGTTGCTCTACAAGATCATCGAAGCCCGGAGTTCTAACACAAATGCAACTCACCACTCTCGACTGGGTAGTCATCGCACTCTATTTCTGTGTCAACCTGGCGATCGGATTTCATTACTATCGCAAGGCGAGCGGCAGCGTTGGGGAATTTTTCATCTCCGGCAGAAGCGTTCCATGGTGGTTGGCGGGCACCTCGATGGTGGCGACGACCTTTGGCGCAGACACGCCGTTAGTCGTGACGGGCTTTGTTTATAAATATGGAGTAGCAGGCAATTGGTTCTGGTGGAGCTTCGCCTTGAGCGGGATGCTCACGGTTTTTTTCTTTGCGCGGTTGTGGCGTCGCGCGGGTGTCCTCACAGACATGGAATTCGCCGAGCTTCGTTACGCCGGAAAGCCAGCCGCCTTCCTGCGGGGATTTCGCGCGCTCTATCTCGCCTTGCCGGTGAACACCATCATCATGGGGTGGGTAAACCTGGCGATGGTGAAGATCCTGATACTGACTCTAGGCATCACGAAATTCCACGCCATCCTGATCACACTGGGTATCGCGGCGTTCATCCTTTTATACGCGACGACATCGGGATTGTGGTCTGTCCTGTGGACGGACGTGATTCAGTTTGTGCTCAAGATGAGTGTGGTAGTGGCGCTGGCGTTCTACGCGGTGCGCGCCGTGGGAGGGTTGGACGCATTACAGGCAAAGCTTGCATTGCATGATGCCATGACGAACAGCGGAAGAAACACGCTGGCGTTTGTGCCGGATTGGACTAGCGGCTGGTTCATCATGTTCATGGTATTTCTGAGCCTGAATTGGTGGGCGAGCTGGTATCCGGGCGCTGAGCCCGGCGGCGGTGGATATGTTGCCCAGAGGATTTTCTCAGCGAAGGACGAAAAACATTCGCTGGCGGCAACGTTGTGGTTCAACATTGCGCATTATGCGGTGCGTCCATGGCCGTGGATACTGACGGCGCTGGTTGCGGTCGTTCTATATCCGAATCAGAAAGACCCCGAGCTTGGCTACATTCAAGTGATGGTCACGCATCTGCCGGCCAGTCTGCGCGGTCTGATGCTGGCAGGATTCGCCGCGGCGTATATGTCCACGATGGCGACGCACATTAATCTGGGCGCCAGCTACATGATCAATGATTTCTATCGCCGCTTCATCAAGAAGGATGCGGATGAACGGCATTATGTTTCGGCGTCGCGCATTGCGACGGTGCTGGTCACGGCTTTGGCGGCGATTGCGGCACTGTATATGCAGTCGATCGAAGGCGCGTGGAAATTCCTGATGTCGATCGGCGCTGGTGCCGGCTTGGTTTTCATGCTGCGCTGGTTCTGGTGGCGGATCAATGCGTGGTCGGAGATCGGCGCGATGAGCGCGGCGGGGATTTCGTCGTTAGTACTGCAGTCGCGGCTGGCGGTCCCGATCGTGGATGTCATCCGGAGCTTCGACCCCAAATTGCCGGCGGGTGCTTTAGACCAAAGTGATCCGCATGGATTCGCATGGCTGATGATCCTGACGACGGGCTTTACTACGATCTCGTGGCTGGCGATCACGTTGCTCACTCCGCCCGAACCGATGGCAAAGCTCACGGCATTCTACGAGAAGGTGAGGCCATCGGATGTCGGTTGGAAGCCCATTGCGGCTTCATTACCCAGCCATTCCAGCCAGAGCCTATTGTGGGCTACCGCAGATTGGATCGCGGGATGCGGGATGATCTATTGTGCGCTGTTTGGTATTGGCCACCTGATCTTCGGACGTGGAGTGCAAGCAGCAGCATTGCTATTGCTGGGCGCGTTCTGCGCATGGTTCATCTATTGGGACCTGAATCGCAGAGGCTGGGCGAATTTCGTAGAAGACGGAACCACGAAGAAGATCGAAGAAAGGCCCGGCGTCCACGTGTAAGCTGTGTAAGCGATTACAATCTCGCTAAGACAAAATGCTCACCTTCTGGATACTGTTCAATCTCTTTGTAGCCGCAATGCTGGTCCTTGACCTCGGTGTATTCCATCGGGGTTCGAACGTGATCGGATTCAAGAAGGCTGCTCTGGGCAGCTTGTTCTGGATCAGCCTCGCCATTGCATTCGGCGTGCTCATCTATTTCTGGCAGGGGCAACAGAAGGCGCTCGAGTTCGGGACCGGGTATTTAATCGAAGAATCGCTGAGCGTCGATAACCTGTTTGTGTTTCTCGTGCTATTCAATTTTTTCAAAGTGCCGCCCCAGCACCAATACAAGGTGCTGTTCTGGGGGATCATCGGCGCGCTGGTGATGCGCTTCATCTTTATCTTTGCCGGTGTGAGCTTGATCAACCGCTTTCACTGGATCATCTACATCTTCGGAGCAATCCTGATCTACAGCGGAATCAAGCTGGCCTTTGGTGAAGACAGTGAGGTGGATCCGGAGAAGAATCCGGTCCTGAAACTGTTTCGCCGGTTCATGCCAATCACAAATGAGTATGTCGGCGGGAAATTTGTGGTGAAGAAAGATGGCAGGAGCTTTGCCACTCCTTTGCTCGCGGTATTGATCGTGGTGGAGACGACCGATCTGCTGTTTGCGGTGGATTCGATTCCCGCAGTGCTGGCGATCTCGCGCGATCCGTTCATCGTTTACACGTCGAACGTTTTTGCCATCTTGGGATTGCGCGCGATGTACTTCGCTTTGTCGGGAATGTTCGACCTGTTCCATTACCTGCACTATGGACTGTCGGCGATCCTGGTCTTTGTTGGCACGAAGATGCTGTTGTCGAATGAAGGATTGAGTGTCTTCGGCATCCCGCTGCATTATGAGATTCCGACGGTTGCTGCGCTTACGCTGGTGGCGAGCCTGCTCGGGCTTTCGATCATCGCTTCGCTGGTCTTTCCGGACAAGAAAAAGAGAGCCGAAACAGCATAGGCTCAAGCGCGGTTTACGGTCTCACCAATTCATCCGACAACAGATGGGCCTTGAGCGCGAGGTTATGCGCGCGGATCAAGTCATTCTCAGAGGTCGCGGTGCGTGATTGCGCAAGGTAGTTCCTGATCTGTTCGACTACGGCCTTGTCGTCATCAGAGAGTGCGCGATTCAGGCTCTTGAGATTGTCTTCCGTGGACTGGATCAACTGAGCGGTGGTAAGACGGTGATGCACTTCGTCCGAGTGCGGCATGGTCGGCGAAATAGCTCCGGCGCTATCGGGCAAGCTCGATGGAGTCGTGATCCGTGGTGCTGGCGTGGATCGGGCAACTGCGGCATTTCCATTGGAGCTTGATGCAGGAGGCGTGGGCTCAGCGGGGTTCTTCCTTTCGACCGGATGACGGGGACGAGGTCGCGGGGGACGGACTTGTGCCTTGCTTTGTGTATCTGGCAGTGGTGGAGGGACCGGCGTCACACCCACGGGCGGCAATGGTTGAGCCGGCGGGAGAGAAAGCGCGGCCTGAGGGAAAGTTGGCGGGGGCACGATCGGCGCCGGCTTTGGCTGTTTATGGCAGCCAGCCAAAGCAGCCAATCCAAAGGTCATGGCGAATGTGAGAACGCGAGCGGAGGTTCCATAAGGCACGCGTTCTTCTTTAATCAACCCCGACACCTGCGCCGCTTTGCTTTCCATTGAGCCTTTCAATCGTTCTCATATCGCTCTCTCAACTGTACTACCGCTGACTGAAGTTGTAAGCCCCGCCGCAGCTTCCCGATTGTTCTCGCTGAGCGGGAAGTGCAGGCGAAAAGTAGTGCCCACACCTTCGACGCTATCAAATTCCATTGAACCATTGTGCAATTGCATGACGCGGTAGGTCATCGGAAGGCCAATTCCGCTGCCTCCTTTTTTAGTGGTGAAGTACAGGTTGAAGATTTTTTCTCGTATGTCGTTAGGGATGCCGCCGCCCTGGTCGGAGATTTCCACGCGTACTTCTGAATCAACGCGGCTCGCGATAACGGTGAGATTTCCGCCGTCGGCCATTGCTTGCATGCCGTTGATCATGATGTTCAACAGCGCCTGCTTGACGAGGTCGGAATCGATCTTTACAGGTAGAGGTTCGTCCGGAACGCCGCTGATCACATGAACGCCGTGCCTTTCTGCGTCGGGAGTGGCGAGGTTGGTTACATCGTCCAACACTCGACGGAGGTCGACTTCCGCGAGACGCAGTTCCATGGGGCGCGTGAAGTCGACGAGCGTCTGCACAACGCGATCCAACCGGCGAATCTCCGTGCCGATGACGTCCATGTGCCTGCGAGTGTCGGGATCCAACTCTTTCAGCTTCTGGCGGAGCACTTCGAGATGGACGACGATTGCGTTAATTGGATTTTTGACTTCATGCGCCACACCCGAGGTGAGCCGTCCGACGGCGGCGAGGCGTCGCGAAAATTCAAGTTCGTCCTCGATGCGGTGTACAGACTCGGCATCGCGAACGGTGAGCAATGCGCCGATGCGCTCACCATTTTCTTCGATGAAGTCGAGGGCGAGCTGCACTCGCGCGGCGGGCGCGCCATCTTCCGCCGCCGTCATCACCTCGACCTGTTCCAGAGCCTGATGGTTTTCAAATGCGTCGAGGATGATAGGACCGATCCGGGGATAGTCAGTAAAAATCTCATGAGCCGTCTTGCCCAGTAGTTCGGCGCGGGATTTGTGCAGGAAGGTTTCTATCGACGAACTGACAAGGACGGCCTTTTCGTCGCGAGTGAAGAGCATGACTCCGTCCTGAAGGTTGGACATGATCTGGTCAAGATTTTCCTTCAAGGCGGAGAAGACCTCTTTGACGTCGCGCATCTGCTGACCGAGACGGTCGATCTTGGTGTTGACCACGCCGTATTCATCGCGTCCCTTGGCCGCTTCGGGAGTTGCTGCAGGAACGGCCGCGCCTGCACTCATCTGGTCGAGTTTTCGGCTGATCTCAGCGAGCGGACGGAAAGCCAGCGTGGAGACCCCGACGGCCAACAGCACAGAAAACAAAATCGCCATGCCCGAGAGCAAGAAGGCGCTATTCAACTTCGGCTGCAGGGAACCTTTCAGGAAGACGCTGGAGACGCCGACGCGGATGGTCGCGAAGGGGTGGCCGTCGCGATGAAGCGGGAGTTGCATGTCGTAAACTTTGGGCGCTCCGTAGACTACTCGCACTTGTTTCCAGAATCCTCCGTTGCGGACGCTGGCGAATTGCTCACGGTTGGGCAATTGTTTACCGGTCATATTGCCGTCGCTATGAACGATGGCGTGACCGGTGGAATCGGCAACAGCGACATCGTAGATGGTCGGGGAATATCCGACGATCGATTGCAAGAGGGAATTCAGACCGGCATCCGTCTGCAAGCTTTCCTCGATGGCAGACTGCAAGACTTTGGGATCGTTCAGATCGAGATGCTCATTGGCAAGGTCGGTCTCAAGGGCTTCGCGGGTGGATTGAAACACCTCAGAGGCGACAAACTCCCCGTTTTGAAAAGCTTCATCGACGCGTTGCTTTATCAGCTGGGAAATGTAGATGGAGGAGAGCGTAGTCACAAGCGCCACGACCATAATGGTGATGGCGAGAACCAGTTTCGTTTTTAGGCGTAAGGGAAACATCGCGGAACTACAATCGTGAACCCAAAATCTAAGTAGAAGCTGCTACTGAGTGCCTGCCATCGACTCCGCATTCAGCCCAGACGAATACTCTTTCAGTTTGTTGTGCAATGTCTTCAGGCTGATGCCGAGTATCTCAGCGGCGCGAGTCTTGTTGTTATTGGTGGATTCCAAAGTCTTCATTATCAATTGCCGCTCGGCCTCGCCGACGGTTGTTCCTACGCCGAGGCGGACGACATTCGGCTCATCCATGCTGTCAACGTGTGTAGGCAAACCGGTGCCGAAGTTGGGCGGCAGATGCTTTGGTTCGATCACTGATCCGGTACAGACGATGACGGCCCGCTCCAGTGTATTGCGCATCTCCCGCACATTCCCCGGCCAGGAATATGCAAGGAATTGCTGAAGCACTGAATCACTGAGTGCGGAGACCTTTCTTCCGTGCTTGACGTTCATATCCGCCAGGAGCGATTCCGCGAGTTGAGGGACGTCCTCCTTGTGCTCGCGCAAGGCGGGCATATGAATGTTGAAGACGTTGAGCCTGTAATAGAGATCGTTGCGCAACTGGCCCGCGCTGACTGCGGTCTCTGGCACTTTGTTGGTGGCGGCGAGAACGCGAACGTCCACTTCCGTTTCCACTTTGCTTCCCAATCGGCGCAACTTGCGGTCTTCAAGGACGCGTAGCAGCTTGGCTTGTGTACCGATGGGCATCTCACCGATCTCGTCGAGCAGTATCGTTCCGCTCTCCGCCAATTCGAAGACTCCGGAGCGGCGTTCGAGCGCGCCCGTGAACGCGCCCTTCTCGTGGCCGAAGATCTCGCTCTCGATGAGCGTTTCCGGAATCGCCGAGCAGTTGATAGCGACAAACGGCTTGCTCTTTCGTGGGCTGAGATCGTGGATGGTGCGCGCCAACAATTCTTTGCCGGTGCCGCTCTCGCCGGTGATCAGCACTGAGGCTGAGCTTGGCGCGACCATCTCGACAAGGCTGAAAATCTCCTGCATCCGTTTTGACGATCCAACCAGCGGGCCAAGGATCCCGGTGTCGCGAAGTTTTCGCCGTGTGACCTCAAGCTCGCGCTCGGTCCCACGCTGTCGTGAGGCATTTGTCAGGATGTTTCTTAGCCGCGCTGGATCGACAGGCTTGGTGAGGAAGTCGTATGCACCCAGCTTCATCGCGTCAACTGCGGTGTCGATGCTGCCTTGCGCGGTGAGCAAAACCACGGCAATGGCTTCTGGCTGCTCGGAGATCCGCTCCAGCAGTTCCATGCCGTTCATGCGCGGCATTTTAAGATCGGTGACGACGATTCCCGGCGACCATGCCATTACCTTCTCTAGCGCTTCCAGGCCGTCCCTGGCCGTCTCGGTGCGATAGCCCCAGGTATGCACCAATTCGGCCAGACCGGTGCGTTCGTTCTCTTCGTCTTCTACGATCAGCACTCTTTCATTGGTCATTTACAGTT
>JAOAPH010000115.1 GCA_025462835.1 Candidatus Angelobacter sp. | reverse complement strand
GTATTCACGTGCTCCGGCGCGCATCGCATTTACTATCGTCTGCGGTTGTGACATCTCCCCAATCGCAAAAATGGTGGTTTGCGGCATCACCAAATGCAGCAATTCGACCGCGCGTAATGCGGTGGCAGAATCCTTCGGTGGGATATCGATCAAAACGACGTCTGCGTGCGACTCCTTTATTCGGCGCACCACCGGGTCGGTGGTCCCCACCGGAAACCCAAAAATGGTGTTGACTGTCTTCGCAATGGCAGTCCCATCAACCTGGACCGGCAGCAGCGTTCGCTGATCTTCATCAGTGGTAAGGACGAGTACTGAGAGCTCAGGCATGTATTCCTTCTATGAAATGATGTTTTGCTCGTACTTCTTACTTTTATGAACCTGGTACTTGAACTAGTCTTATCGGCACGCCAAATGGTCCGGTGCTTGGCGTTCCGCTGCCGCCACCACCTCCTGATGGGGGGGCGCAGGTAATTGCGCTCACAATGTGTGTCTTGACCCAATCCGACTGCCCGCCATTGCCGTTTCCATTACCTTTACCGTTTCCGTCAGTGAGAGGCCCCAAACAGCCGGCTTCAAATTTTCCTTGTCCGTCCACAAATACTTTCAGGAAACCCAAAACAGGCACTGATTGGCCCGAGGTTCCCGATGTGATCGTGGTGCTGCAGTCGTCCCAGACCGGTAGCACGGCCAACGCCCGGCTTGTGTCTACGGTCCTGCTGGTGTCTCCGGCGGGATAGTATTGGTCCGGGGCCTTCCAAAGGTCTGCAGGATTTCCGATCAAGTTAGTCACGCCTTGCCCGGTGGGACCCACCATGTCTCCAGTTTCCAGCGGATAAGATTTGCCGCACTGGATGACGGTGCTGTTCACGTTTGGGCATTGGTTCAGGCAGCTTCCCCAAGTGCATCGATACGTATTTGCGCCGCTACCGAAATCAAGCGAATAAAACTGTCCGGGGGCCAGATCTGCTTTGGCATCCTGTGGCCTTGTGGGGCGGGTTTCCAGACATTTTCCGATCGGCGATAGGGTCTTCACCCAATCCGTGAGCGTTCCGTCAGTATTGAAGATCACCTGCTTAGGAGTTGCGCCGCATGCTGATTGTGTCGGGTCTGCCGGGTTGCGCGGTGGCAAAGCGCTGAATGTCGTGTTTGCCGCAAATATCGGTTTCACGCAGCTCGAGGCGCTCCCGCTTTTTGCCGCCTCCGCTACCGCTCTAGCCTGTGTTCCCATTGCCGAGATTCCCAGAGCTCCCGCAAAAAACGTATTGATCGGATTGCCACCCAGGTTGCGGTTTACAGTCACAGTCACCCGTTGCTTATCCTGCTCCACGAGCACATCGTCCGCGGTGATGGTTACTGCAGTGCCCATCACTGAGTTCTTGGCCGCCATCGCAATCGCGGCGTTTCGTGCGCTGTCTGGCTGGGGCTCACTGGCCAGCGAGAATGTATACGCGCCGGCAAGCGCCGCCGCATCCGCAGCATGTTGCGCGCTCGTTCGTGCTGTGTAGAGGACCCCCACATCCACGGCCAGCGCCGCCATGGCCATTATCAGAAAGATGGAGAGCGCCACCATGATGATTGTCATTCCTCGCTCATTGCGCTGTTGCACGCTCGACTTTGCAAACACAGGATTAGCTTTCATTTTTGTCCTCCCGCGGGTGTCTTTGGATCAAATTTGCCTGGATCCAATAACTTCTCCGGATTCTTCGGCAGAGTCGCCGGTTGGTCTGACGGAGAGATTCTCCGTACCGTGACCAGCACCATCAGTTCCGACTTCGACTTCAGCAGGTTCTTGCTCTTGAATAGATTTCCGATGATGGGCAGATTTCCCAGGCCCGGGATTTTGGTCCCGACATCGGTCACGCGATTGTCCATCAATCCGGCAATCACGAAGCTCTGCCCGTCTTTGAGTTCGAACTCGGTCTCAGCTCGACGCGTGCTCAATGCCGGGATCACAAATCCGGATATCGTCAATGCATTCGCAAAATCCAGCGCGCTCACTTCCGGTCGCACTTTCAAATGGATATTTCCCGACGGAGTGATGACCGGCGTGAAGTTGAGGCGCACACCGAATTCCTTGAATTGGATCGTGATCGTGTTGCTGCCATTACCCCCCGGCTGAATGATCGGAAAAGGAAACTCTCCGCCCGCAAGGAAACTAGCCTCTTTTCCATTCACCGCGATCAGGTTCGGCTCGGCCAGTATCTGTAGGATGTTCTTCTGTTCAAGCGCTTTGATTGTCACGCCCAAATGAAGGTCCGGACGGAACAGAAACACGTTCAGAAGATCGTTGATGTCACGCGAGTCCGTAAAAGGCTTCGTCGGCACTCCCACCCTATCGTTAATGGTCACCGCGGAATTCCCGCCAAACTGCTGTGTAGTGATATTGCCGAGCGTATTGGTCGCGCCAGTGGAGAAGATATTTAAACCCAATTGCAGCAGGGCAGATCGATCCACTTCGGCAAATTTCACTTCCAGCAGCACCTCTTGCGCTCCCACCGGACCGAACGACAGAACATTGATGACGTTCTTCGAATAGGCGCTGGCCACTGCGCCCGCTTTTTCCGCATCTTCTTTTGTTCCCACATGTCCGGAGAGCACGATTGCGCTTCTTGACGAAGAAAGCTTGATGTTCTCGTCTGGGAATATGCGTTGCATCTCTTCAGCTGCCGCGGTCGCATCCACATCCACCCGGAGGTCGAAGCTCCGAGAGCGCTCCTGCTCATCCCACAAGAGCAGCGATACCTCACCCGGCGCTCTCCCATGGAGTAGTACTTGATTGGGCGTGACCACCAGCGCATCGGCGATGTTGGGGTCGGTCACGGAAACCCTCTTCAGCCGATCCGATGTATTCACTAGCAGCGACTTGCCTACCATGACGCGTAGCGGCACCGCGGTCTGTGCCGGCAGCGGCTGCTGCGGAACGTTCTGCGGCACAGTTGGCGGCGATAGGTTGGGAGGCTGTTGCGATGCACCCGGGGTTGTCTGATCCTGCGGCTTCGCTGCATCCGCTGGCTGCTGCGGTGCAGTCGCTTGTTTGCCCGCGTTCGCTGCGGGTGCAGCTTCGACTGAAGATGCGCTCTGCGCCTGAACAAAGCCCACTGCCATACCAGATAACCCGATCACAAGCACTAACGTTCGCAACACACTCCAACTTACTTTCATCTTGCTTTCTCCGCTTTCTACGTTCTAAAACTTCACTTCGTCGCGCTTGTTGCCGTGAATCATTTCCACCATGTAAACGCTGGTCGGTGGCGGCTCCGGCTTCTTGGCCGCACGCTTGGCCGGCGCCGCCGGTGCTGAAGGCAAGTGATACAACGCCGCGTTCTTCACCGAATCGGGCTGCTGTTCCTGGTTGTCCAGAGGATTGCGCAGCGATAGCTGTATCTTTCCGTCCTGATTTGCCAACGTCAGCTTCTGCGCGTCCTCCGGTGAAACCAGCAGTGTGATCACGGGGACCTGCTGCGGTTCGCCGTTAGCATCGCGCTGCAGTTTTTGACCTGCCGCCAACACCTGCACGTTTTCGAGAACAGTCGTTGTCGTCAATTCGCTATCGCGCGTTGGGTTGCCGGTCAGGAGAACGTCCACTCGCGTTCCCGGTATAACGAATCCTGCGACGGCGACCACATCGTTCACTTTCACCGACACTGCGCGCATCCCGTTCTGGATCATGGACGGCAGCCCGGCGCCGCCGTTCTCTGCCGCAATCTTGTTCTCGAGCACCGGCTCGTTCTTTGATATTGGGATCAAAACACCGCGGCCTACGACTTCAGACGTTCTGTGGAATACGCCGGCGGGCAGATCTCCTGGTGGCAGTTTCACCAGCCGCAAGTCTTTCTCTTGAAGTTGCGATCCAACATTCAAGTCAAGAGCGGCCACCACCACAGCGGTGCCATCGTCTCTACCCGAGAGGACCGCTCGCTTCAGGATGTTGAAGATCCCAAAGCTCACAAATGTCGCCAGTGCCAACGCGATTGCGCCCACCAGTATTAATTTTCTGCGTTCCATAAATCCTCCAATTTAGCTGCCGGGTCCATAGAAATTCCGAAACTCTGAAGACCCGACTAATAAGATTGAGTCGGGTATCGTGAATCCAGGTGCGATCTTCAAGTAAATGATGGGATACGAATATGTCACCGTAACCTTTGACGTATAAAAACCAGCCGTCGTGCCCGCCGGTACCACCCTGTTCGCTGCTTGGTTCACGACGATATTCGTACCGGGGTTCGCAATCGTCACGTGATTGTTGCTCGCATACTGCACCACGACGTTTCTGATCGCCGTCACGCAATTGGCTGGAGTAGTGGCCTGGCTGCAATCGTTTTCCAGCATGCTGGAAAATTTTGCCCCTTCGCGTGCCGCATTGTTCAGCACTTGGTGAACGCGGATAAAATCTGAACCTTCGCTCACCAGCATCGCCATGAACAGCAGAAGGGGCAGCACCAGCGCCAGTTCCAAGAGCTGCGACCCCCGTTCCGATTTCCTGCTTCGATTAATTCTCATTGCGCATCACCGCACGCGCACTAATATCCAGCGTGCCGAAAGGAAAAAAGGCGAACGTGTACGGGGCAGTCACCGTGACTTGCGTGTACTGCACAGCGAGGCCATTCACTGCTGGGCACGCGGCTGTGCCGGAACAGTTCTGCACTACTACGATATGGTCTTCCGTAACGACGATGCCGTCCCCGAGCAGGAAGCGCTGCACCAGTGGGATCACCTGCGTCGAAGCATCGGGAAGATTGCCCGCATTGGTTTCTCCTGCCGCGAAGGGCGCAACCGAATAACGCGCACCTTCGCGGGCGGCATTGGTTACCGTTTGAAAAATGTTGTAGGCTCGTCCGAACTCCAGGATCCCGAAGATCACTGCAAATAGGATTGGCAGCACCAACGCCATTTCCAGGATCGTTGCTCCGCGATCGCCCTTCTGGATTCTCATCGCACTACCACCGCCAACACCGTTCCTAATGCAGCTGCAATGCCGAATGGAGAGCGGATCGTGTTCGGATTGCTCGCGTTCAATACCGGATGCGCTTTGAATCCGGTCCTAACGATTGCCTTGCTGATCTCACCCATATTCTTTAACGTTCGCATCAGCGCGCCCGACCTGATCACTTGCACCAGCCCGATCAACGCCGCCGCAAATACCGCTGCTTCCATCGCCAACATCCAGCGGTCCAATCCCAGCATCGATCCCAGCGCAGAAATGAGCTTTACGTCTCCGCCGGCAATTGCACCCACCCAAAAGAACGTAAGTCCCGCAGCGAAGGCGATGACGGTTGCTGCTAGCGCGGAGACGATGCCGCCGGCGAAGGCGTGATACACCAACCCCGCTGCAACGCCTGCTGTGGTTAGGATCCTCGGAATTTTTCGAGTGCATGCGTCTGATACGGCTGCTGTCACTACAAATGCGACGACGAAGGCGTTCCAGGTGTTCATGATTTTTAACCAACCCCACTTACGCGGGATCTGTGGTGCTACTCTTCGCTGCATTCGTACATCAGCAATTTTTCTCATCGACCAGGCAAGTCACCGTAGATGGATTACGGCAACGCAAGTCTCTGGATTCCGCCCCGCTATCACAGGTTGTCACGCCAAAGAACGCCAGCCATTTTCGAAAATTGGTCTGCTGGGCCGCAACTGCACCGATTCGGGGCAATCGCGCTCCCAGCTAAGACCTGTGTGGAAGCGACACTTAAGACGCTGCTGCTGCGGTGCTCATTGCGTCTCTGACTTGTGTGAAGATCGCGTTTGCAGACGATCCAATCTGAGTCACCACGGTGATCACGATCACCAAAATCAGTGCCAGCATCAACGCATATTCGGGGACGTCCTGGCCAGCATCATCCAGCCAGAGATTTCGTAGCATTTTCGACATATTGTTCCTTTCTCCTTTCTTCCTTCCTTTGGAGCGCGTGCGCTCGATTTAGGCTCCCATCCAAGACATGCGCGGAAGCGATCTTAACCGGCTGCGGCAGTGCTCATTGCGTCTCTGACTTTGGTGAAGATCACGTTTGCAGACGATCCAATCTGAGTCACCACGGTGATCACAATCACCAAAATCAGTGCCAGCATCAACGCATATTCGGGGACATCCTGGCCAGCATCATCCAACCAGAGATTTCGTAGCATTTTCGACATATCGTTTTCTCCTGAGCGTGTGCGCTCAATCCATGTAATTGCAATTCCGCGCACAATCAGCGCATTAATAGAAATTTGTTTCCGCCATCTTTTCAGTGAGTTGCAAGGTGTCATTGTTCCTTTGCCGCTCAACTGTCTCCGAATCGGGACGGCAGCCTTGTGGAGCGGTGCTGATTCGCGACAGTGAATGAACTTTGTTCTTGCCGGAGTAATGGTCGTAAGTTGGCGTGGTTGCGCTCTGTCCAGAGTGGCAGGCTTTGCCCTCGTGGGAAGCTGTAGGTACTAGCTGTTAGCTCTGTTCGTTGGAATGTTTGTGTTGCTTGTCTGCTTGGGCATCCAAAGCGGCCTGCATCTTGGCGAATGTAAGTGCGATTGTTGTTCTAAAGTGGGCGCGGCCTGGGCCCGCGGCTGCACTGAAGGTGAGTGCGTTCGAAACTATGACTATGGAAGTTTGGCTCTAAGACGCTGCCGCTGCAGCAGTACTCATTGCGTCTCTGACTTCGCCAAAGATGGTGTTCGAATACGAACCGATACCACCCACGACGCTGATCACGATTACGAGTAGCAGTGCCAAAACCAACGCATATTCGGGGACGTCTTGGCCGTCATCTTCCAACCAGAGATTTCGTGAGAATTTTGACATTGCTTTTTCTCCTGAGCATGTGCGCTCATCCCTGACGTTGCAATCGAGTGAACATTGTCCCGCTCACGTTCAAGTTGTTTGTTCCTTGTTATCACTGGCTTACAACCACTCATTACGCCTTGTCTGCTCTACTGTCTCTAAATCAGGACGAGGCTTCGATAACGGAGTCTTGTTTCGCGACACCTTCTTGATGAGGTTGGCACGATTTGTGCAAGAGGCATCACAGTCCTTGCGGGGAACTCACATGCACGCCGTCCTAAATCATCTCGGTGAATTCTTGCTTCGTTCGATATTCTTGGTTTGGTGTGTCTGCGTTCTGCTTGGTTCAATCGCGGAACGCATTCGCCCCGTCCAAACGAGATGTGAAAGCTGGACCTTTAACGTGTGCTACACCGCGGTGATGGCTTGGATGGCGTTCCTGTTGACACCAGCGGTTGGCGCTTCGCTGGCCTTTGCGGTCTCCCATTTGCACACCGGATGGATTCCCCTGCCAGCGCACGGTGTTGGAACCATTTTTTCCATTCTCGTCCTTCTGGCCGCGAAGGATTTTCTGGATTACTGGATTCATCGCGCCCAGCACCGGTTCAGTTGGCTATGGAAAATGCACTCTTTTCATCACAGCGATCCCGCAATGAACGTGGCCACGGCGCAGCGTCATTACTGGTTGGACCGCGCCTTCCTGACTGTCGCCGTGTATCCATTGATAGGAGTGGTCTTTTCTATCACTCCTGCGCTCGCTCTTGGGTTGTCATTCGGAACGCTCTTTTGGTCATTCTTCCCGCACATGAATTTGCGACTCTCAATGGGCCCATTTTCCTGGCTGGTGCTGGGCCCCCAAGTGCATCGGCTCCACCATTCAGCGTTGCCTGAGCACTTCAACTGTAACTACGCTGGGGTCTTTCCGGTTTGGGACCTGATCTTCGGCACGTATCGTAAGCCCGGGGTCAGCGAGTTTCCCGCGACGGGTCTGGCAAAAGCCACGCCGCCCACGCGGATGATCGATGCCCTCATCTGGCCGCTGAAGCAGTAGCCGCTAAGATCCCGCTGGCAAAAAAAGACGCCCTAAAGGCGTCCAGAGTAGGTGTAGAATCGCTCTCCTTAAATGTCCCGCATACCAGAACTCGACGGCCTACGCCGTACCGAATCAGCACAACTGTTTTGGTTTCTTCCCGCCGTCGCGCTTGTGTTCATATGCCTGCACTTGGCATATGAATCGCCAACTAATCGATGGGACTTCCGGGCCTTTTACATTTCCGGGAAGATGGTGGCGAATGGAGACGCTGCGAAACTATACGATCTCTCCAGTGAAGCGGCTTACCAGAACCGGTACGTTGAGGCTTCGCGAATAGTTGCGGAGCCGGAATCTCCGTTCCTATATCCGAGCGCCGTGTCGCTGATATTCGTTCCGTTATCGTTCCTTCCACTGAACTTCGCTTATTCAGTCTGGACC
Organism: Candidatus Angelobacter sp.; assembly: GCA_025462835.1. Classification (GTDB taxonomy): domain Bacteria; phylum Acidobacteriota; class Terriglobia; order Terriglobales; family Acidobacteriaceae; genus JAICLA01. Next base: position 16,982 of record JAOAPH010000115.1, on the reverse strand, counting down.
GCCATTAATCTTCTGCTGTTGCTGGCGACTATCCGAGCATTGAAAAGAGAACTTCAGATTGAAGCTGGCGATTGGCCGTTATTTGCGGCTCTATTGTTTCCGCCGACAGCGGCATGCCTACTTCATGGCCAGCTTTCACTGCTGCTCTTGTTTTTATACGCTCATGCGTTCATTCAAATGCGGCGCGGGAACATGCTGATCGCCGGGATACTGATCGGGCTCGTTGCATTGAAGTTCCAACTAATGCTGGCCTTCGCCGCGATACTTATTGTGCGGCGAGCCTGGGCTGCCATTGCTGGCATCGCATGTGGCGCACTGATAGTTGCGGCACTTTCGGCGGCTGTCTCTGGATTTCACCAGTTGCTTTCCTATCCAGGATATATCCGCTCGATGGCCTACCACCCACACGTCGCGTTCACGTCATCGATGGTCAACATTCGGGGGTTCATCGAGCTCTGCATTCATCGTGAGCCCTTTATACCGCTGGTCGTTGCAATCTCTCTTCTCGTTATCGGGTTCTCTGTGGCATTCTGGCGAGATACGACTACAGGTTTTTCGCTGGCTATTATTGCCACGGTGTTGACCGCCTATCATGCTTATCTGCAGGACCTCGTGCTTCTTCTTCTGCCAATCGCGGTTCTGCTCAGACACTGGCAACCTCGGAAAAGCGCCGGGCTTGTGGTTCTCCTTGCCGTTTCCACGGTTAGCTTTGCGCTCGTTGCGCTGCATCTCAACGGGCTATTCGCGATCATCTCTTCGATATTGTTCGTTGCAATTTCTCGCGAATCACGCTTCATCACAAACGTAAATGACCGACTACTCAGAACTGCGTATAAAGCATAGCTATTTGACTTGTAACGGCATGAGCGGGAGAACGAGTCTCCCGCCCTTTTGGTTCGCTTTGCCTGGGTGCCTCGCTACGATGAAGGAGCGACCACCACCTGCCTCGGGATCTTCGGCCAGATGGCGCTTACCTGCTCGCGATAGAGCGCATATTCTGGGAACGCAGCCGTCAGCACTTCTTCTTCGTACCCGATACGCTTCCACATCAGTGCGCACCACGCCACCATCACCAGCGCGAGCGGCAAGGTCAGATGCGTAAAGAGGATTCCGATGTACTGGAACAGATAAGACAGATAAATCGGATGGCGGGCCAGACGATATGGGCCAGATGTCACCAGCGTGCGCGCCTGCGGTTCTATGCTGAAGGCATGGCGAAACCACCATATCGAGTACAACCCGAATAGCAGGCCGATCGACCAGATGAGAGTGCCTGAAACATCCAGCGCGGGATTGTATGTAGCTCGTACCCAATCAGGGTTGATCGATGACGAAAGCCGGACGAAAACGAAGATCAGGAAAGTGCCTGAATATGCCGTTATCCGCGGTGCCCATCCCGTCATGCGTCGGCTCAACGGCCGGCGGATGAGAAAGCTGGTTGCAATAATGATCTCATGCAGCGCGGTTGGTAACAACAGAATAGCCAGGCCAGCCGAAGAGTGTACAAGCACATCCCGCGCTATCAGCAAATAGATCACGCACCCGATCCAGTCAGCAGCAGTTTTGGCTTTTATATCCGTTATCTTCAGACACATTCGTAGTTCCCGGCGGGATAGATTTGTTGCGCAGCGTTTGCGCGCGCCGCAACATCCTGGTCTTGCCAGTGCAATTACGTTGCGAAACCCTTCTCGCCGGAGGAACTTTCCGTCGTGATTTTTCAGTCATTTACCGCAGCGGCTGGGGAGCCGCAGGCTCAGGTGTCTTAACCTTGGGACACCCATAACCTTCAAACGCCAGAACCCGGACACTTCAATTTGTGGCAAAGCGTTACCTGCCGCCCTCATATCCTGCGCATCGCCGCAAGCTGCTGTGCCGCAACGTTGTTCTCTCCCGGCCTTTGGGCGATTTCCAATTAGTGAAGAACTCTGAAGTGCGCCTTTAATTGCATGTCATTTTCTGGACGGGATGACATGGCACAGCCTCGCACAATCACTTATCCGAACCGCCGCAGACGAAAGCATCTGATTGCCTTTACGCTACTCGGGATCAGCCTTCTTTATTGTGCGCGCACTGTCAACAGCGACCGAGCAAGGGTAGGAGATTTTGCCGCCTACTGGACTGCCAGCCATTTGCTCTTGACCGGCCAGAATCCGTACGACGTCGACAAGGTCTTTGCGCTCGAAAAAGCGATTGGTCCCTTGCCATCGCCCCTGGTCATGCGAAATCCGCCCTGGCTGGTTCCGCTGATTCTGCCGCTGGGATTGTTCAGCTATCAGGCAAGCTATAGTCTTTGGGCGATTCTCCAAACTTCAATCGTGGTCGGTTGTGCGCTCTGGATGTGGAAACAGTTCGCGCCTTCAACATCGACTCGATGGGTCGTCTGGCTTATCACGCTGACCTCATTGCCGTGCATTCTGGTACTGGTCATGAGGCAGACGACGCCGCTCATGCTGCTCGGCGTTGTGGGATTCCTCTATTGCGAATTTAACGACCGCTCCAATTCATGGTTACAGGCCGGATCGCTCGTCTTGATTTCCCTAAAGCCGCAACTGCTCTATCTATTCTGGGTGGCATTGGCGCTCTCCGCACTCTGGGCACTGCGTGACCTGGATAAGCCCACAAGAGAACTGCGGCGCTGGTTTCTCTTCTTCAGGTTCGGCGTACTGCTCGCGGCATTTTCTGGCTTTGCAATGATCTTCGATATCCGAATCTTTTCTCAATATTTTGAATATCTGCGCAACACGCCGATACTTCAGGAAGGGATCCCAACCATTGGGAACTTTTTCCGGTTGCATACGGAACTTCCGTGGACACAGTTCGCGCCAATGTTCATCGGTGTCGTGTGGGCACTCTGGCACTGGTCGAAGAGGCGACAAAACTGGGACTGGCGGGAACAGATGCCGTCAATCCTGATGGCGTCCGTCTTAACTACCACCTACAGTTGGCTCTACGATCAGGTCATTCTTATTCCCGTGGTGCTCTATGCCCTGGCGCAGAATTTCCCCGGCCGCAATCGAGTGCATGTCACTACGGCGTTGCTTCTGTGCCTGGCTGCGAACGCTTTCGTATTCGTCATCTTTGGAAAATCAACTGGGCTGACGGACTTCAAACTACTTTGGACTTGGCCTGTCTACTGCATTTTGTATTCAGCGTTAGGATCGCTCGCACGACATCGCAGTGCGGAGGAAGCGGTGCCGGAACCGGAGGGTTTTACCAAAGAGGAAGAGGCCCCCAGCTACGCGTCAAATCTCGCAGCGTAGCCATCGTCAGAAACAGATTTCCTCGGCGCAGAAGTCTGGCGCTCCTCGATGCTCTCGATCACAACTGGATTGATCTCCAATTCATCAATCAAGCGATGCAGCGAGGAACGCGCGATGCCCAGCGATCTCGCTGCTTGCAGCTTGTTGTTGTGCGTCTCTTCCAGCGTGCGCTGGATCAGGCGACGCTTGAAGCTTCGCACTTCATCCTCAAACGAGTGGCAGGTGGGCTCCGGCTCGGTACCTAAGAACCGTGCTGGAAGATGTTCCATCCGGATGTCCGGGCCATCGCCGATCACAACGGCGCCCTCGATCACATTCTGCAATTCGCGCACATTGCCCGGCCAGTCATGTTCGACCAGTGCCGACATCGCTGCCGCCGAGATCCTCAGCGCGGGCCGACGATGTTTTTCCGCAAACTTGTGCAGGAATGAATGTGCCAGCAGGATGATGTCATCGCGACGTTCGCGCAGCGGCGGCAGCGTCAGCTCGACTGTATTCATGCGGTAGTACAAGTCCAAACGGAATCTGCCGGCTTTCACAAGTTGATCAAGGGGTTGGTTGCTAGCGCAGATCACTCGCGCCGACATCGGCCGGGGGAAGTTGCTGCCGAGTCTTTCGAAACTGCGCTCCTGCAAGACGCGCAACAGTTTCAATTGCATGTTCGGCGAAAGTTCGGAGATCTCATCCAGGAAAATGGTGCCGCGCTCCGCGGCCTCGAATCTTCCTTTGCGAATCGCCGCTGCTCCGGTGAACGCACCTTTTTCATGTCCGAACAATTCCGATTCGATCAGACTTTCCGGCAATGCTGAGCATGCGATTGCCACAAACGGCTCCCGCGATCTTTGGCTCGACCGGTGTATTGCCCGCGCCAGCAATTCTTTTCCCGTGCCACTTTCGCCGGTGATCAGCGCCGTCGCATCCGTCGCCGCCACCTTCGATGCCAGGGTGAAAACCGCCCGCATTTTCTGGTCGACGCCGACCATCGACGAGAAATCTGAAATGTTCCACGTGGAACATTTCAAGCGTTCGATCTCCAGCGTCAGCTCGCGGAACTGCGCGGAGCGGCGCAAGATCATCCGCAATTCATCCATGGAACCGGTCTCAATGAAGGAGTCGTAGGCTCCGGCACTGATGGCAGCCCGCATCAACTGACGATCATTGGTGGAAAGGAAGGTGATAACCGGAGTTGACCCGGCGTGGCGGAGGACATCGTTCAGGACCGCGAGACGGGCCTGCAAACGTGCCTCATTTGTGGCTGAAAGCCCAATGATGATCACGTCGCATTCCCGCAATATCTGGTGGTCTCCGGTCTCCACCGGAACTAATAGGAAGTCTTCGCCTATTTTCTGTGACAAAGCCTGAAAAAATTCTGTGCGGTCATCGATGAAACAACATTTCAATGCGTCGGATCCGTTCGCTACGCCTTCTTGCATTTCCTGCTCCGTGCTAATTACCGGTCTTGATCCTTCAAGCCGAGTAGCACCTTTTGATGTGTACTAAGCGGTATATAGTTAGCCACAATCAGGTACTACTTGGGCAACAAAACTGCGCAAATGGCACTATGGCGCAAGTTGGCGCAGAACTCGGGATTAAGTGATTCGCCCTGCACTAAGTCGATGAGGAAGACACAGGTTTAGCGCCTGCGGTACTGATGTTGATCAAGGCAGGGGCCTGGACCGGGTAGTCGAGGTTCTTCCATGCGGCCAGTCCACCGGCGAGTGGACGAACGTTCTTGATGCCCCACTTCTTCAGTTGCAGCGCCACACGGGCGCTGGTCGCTTCGCTGGGTCAAGTGCAGTAAAGAATGATGTCGCGATCGCGTGGGATCTGGTCATGTCTCTCGCCGAGTTCTTCCGGCGAGATGCGCAAAGCGCCCATGATCGAATAAGGATCAGCATCAAATTCCATGGCGTGCCGAAGATCGACAATGAATACGTCCTCGCCTGCATCCATCATCTGTTTGAGTTCGCTCGGCTGAAGGCGGGCTATCCGGAGTTCGCGGATCAGGAGTTCGCGGTTCACAAACTTCCAGATCAGGTAGAGACCCAGGGCGATCAGCGCAACTGTGAGCAGGGAAGCGCCAAACTGCGTGATGCGTTGTTCGATAGCTTCGAGTTGCTTGCTGAATGCCGCGCCCAGGCCGATGAACGCTCCCGCCCACGCCAAGGTGCCGATCGCGTCATAAACCAGAAAACGCCAGAATGAGAGCCGAATAATGCCAGCCAGCGGTGGCGCCGCGGTGCCCAGTCCGGGAATGAATTTAGCTATCAACAATGAGCGCAAGCCCTGCTTCGAAAATGCATTCTCTGTTTTGCGCACGCAAGAATCGGGTTCCAGAGACATCTTGCAAAGAAAGTTCAGGACTTTTATTCCCTTGTGCTTCCCAAGTTCGTACCATGCGACGTCAGCGATCAATGACGCGCACAACGCGAGAGCGATTGCCATGACGATGCTCAGTTCTCCAGTTGCCGACATCGCTCCGGCTGCCAGTAATATCGGCAACGATGGAATTGGGAGTCCCGACTGTTCGGCTAATACCCAGAAAAACAGCACCGAATAGCCATGGTTGGCGACGAATTGGAGGTTGTGGCTCACGAGGATAGTTGCCGACGTTAGATTACAGGCTGCGAGGTTCGGTTCAAAATCAGGAGCACTCCCAAGTCCAGCCGAGTCATGTCACGAGTCTAGCAGTATCACAGGGATGGTCGATGCCTCAATAATGTTGCACCCAAGATTCCAAAGGTGTAACAATACTTGGAGGTGCTTCATAGGACAACTCGCGTTTCGTGAGTCTTATCCATCGGTGGAGCATCGTATGTACTAGAAGTGACGGCTTCAACAACCCCGTAGTTCGGGCGCAATTTGCGCAGTGGAATTACTGGAGCCGGGCAACATGCTTTCAACATCCCCGTTTCGGGCGCTTGAACAGGGCCCGGAGCTGAAGGCGGAAGATAAATTGACTACTGCTATAGAGACAGAAATTTGTTCGCTTGAGAACTACCTCGTTCTCCCGGACCACACTATGGACGCGCGCATAGCTGCGGCGCGCCAGAAACTTGGATCCCAAGCTGTGATCCTTGGACACCACTATCAACGCGACGAAGTCATCCGCTTTGCCGATTTCACTGGCGACAGCTTCAAGTTGGCCAAAATATCGTCTAAGAGTGACGCCGACTACATCGTCTTCTGCGGCGTGCATTTCATGGCGGAGAGCGCGGACGTGCTTGGACGCCCAGGTCAGCAAGTGATCTTGCCTGACCTCAATGCCGGATGCTCGATGGCAGACATGGCTGAGATCGGCCAAGTAGAAGATTGCTGGGAGCAACTGGTCAAACTAGGGCTGACGAACGATATGGGCGACGGCATCACGCCCATGACTTATATGAATTCCACGGCAGCCATCAAGGCATTTTGCGGCGAGCGCGGCGGAGTAGTTTGCACTTCATCGAATGCGCCCGGCGCCTTCGAGTGGGGATTTAATAAATCTCCGAAGGTGCTGTTTCTGCCTGACCAGCATCTGGGCCGCAACACCGCATTGGCCATGGGAATTCCCATGTCCGAGATGGCGGTATGGGATCCGTTCCAGATCATGGGCGGCAACACTCCGGAGCGGCTGCGCAAAGCGAAAGTCATTCTATGGAAGGGCCACTGTTCCGTGCATCAACGCTTCCTGCCGGAACATGTCGACAAGGTTCGGGCGAAGCATCCGGGGATTCAGGTGGTTGTGCATCCGGAGTGCCGATGGGAAGTCTGCCAGAAGGCGGATGCGATCGGCTCCACCGAGCGCCTGATCGAGGTCATTACCAACGCGCCCCGCGGGACCAAGTTCGCAGTGGGCACGGAGATTCACTTGGTCAATCGCATGGGAAAACAGTTCGCCGACCAAGATAAAATGGTGATCACACTCGACGATTCCGGCTGCCTCTGCACTACCATGTTCCGCATCTCTCCGCAGCACCTCTGCTGGGCGTTGGAGAACCTAGTGGAAGGAAATGTCGTCAACCGAATTAAGGTAGATGACGATGTAAAACATTGGGCGCGGGTGGCGCTCGACCGCATGCTGGAGATCAAAGTGGACCATGTGCCGGCAGCAGCGGCGATGGTTGCAGCTAGCGGGCGATTACAGGATTAGAATAAAAATAGATGGAAAAACTTTTTACATTGCAGGAAGCCAATACGCTGTTGCCGATCCTTGAATCGCTGCTGAAGCAGGCGATGGAAGGCAAGCAGTTAATGGAGGAGATCGACCGCGAACTCCAAAACCTCGGTCACAAGATATTCTTGTCTGGCGGCATATTGGTTGATATCGCAGCCGTCTCCAAGCGCAAGTCGGAACGCGAAAAAGCGATCCAAACGATAAAAGATTCGATCTCTGAGATTCACGCTACCGGAGTGCAGGTGAAAGATCTCGACGTGGGGCTGCTCGATTTCCCACATTCAGTGGATGGCGAAACGGTCCTGCTGTGCTGGAAGTTGGGGGAGCCTCTCAACGTGAAACATTGGCACGGCTTGGAAGAAGGCTTTGCCGGACGGAAGCCGATTGAGACTCTGCTGAATAAGAAAGAAAAGCCCGAGCGGCCGAACTAGCGTCCTGCGCCGATCTCTATCTTCAATATCTTCTCCAACCTCCTCCGGTGCCGTTCCTCGCCGGTGAACTTCGCGTTCACGAAGGCGCGCACCAGTTCAAGCGCCAACTCAATCCCAATTACTCTGGCGCCCAGACAGAGAACATTGATGTCGTCATGTTCCACCCCTTGATGGGCTGAGTAGGTGTCATGGCAAAGCCCGGCGCGGATTCCAACCATTTTGTTGGCCGCGACTGCCGCGCCCACGCCGCTGCCGCAGATCAAAATGCCGCGCTCACAATCGCGCTGCTGTATGCGAGCGCCGATTAGCACCGCGTAGTCCGGATAATCGTCTCCGGGCTGGATAGTCTCCTGCGGGTTCACACCCACTGGTTCGTGTCCTAGCCGAGCGACCTCTTCCATCACGCTTCGATACAACGGAAAACCACCGTGGTCAGAGCCGATTGCGATGCGCATGATCACCTCACGTCAATATTATTCCTTAATACCGAAGTGAATGCATGCTGCCTATACAATCCTTGGCATGGCTCAATCCATCTTTCGCGATTCGCTTCTTGCAGGCAAGGTCGCCGTGGTCACCGGCGGCGGCAGCGGGATCAATCTGGGTATTGCAAAACGCTTTGCCGAACACGGCGCAAAAGTCGTCCTCATCGGACGCAAACAGGAAAAGCTGGACGCCGCCGTTGCGGAGATCGCCGCAACCGGCGGAACAGCGATGGGACTCTCCGCGGACGTACGCGATTACGCGGCACTCGAATCTGTATTTTCGAAAACGAAGGAAGCCTATGGCGAAGTTGACGTTCTGGTCTGCGGAGCGGCGGGAAATTTTCCCGCGCCGGCGATTGGAATGTCAGCGAACGCGTTCAAGTCAGTCGTGGACATTGACCTGCTTGGCACTTTTAATACCTGTCGCGCTGCATTCGAGCATTTGCGCAAACCAGGTGCTGCCATCATCAATCTATCGGCACCTCAGGCATTCGCTCCGATGTTGTTCCAATCGCATGTTTGCGCAGCCAAAGCCGGAGTCGACATGATCACGCGCACGCTGGCATTGGAATGGGGGTCCGCTGGGAGTCCGAGTCAATTCGATCGTGCCCGGGCCAACCGCCGACACCGAAGGCATGCGTCGGCTGGCGCCCTCGGTTGAGGGAGCAGAAAAGTTGAGGAAGTTCATCCCGCTGCAGCGCTTCGGCACCAAAGACGAACTAGCCGACTTGGCGCTTTTCCTTACAACGGATGCCGCAGCCTACATTACCGGAGCGGTAATGCTATGCGACGGTGGACAATCGCTTGTCGGCTCCGGGGTGTGGACTCAGGCGCTGGCGCAATGAACCATTGTTTCATTTGATCATTGAACCACTGAGGATCAAGAGCCTGATACTTCGGAGCAATCAACAATGAATCAATGGTTCAATGAGTCAATCTTCAATCAGGGCTTTTTCCCGTCCACCCATTTCGGCGTGAAATCGGAATTCACCAGCCAGATCACCGGTCCCACCATGGAATTGATGGCGCGGGTCATATGCGCAAAATCGATCTTTGAGATCTCGTCTGAAACCTGATGGTAATCCTTGTGCAATCCGAAGCTGGAAACTGTTTGCGCGACAACACCTTTGCGCGCCAGCGCGTAATTGTCTGAGCGCATGAAAAAGTTTTCCGCCGGATGGGGATCGGCCACCAGCCGCGCGCCATGCTTCGCCAGTTCTGGACCCAGGTTGCTGCGCTCGTATCCGGTCAGCCAAAGAGTTTGCGCCTCAACGGCGGCATCTGGACGCCCGATCATTTCAAACTCAAGATTTGCGGATATGTCGTGAAGCGGCAGCGGAGGGTTCTGCAAAAAATACTGCGCTCCGAATCCACCTTTTTCTTCGCTCCCGAAAGTCACGAAGTAAATCGTGCGTTTGGGCTTGGGACCGGCGCCCAGTGCGCGCGCCATTTCCAGAACCGCAATCACGCCGGAAGCATCATCGTCGGCGCCGTTGTAGATTTGGTCGCCTTGAAGCTTCGGGTCCACCCCAAGGTGGTCCATGTGCGCGGTGAGGAGGATGGCCTCTTTAGAGAGTTTTGGATCCACGCCCTTGAGCACCCCGATCACGTTCCACGTCTTCCCAGGTTCAGACTTCTTCAACGCACCAGCAACTTGCACATTGGCGCTGTCAGCGGCTTGGTCGAAGTGTTTGGTCGCTTCATCATTAAGGATCACGACGGTGGTGCCGGGTAGAAGCGGTGCATCACTGCCGCCGACCTTGGTCGGAAGTTCGGGCATCTGTCTTGCCGTCGCGCTGAATCGTTTTCGGATCTGCTCGCTATCAGCAACGATCACTCCGGCGGCACCATCTGCGATTGGCCCGTTGATTTGCATGCGCACCGGCGGGTCAGACTTGCCCTCCCCAAGATGAATGTAAACGATTGCGCCGGGCCTCACTTTGTCGCCGGGCTGAAGCTTTTGCAACAGACCACTGACTTTGGCGCTGCCTATGCGCAGCACCGCGACTTCCTTACCGTGAGTCCCTTCCCAAAATGCCGCGTCACCCTTGCTGCCCAGTGACAACACTGGAGGTGCGGCGAATTCCTGTTTCGTAAGCGCCACTGTCTCTATGTATCCGGCCTTGCCAGTGGAATCCCTGTCGCCGGCGGGAGCGATACCGAATTTCTTGAACTGCGTTGCAATGTACTCGCCGGCCTTTAGTTCGTCTTCGGTTGCGCTGCCGCGTCCGCGAAGTTCGTCGCTCGCCAGGTAGCCCATCTCAGAGCGGACATTCGATTCCAAGACCGCATGTACTGATTTCGTCGCATGGGCTTTAGGCTTCTTCGCAGCAGATTGCGCGAAGGCTGCGGGCATAAGTGAAACGGAAAGCAGCGCAAACAGGACGAGCGAGCGGGACAGCTTCGAAACAATAATCGGCGAGGTCAATCGCAAATCGTTCTCCTTATATATGTAGCGGGTTACGAAGAAGTATATCGTTGCGACCCGCTCCGATGTCTGCTGACCAGCGGTCTCAGACCTGTCCTACAAAACAGGGATAAAACCGGAGAAAACAGGAACCAAAAGGGTAATAAGCGGAATGTCTGATTTTCAATGCCGACCTTAGCCCGGATGCTATCTTGTTAGTGCTCTCGCGTGACCCTCACGATTGTGGCGGATCGCAACAACAACCTCGTCCGGCTGTTCGGCGTCTTGAAGACCCTTGCTGACCTTGGCCCTGCGGCCACGGCAGACCGGGACTTTACAGACACGGCGACCGACGTTTTGGACAAGACTTTGCAGGCGCTGGACTCTGTCCAAGGCGCCCTCTTTGTGTTTGACCACAGTGCGGTCCGGCTCAACTGTGTCGCCACTGCGGGTTTTACCTCTATCTCCACCGGTTCCCATCTTCAACTTGGTCGCGCGCAGACGCAGGCATGGACGTACATGCGGGACGCGAAGATCATCCGTCCGGAAGACCACAACATTCTCTTTGGCGACAACGTTTCACCGCTGGTGCCCGCGCTCAAGTGCGTGATGCCGCTGCGGGTAAGCAGCAGCTTCGTTGGCGGTCTGCTGCTGGGAGAGCGCGAAGCGCAGGCCGAATATGGCGATTGCGAACGCGAGGCACTCGGGCTGCTTTCAGGACATCTAGCGCTACTTCTACAGAACCACACGCTGACGGAATCATTGCGCGTGCAGGTGGCTGACAATCTTCGCCTGCTTTCATCGCTGAACCATTCCTACGACGACGCTCTCGAAGCGTTCGCGACCACCATCGACGCGAAAGATCTCCACATGCGCGGCCATTCCATGCGTGTTGGACGTTACGCCGCGGGCATGGCATCCAGCCTGGGCATGAGCGACGCCGAGATCACCGGCATCCGCGCCGCGGGACAGCTGCACGACATCGGCAAGGTGACCGTGGATAAAGCGGTTTCGAACAAGCCGTCGGCGCTGCGTCCCGAAGAGTTCCGCGAGATCGCCGACCACACCATCATGGGACACCAGATCGTTTCGTCCGTGCGTTTCCCCTGGCCGCAGATACCGGAAGTGGTCCGCTCACATCACGAACGCTCGGATGGATCCGGATACCCAGACAACTTACGGCTGGACGACGTCTCGCTTCCCGTGCGCATTATCGGAGTTGCGGACACATTTGACGCCATGACCAGCGAGCGTCCCTATCGCAAAGGATTAAGTTCGTTGCAGGCCGCGGAGGAACTGGTTCGGTTAGCTCCGTCGAAATTCGATTCCAACGTGGTCCAGGCTTTGCTAGTGCAATTGCGCTGGAACTTCCAGGGGAACGGATCGCAGAAAACGGCGCCCGGACTAAACGGCCCGCAGATTCCGCCCGCTGAATTGGACCGCTTATCGATCAGCCTGGTGAACAAGCTGACTGGCAATCGGGTTTACTCTGCATAGCCACAACGCAATTTTTGATTGAGATGTTTCGGTGAAAGCCGGGAGAAGCGAACGAATGGGTGGAGGAGCAAACTTGTACTCGATCGAGGCGATATCAGATGCCTTGATCGGCGCTGGCTCCATCGCGGCCAGTAGCCAGGACGAGCAGCAGATCATTCGCGGATATCTCCAGCCGTTGCAGAACGTCTTGCAAGCCGAGTGCGTGGTCTTCTATGCATCGGAGGCTTCGCCGCTTACTCCCATGCAGCCCATGAAGCTGCAAAACGAATCAGCCGCGCCGCTCGAGATTCCTCAAAGCATTAAGCCCGCGATGGAAGCTTTTATCCGCAACGCCCCGCACCAGACGATAACCAGTCAGGATTCCGCATTCATGCTCGGACATCTGCGCAGTGCCGGCGGTGCCTGCGCATCGTGGTCTTCGATGTGGTCGTCAGTCCCGACTGGCGATGCCGATTTCGGCACTGTCGGAGTCCTCGACTGCCCCTTGCGCGAATTTGGTCGCGTCGAACAGCAGGTCTTGCGGACCTTTTCATTGCAGCTTTCATACGCGCTCAAGAGTTTCGCCACGCGAAAACAAACCAAGCAGCAACCGGCGAAGAAGAGTTCTTTGCGCGAAGTCGACCGTTATATCGAGTCCACTAAGCTCATCGGAAACGTCTCCCGCGACTTGATCAATCCGCTCACCGCGATCATGGGCTATATCGATCTGCTGAAAGCAGAAAGCCTCGACGATCGTTGCAAACAGTACATACAAAAATTGCAATCGCAGACGGAAAAGATGCAGGACATCGTGATGGCGCTGAACTCTGCGCCGCATGCAAGAATCCGCTCTTCTGAAGCTGAACCGGAAGAAGCTATTCCTTCGCAAATTTCGCTAGTGCCCGCGTTGCCTTCTGCGCCTGCTCCCGCGATCAAACCGGCGCGCTCATCCACGGGACGCTCGCGCGTATTGATCGTGCAAAAGAGCGAGGCCGTCGCCGAATTTGAGAAGACCGTTCTTTCGGCCTTGAACGCCGAAGTCATCACGGCAGCATCCGGAGTGGAAGCGCTGACCTTGTTGCAATCCGCCGACGTTCACGCGGTGATACTGGACGACGAACTCGAAGGCGAATGGCGCGGAAAAAAATTGCTGGATTGGATACAGGAAAACCGCCCCGACCTCAGCAAGCGTTTGCTCTTGACTGTCTCGCAGCGCCCCAAGGACGAGATCAAAGAGATGATCGAGAAGCTTGGCGTGGCGCACGTTACCAAGCCTCTCCAAATCATGGACCTCTTCACTGGCATGCGACAGATGCTCGGGTTCTCACCTGAGGCGCTAGATAAGAAATTCTTAAACTAGCTCTCCTTCACTTTTCGACTACATCGCGAGATGATGCTTTAGTAGACGTCGCATATTGCACATTTCGCGAGAGCGCATCCGTGAGCGCATCGCGCAAGGTGATGTTGATTCTTTCTACGGCTTCATCGGCCATCTTGATGGCATCGGCATTGCCTCCGCTCTGGATGGCCATGCTCAACGGAAACACGGCGTTCCGTACGTGGTGGTTCACTTCGGCGACAATGGCCGCTCGCTCCATGGCAAAGCGGTAATACAGCCCTTCGTATTTCAAGTGGATGGTCAGGCAGACCAGCACAGCCACAAGTCCGGCCCCAAGATCGCCGATCAATTCGTGAACCAGCATGATCCTGTCGATAGGAATGATTGCGAGATGGACGATTCCGGCGGTGCCGCTCACGAGCAGTCCGCATAGTAAGGCGAGAAGAACTTTGTGCGCAGTATTTCTCATGTAGCTCCCTCCTCAGGCGTGATGACTCCACCACGCATCCACTTTCCAGACGAGAGCGCACTAAAGCCTGACCAATTCTAGCTGTGAACGGCGACCCTCAGAATCGGGGTTTTGCCTTAAGCTCGCAAACAAGAAAAAGGCACAGCTTAATGCTGTGCCTTACAAAAACTGAAGCGAGTTTTTTCTAGCGGACGTCCACCAATTGTTGCACCGCTTTTTCTCCCGGTGAAGAAACATTGAAGAAGAAGAACAGGAAGCGATAGATCGCCCAGAACGCGATGCCCACGGCCAGTGCCATTGGATGCGAAATGTGCTCGGCGCCCGATATCGCGCCGAAGCCGAAGAAGAGAACAGTCCCCAGGCCGACAACCAAGAGGTCCACAACCACCGCGAGCAGAATGCTGCCTACGGCCTTTGCCTTCGCGTGATGATGACTGGTGAAGGGCAGGAACGGAAAACGTGGGCGTGCAGTCTCGATCCTCTGCGCAGGATCAAATTCATCTTCAAATTCCGGAATGGGCTCGCTCAAGATAAGATTTTGCGCGCGCGCGCGTGAGAATACCCATCGGCTCATCATCTGCTGCATGTCTTCGGCAAGAGTGCGGAACTCGATTCCGGCCCGCCCGATGCCATCGGCCCACATCACTTCGACCATGCCCTCAACCAGGTCAAATGTGTCCGGCAGAAGGAATGAGACATAGATCATTTGTCCACGCGTCAACGGCTGGGCTGCCTGGATCGCCAATCCGCGCTGCGAGATATTCAGGATGATGCTCTCCTGATTGTCACCAAGCGTCGCCGTGGCCATGTTGCCCACTTCGAGGCGCAGAAAGCGGCGCACCACTTTGGTGATGATGCCTTTTGATATGCGCAGGATCCTGCGCGCATCCTCCACCGGCAGCGGTTTGCTGAGGACGAAGGTAGCGCCATTGTCGAAGAGGTTCTGCATGTTGTCGGCGTTACTGGTGATGCCGACCGCCACCGCCTTCTGGTGCCACTGGTTCTGGCGGATGCTCGCGAGCAGTTCCGCGCCGTTCTCGTCTTCATCGCAATCAACGATGACGGTGTCGAACTTGCCTTTTTGAAGTGTGTCCATGGCGCGCGATGCGGGGCAGACCTGCACTCCCATACCTAATTCGTTCATCAACGGACGAAGCACGCCCAATATCTCTGGATCTCGACTGACAACTAAAGACTGTGTAGCCATAATGGCTGAATCTTAGTTACCGCGGTAACCAGTGGGAAGTTACTAGGCGGATTCAGGAATCAAGCTGGTTAGCTGGGCTCGATTTATCGGGGGCCCGATGCTCAAGTTTTCAAAGATCGTTGTTACGGTTTAGGGGTCGCCGGTTCGTGAAATCTGTTGCGGGTACCCCCCTCCCCCCGAAAATCGCAAAATATTGATTAAAGGTGAGTTAGCGGGAGAAGGTGGCCCAAAATATTGAAAACGTGGAACTTACACCTAAAAATATAGACAACAAAGGACTTAAGTACCTGTTTTACCTGATGCCTGTCGTGCGGCTACTGTATTTCTTTAAGTAAATATATAAGTACAGATATTATCTTTTGAAGTGGATAGTGTCAAGACAATTCTGCCGGTAGATTCTCAATCCGCAATTTGCGCGGAACCACGCTCGCCCACTCATTGCGCAGAAAACGCGGAATGAATGGGGCACCCGGCACGAGCGTTATCCCTGTGACAAACCCCAAAAATGAAGAACTGCCATTTCGGCACCGACTATCTATTATTTCCCCGATCGCTAGTCCGCTTTCCGTGACCCCGTCTATTCATGCTTCGTGATGGTGATTTTTTCTTGGCCGGAGTTTTGGGTTTCTTTTTCATGGTTTTGTCTCTAAGGCAGCAGAGATCGCATCCTCGAATTTGACGGAGGTTTCTGGGATCAGCTTGCTACTTTCTGTTTGGCTCATTCAATGAGTTTACCCCTCTCGTTCCTCATCGGATTCGAGCAATAAAAAAACATTCATGGGATGAAGCGAAACGCCATATTATTCAACCCTATGAGTTGTTCCGAGGTGAGCCTCATGTTGACATTTCAGAAAGCCTGGCCGGAAAGAATGAAATTACTGTCCTCTATCGTTTTCACCTTAATTTTGGGCACGTGGGCAACGCCAACTTTCGGCGTTGCAAAGCCTGAAACTTCCCATCTTGAATTTGTAACTGAGTACATCCGCGAACTAGCGGCAACCGAGAATCTCCGCGCCTCCGCTGAACAAGAGCTAAAACAAGGTTCGAAAGATGAGGCGTTTTCAAACGGCATTCACGGCAGCACTCTGCTTCAATTAGAACTGCGATCACAGGTCGCCATGTTAAGAGGTATGAACCTCAAACCGCCCTTTGACGACCTCATTCCGAATATTCGGGTTCTCTATTCACGCGAGATTGCGTTGCATCAAAAATTGATCAATATAGCTAGTGCCATTCTCGCGGGCCCGAAGCCGAATGTTGATTACGGCAAACTAGTGGCCGAGATGCCTAAGATAAGGGCCGAATTGGAATTTGTAGATCGGACTTTGTTTGACGTCACGCCTTTGATCTTCGCAACCTTAATAGACCAAAAACCTGATTCCAAAAATCATGTGAGCCATTTGATTATCACCAAGACAGAGAGGACAAAGTTGATTGATGACCTCAATGTCGGCTTCGGGTCGAAACTAGATGAGAAGAACCCAAATTTCCGGGTCGGTGCCGCATCCGTCTTGAGGACGTTTTTTCTAAAAGACTTCAAGTGTGCAGACGAACCTTGGGAGTGATCATCGCTGCTCATCATCAGCGGCGTTTGTGGTCGGCTTGGAATTCCTGTTCAGCAGTCTTGCCGGGTGCCCCTCGATAAGAGAGAAGGCTTTGTCAAGGCGTAGCTATCCTGTGCGGTGCGCGAGCACCGCGTTGTTCGTCAGAGTTAGTTTGAGGACCAAGGCTCTGAGAGATCACGCTTCTAAT
>JAOAPH010000114.1 GCA_025462835.1 Candidatus Angelobacter sp. | reverse complement strand
CGCGCCGAAGAAACAGTTTGCGGCGATTTTGTCAGAGACTTCCTTGCGGAATTGCCCGGCAGCTTGTCCGTCGCGAACGATAGCTCGGACAAGATCGAAGTACGCGATTAGTCGATGATGCGAGAACTGCGAGAGGAATTTCGCGCTCTGCCTGAATTCGGTCTGAAAGACCATCGCCAGTCCGCGATTGGCTCCCAGGCTTTCCAGATGCAGAGCTGCCAACCGGCGCAATCGTTCGCGTGGCTCTTTGATCTCCGCCAGCTGCAACTGCGCGGCATCCATGAAGAGGGTAAAGGCGAAATCGATCGCCGCCATCAGGATCTGTTCTTTGTTTTTGAAGTAGAGATAAATGGTGCCATCGGCCACGTCAGCTTTTTTCGCGATGTCCGAGATGCGGGAGTTGAAATATCCGTGCTCGGCGAAGACTTCGATCGCCGCCTGCAGGATGCGATGGTGTTTCTCCGGACTGCGCCCCGTGGCGGTGGTCCCATTTGCGCTTTGCACGCTGCGCATCTGTGCGGGCCCCGGCTTTTGTCTTGTGCTGTTCCTCAATTTCACCCTGTCGCGGGACTGAATGGCGATTCAGTCGTCGCACTAAATGTAATCGCACTGCCTTCTGAGCGCAATGTAAATCCCCGCATTGACCGCATTTGGCCCGCGAGCGTAGTCTGGCGCTGTGTCCAATTCAGAGGTGATTTGAATGCGCAATGTTTTTATCCCGATGCTGCTGGCGATGGCACTTGCAGGATCCGCCTTCTCGCAAGCCGCACCTGCGGCCAAACCCGCCGTTCCTAAGCAAGAACCCGCGCCCGAACCAAAAGTTAAGGTCGGCGACATGGCCCCTGATTTCACGCTGAGAGACCAGAACCGCAAGGAAGTGAAGCTCAGCGACTTCCGCGGCAAGAACAACGTAGTGGTCGCGTTCTTCGTCTTCGCCTTTACCGGCGGTTGAACCGCGGAAATGAAGGCTTACCAGGAGAAGTTGAAAGACCTGGAAGCCGCCGACACCCAGGTTCTGGGTGTAAGCATGGACAGCACATTCTCTAACGACGCATTCGCAAAACAGATCAGCGTGACTTTTCCTATCCTCAGCGATTGGGGTGGCGATGTCACCAAGCTCTACGGGATCTACGATCCCCGATACAAAGCAGCGCGTCGTGTCACCTATCTGATCGACAAATCCGGCAAAGTCGCCGAAATGCAGGTGGACAAGGATGCCGTCGATCCCACCGCCATCGTCACCAGTTGCAAACGTCAAAAATTGAAAGAATAGGATGGAGATCCGACCTTCGTAGCTACTGCCTTTGTAGCGAGCCTGCCTTCGTAACGCCGGCATCTTGCCGGCTGTCGCGAGGGCGTCTCGCCCTCGCAAGTATCTTTACCAAGCCGCCACTCCTCTCGAGTTGGCGGCTTTTTATTTTCACCCGCAATCGTTTTGCTATATAGTCTGCGAGTTTCCATTCGGAGGGTTCTACTATGCCTCGGACAGTCCGCTGCGGTCTCATCCAAGCCCATAACGCGCTTGGGCCGGAACATCCTTTGCCTGCGATCAAGAAGGCGATGATCGACAAGCATCTAAAGCTGATCGAGCAGGCCGCGAAGAAAAAAGTCCAGGTGCTGTGCCTGCAAGAACTCTTCTACGGCCCTTATTTCTGCGCCGAACAAGACAAGCGCTGGTACGAACTCACCGAGCAAATTCCCGACGGCCCCACCACCAAGCTCATGCAGAAGATCGCCGCCAAGCACAAGATGGCGATGGTCGTCTCTATGTACGAACGCGAGATGACAGGGCTCTACTACAACACCGCCGCCGTCATCGACGCCGATGGCAAGTACCTCGGCAAATATCGCAAGCACCACATCCCGCAAGTCGCTCCCGGATTTTGGGAGAAGTTTTATTTCACGCCCGGCGATCTCGGATATCCAGTCTTCCAAACCAAGTACGCAAAGATCGGCGTGTACATCTGTTACGACCGCCATTTTCCCGAAGGCGCGCGCATTCTCGGACTGAACGGCGCGGAGATTGTTTTCAATCCCTCGGCAACTGTCGCCGGACTTTCTGAATACCTCTGGGAACTCGAGCAGCCTGCGCATGCCGTCGCCAACGGATACTTTGTCGGCGCCATCAACCGCGTCGGCACGGAGAAGCCGTGGAACATCGGCGAGTTCTACGGAAAAAGTTATTTCTGTAATCCGCGCGGCAAGATCATCGCCCAGGCCAGTCGCGACAAAGATGAGATCGTCGTCGCCGATCTCGATCTCGACATGATCGCCGAAGTCCGCAACGTGTGGCAGTTCTTCCGCGACCGCCGTCCCGACAGTTACACGCCGCTAACCAAGCAAGCAGGGAAGAGCGCGAGCGCAGAGTAACACTGATGTTTTGTCATCCTGAGCGCAGCGAAGGATCCCTTTATAGCACGCTCGGGTGGCGCAGGCCTTTAGGCCCGCATTGATTCGCAAAATGATTTGGGGCTTTAGCCCCTGAGGTACTCCAATGACCAAAGACGAAATCCTAAAGAAGCACAAACAATATCTCTTCCCCTCGATCTCCACCTACTTCGCCGACCCGCTCGTCACTGACCACGCTTCCATGCAGCATCTCTGGGACATCGAGGGCAACAAATACCTCGACTTCTTCGGCGGCATCGTCACTATTTCCGTCGGACACGCGAACCCGCGCGTCACTGCAAAGATCAAGGCGCAGGTGGACAAGCTCCAACACGCGTCCACACTTTTCCCCAATGAAGCCATTGTCGCCCTCGCGGAAAAGCTGGCGCAGATCACTCCCGGCGAGATCACCCAAAGCTTTCTCAGCAACAGCGGCACCGAAGCGAACGAGACAGCCGTCCAACTCGCGCGTATTCACACTGGAAGTTACGAAGTCGTCGCGCTCCGCCACGGATACAGCGGACGCTCCGCCCTCGCGCAAGGGCTCACCGGCCAGAACTCCTGGCGCAAATCGTTGCCATTTGCGCAAGGCGTCGTCCATGCGATGAATCCGTATTGCTATCGCTGTCCGCTGGGTAAAACGTATCCCAGTTGCGAAGTCGCCTGCGCGAAAGATGTTGAAGCCGTGATTCAGACGACAACGTCGGGCCGCATCGCCGCGTTTCTCGCCGAACCGATTCAAGGACTCGGCGGCTTCATCACGCCACCGAAAGAATATTTCAAGATCGTCTTCAACATCATCAAGCAGTACGGCGGACTCTACATTGACGACGAAGTACAAACCGGCTGGGGACGGACCGGCAAAAAATGGTTCGGCATTGAGCAATGGGAAGTCACGCCCGACATCATCACCGCCGCCAAAGGCATGGGCAACGGCGTTCCCATCGGCGTGACTATGACTCGTCCCGAAATCGCCGCCAGCTTCCAGGGCCTGCAGATCTCCACCTTCGGCGGCAATCCTGTTACATGCGTCGCCGCCAAGGCGACGATAGATCTCATCGAAGAAGACAAACTCATGGACAACGCCGATGTCGTGGGCCGCTACTTCCGCAGCAAGCTCGAAGAACTCAAGGACAAGCACGACGTCATCGGCGAAGTCCGCGGCATGGGGCTGATGCAGGGCATCGAACTCGTGCGCGACCGCAACACCAAAGAACCCGCACCCGTCGAAACCGGACAAGTCATGGAAGAGGCTCGCCGTCGCGGCCTGCTGATCGGCAAAGGCGGACTCTTCGGAAACGTGATCCGCATGTCACCGCCGCTGAACATCAGCAAAGCAGATGTGGACGAGGCTTTCACCATCCTCGACCACGCCTTCGAAACGGTTTCAGCAACGGCCACGGCGGCTGCGAGATAAGCGGAAAGGAATTGGATGAGCAAGTCGATCCTTTACATTGTTGCTCCGATTGCTATTACTTGTTTTGCCTTTTGGGCAATCGTCACACACGACGGACTAACAAACCCGTTTTTCATTTTCTTGTTAGTCGTAACATTTGGTGTTTCTCCTGTTGGTTCATTCTGGATGATGTACATGGCTATTCGATTCGAGAAGCACCCTTTTTCCATGTTGCTCATGGCTTTTGTTCCTTATGCCTTCGTGTGGTATTACCTCGAGCGCGTCCGCCCGGGCAAACTTATTCGACGATTCCCATAGGTGCATAAACGCTCATGTCCACTGCCGCCAGCCAGACCACTGATATCACCACCTCGCCTCTCTACAACCATGACCTCGCGCCGGCCAGCCCCCAACAGCGCACGTGGACAACCTACAACTACGCCGCGCTGTGGGTCTCCATGTCCGTCAACATTCTTACGTACATGCTGGCCGCCAGCCTGATCCAAGGCGGCATGGACTGGAAGCAAGCCGTCCTCACCGTCTTCCTCGGCAACACGATCGTGCTCGCGCCCATGTTGCTGAACTCTTATCCCGGCGCGCGATACGGAGTCCCATTTCCCGTCCTCGCCCGCGCATCCTTCGGAGTCCTCGGCGCAAACGTCGCGGCCGTCCTGCGAGCGCTCGTCGCTTGCGGATGGTTCGGCATTCAAACCTGGATCGGCGGGGAAGCCATCAACACGTTGCTGGCGACACTCTGGCCATCGTGGAGCACCGTTCCACACAATGTCGCCATCTGCTTCATGGCGTTTTGGGTCATCAACTTAGCGGTCATACTTAAAGGGATAGAGTACATTCGTTTCTTGCAGGGAATCAGCGCGCCCATCTTGCTCGGCGTCGGACTGCTGCTGCTCGGATGGGCTTACAAAAACGCTGGCGGTTTCGGTCCCATGCTGGCCGCGCCGTCGAAATTCGCCAACACTTCTGACTTCCTGAAATTCCTCATCCCCGCGCTCAACGGCACCGTCGGATTCTGGTCCACCGTCTCGCTCAACATCCCTGACTTCACCCGCTTCGCCAAAGACGAACGCGGACAAGCCGTCGGACAAGCCATCGCCCTGCCCATCACCATGACGCTCTATTCGTTCATCGGTGTCGCGGTCACCTCGGCGACAGTCGTCATCTACGGCAGCGCCATCTGGGATCCGGTCCAACTGCTCGCGCGCTTCCACTCGCCCGCCGCCGTCGTCATCTCGCTTCTGGCTATCCTGCTGGCCACGCTCAACGTGAACATCGGCGCGAATGTCGTCTCTCCCGCCAATGATTTTTCCAACCTCTGGCCGCGCAAGATCTCATTCAAGACCGGCGGCATCATCACCTGCTTCATGGGCATAGCCATGATGCCGTGGAAGATGCTCGCTGACCACCGCACCTTCATCTTCGGATGGCTCGGCGGATACGCCGCCGTTCTCGGCCCCGTCGCCGGCATCATGATCTGCGACTTCTATCTCGTGCGCAGCAAGCGCCTCGTCGTCAACGACCTCTATCTCCGCGACGGCGAATACGAATACTCTCGCGGATTCAACTGGTGCGCCCTCGGCGCACTCGCGCTGGGGACAGCCGTCGCGCTGATCGGACTGCTGGTTCCGTCGCTGCGATTCCTCTACGACTACTCCTGGTTCGTCGGGTTCGCGGTGGCGTTTGTGACGTACATGCTGGTGATGAAACGCCGGT
Organism: Candidatus Angelobacter sp.; assembly: GCA_025462835.1. GTDB lineage: Bacteria > Acidobacteriota > Terriglobia > Terriglobales > Acidobacteriaceae > JAICLA01. Next base: position 3,050 of record JAOAPH010000114.1, on the reverse strand, counting down.
AAGGTGCTTTGCCTTTTTCGTTCCTGTTTGAAGCGCGCCCTCGAACACCTGTCACCCCGAGCGAGCGCAACTCTCCACTTAGAACAGGCTGGAACATAACCACAATTTCACTTGCCGGGAGCCGCGTAGCGGCGAAAGTGACTAGCCCACCGCGTAAGCGGTGGGTATGCTCGGAAGAAAAGCAGAGCGCCAGAGGCGCGACACCCGTGAAACCATCAAACATGATGCGCCAGCAAGCCGCGTAGCGGCGAAAGTGACTAGCCCACCGCGTAAGCGGTGGGTACGCTTCGATAAACATCAGAGCGCCAGAGGCGCGACACTAACCGAAAACATATTTCGGATCGAATTCCACACCGTGTTTGCGCAACAGCTCCAGAAACTCGGATTCAAAATCCCGTTTCGCATGGTGTCGCTCCTGGTTCTCGATACACCGCACAACGGCGGGCACCAATGATGCACTCACACTGAATGCTCCATATCCTCGTTGCCACGCGAAGGATGGAACCTGCGCTTTCATCCAACGCGATGAATTAACCTTCACCGTGTTGATCACCTTCGCGACATCCATTTCTGACGGCAGCGCGATAAGCATATGCAACTGGTCACTCATCCCGCCAATTGCGACCGTGTTGACCTTCATGCCGGTCGCGATTGCGGCAATATATTGCCAAGTCCGTTCCTTTTCTCTTATCAGCGGACGTCATTCTTTGGTGCTGAAAACAATATGGACATAGTTCGAACAATAGGAATGTGACATCGGGGGGTGTCGCGCCTCCAGCGCTGAAAGTCGCTGGGCATCTTAACCCACCGCTCACGCGGTGGGCTAATCACTTTCGCGCCGATGGCGCTTTGACCCACCAATTGCCCGTGGGGTGGGGGCAAATCCTCCGGTCTTGATTGAGAGCCTCAACCGTGACTGGCGCGACCTAAGTGAAGGGGTGGTATTCAAAATCGAGAGTCCAAGGCTTTTGCCCCCCGACCCGCAAAGAGTGCTCACTCGGGGTGACAAGTAATTTGCTTTTCGCCGGGTGCCCCGTCCTAGCTCTGCTAGGGCGGGGGATTAGCGAGCCCCCAAACACGACACCCAACCTGCCAGGGTTGGGTGTCTTTTGTGTGGCCGACTGCTCTTTCTTTCAATGAACAGTGATGCTGTACTTCTTTAACTGCAACGAATTGTCCCAACCAGCGGCGTAGACCGCGATGGCGTGAGTTCCGCTCGATAGTGGAATGCTCGCATCAAGAAACGCGTAGTGCGAGAAGCCGTACAAGCTCTGAAACTTCTTCACGCCATCGACCCAGACTTCGACCTTACGCATGGGGACCTGCCCCGACGCTCCGATCGAGAACTTCACCGGTGAATTCACTGTGCTGCCGCTCGCAGGAGAGCAAATGTGGAATCCGGTGGGGTGATTCGGAGCAGTGCATGCTGCGAACTTGCCGCTCGTTTCGTTCATCGCCACGTAGTAAGTCTGAGTTGTGCCTCCACTTGTGCTTGTGGATTGGCTGAAGAGGAAGTCAGGTTTCGTGTCGCGGTTGCCCCGCATCGTGGCAGTCGCACTTCCGGGCTGCTGTGTATTCGTTGAATTGAACAGCGTCTGCTCTGAACCGAAAGTCCGCGCGCCCTTGCCCGCGAGGAACGCGATCTCTGCGCTCGCGCCGCCCGTGCAACTGTGTTCAGGGAAGATGATGTCCGGGATGTGGTCACCATTGAAATCGCCCACTGCAGGCTGCCCGAAGGTGCATTGGGAAGTCGGGATCTGCCCCGCCTGAAGCGTACGGTTAGCCGCCCCGTACCATACTGAAAGGTATGGCTGGTCTTTGCTGTTGATGTATCCCATCGTACTGCTGAGGATGTCGGACTTGCCATCGCCATCGACGTCCCCAATGGTCCAATTAGACTGGTTTGCGCTCGCGCTGGTGGGAGAACCAAAGCGCCCAGTACCGTCACCATAGAACACGATCAGATTGCATCCGCCGGGGCCACAGGTGCCGCTGAACAAGTCAGCTTTTCCATCTCCGTTGAAATCGCCCGTGTAGAGGTTGTATAAGCCGTAGTAGGCCGAGGCACTGATCGGGCCCGCGCTAAATCCACCGCTACCGTTCCCGAGTTCCGTAACAAACGTTGTCACCGAGCTGCCCTGATTAATGAGTACCAGGTCCATCTCGCCGTCGTGGTTCACATCCGCAGCCACGATCGCGGAATAAGGTGCGAACGAGAGCGCATGCGCCACCGGAGCTCTTAGGGTGCCGTCTCCATTCCCAAAATAGACATAGAACAATTTCGAGTTCTGTGCGCTCGAGAGGACGGCGAGGTCAAGCTTCCCGTCATTATTGAAGTCGCCCACTGCGAATCCGGACGCATTGCCACCATTCGGTACGGCGACCGGCGGTCCGGAATAATAGGTTCCGTCGCCGTTCGAGATCTGTAATTGGAAATGGCCCGGCGAATAATAACTGAGTATGTCTTCGCGTCCATCGGCGTTGAAGTCGCCGATCACCTGGCCGCCTTTTGATAATGTGATGGTGTTGAAACTGACAGACTGTGCGAGGGCCGGCAAGCTGATGAACACAGCTGTGGCAATAGCTAGTAGGCGACGCATGGAATCTCCCGAGGGGTGTGAATGTATTTACAAATAGGAATGTTCCCTGGATTCCGAAGTTGCCCCAGAACTCTGTCGCTAAGGTGACTTTTTCAGCCAGGAACTCAGGTCCGATGTACGTGTCCAGGGAGCAGAGGGCAGTTTCAAAATGCCCTAACCCACATGCCCCAGCGCGACAGCAACGGTTACGTTACGCAATTTGAGCTATTCACGAACTCGTCAGCGGGTAAAGCGTGTGAATTACCGAGCAGCGGCGTAGTAGTGTGTAACCCCGTCGATGGCTGGGCCATCTGTCGAGATGACATTGAATATCGACACCGATATGCCGGGTGCCCCTCGATAAGAGAGAAGGCTTTGTCAAGGCGTAGCTATCCTGTGCGGTGCGCGAGCACCGCGTTGTTCGTCAGAGTTAGTTTGAGGACCAAGGCTCTGAGAGATCACGCTTCTAAT
>JAOAPH010000102.1 GCA_025462835.1 Candidatus Angelobacter sp. | reverse complement strand
TAAGACCACTGGCGGACATCATCGCATCCCTGAGGGCGAGCTTGATCGCTTTCTCCATAACCAGCGTAGCAAACCTATTCCTGAAAGACGCCAAAGCTACAGGAAGATCAGCGGACGAAATCAACTTGTTGGACGCATCACTGAGATCAAAGTGAGCGGCTTGATGGCGCAGGTGAAATTGTCGATAGGCGGGCAGGTCATCACCTCGATCATCACCTCCGACGCCGTTCAAGAGATGGGACTAAAGGCCGGCGACACCGCTGCTGCTCTGATCAAGTCGACCGAGGTGATGATTGTTCGGCCTTAGTCAAAGATTCTTCCAGCTTGTATTTGCTCTTTTGTTGTTCGCGACGCAAGCGTTTGCCCAGAATAACGAGCTTACGATCGCCGCCGCTTCCGATTTAAGCGCCGCGTTCAAAGTACTCACTGCCGATTTCGAGAAGCAGACTGGCACTCATATAAGAACGTCCTTCGGCTCTTCCGGGAATTTCTACGCTCAGGTCCAGAACGGCGCGCCCTTCGACCTTTTCTTCTCCGCTGATATCGACTATCCCCGAAAGCTGGAAGCGGCCGGCCTGGCGCAGCCAGGAAGCTTGTACAAATATGCGCGGGGAAGGATTGTCCTCTGGGTGCCGAGTAGCTCACCGGTAGACGTTGCGAAATTGGGAATGAATGCATTGCTTCAGCCTTCGGTTCGCAAGATCGCGATCGCCAATCCCGAGCACGCACCGTATGGCCGCGCAGCCATGGCGGCGATGGAGCACTACGGTTTGGCTGCAAAGGTCCGCGACAAACTTGTCTTCGGCGAGAACATCTCCCAGGCTACCCTGTTCATTGAAACCGGAAACGCGGAGATCGGCTTCTCAGCTCTTTCGTTGGCGCTCTCCCCTGCGCTGATCGACAGAGGGAAATTTTGGGAGGTGCCGCTGGACGCCTATCCACCGCTGGAGCAAGCAGTGATCATTTTGGCTTCCGCGAAAAACAAGTCCGCTGCCAGCGCGTTCATCTCCTATTTGAAGAGCCCGGCGGGTGTCGCAATCATGCGCCGCTTCGGTTTCATCGTTCCCGGCGAGGAAGTACAACGGCTGTGAACTGGCAAGCAGTTGCACTCACGGCAAAACTCGCGTCCTTGGTGTCGCTGATCCTGCTTGTTCTCGGACTGCCGCTGGCCTACTGGATCGCCTACTCGCGATGGCGATGGAAGTTCCTCGTCGAAGCCGTGGTTGCACTCCCGCTGGTATTGCCGCCAACGGTGCTTGGCTTCTACGTCCTAGTTGCCATTGGTGCGCAAAGTCCTATCGGACGCTGGTATCAGCACTGGACGGGACACAGCTTCGCATTCAGCTTTCAAGGACTGCTGATCGCTTCGGTGCTCTACAGCCTGCCGTTTGCCGTTCAGCCGTTTGCGGTGGCGTTTGCCCAAGTCGATCGCAACCTGCTGGCAGCTTCGTCTGTGCTGGGCTCATCGCGGACGCAAACCTTCTTCCGCATCATTATGCCGCTGTCGCTGACGGGAATCCTCGCAGGAGTCATCCTGAGCTTCGCCCACACCGTCGGAGAGTTCGGGGTGGTGCTGATGGTGGGCGGCAATATTCCCGGCGTTACGCAAACGATCTCTATCGACATCTACGATCGCGTTCAGGACCTCGACTACGCCGCTGCAAATCAAACCGCGCTCCTGCTGTTGGCGTTCTCGTTTATCGTGCTCTCGGTCGTGTACGCGGCCAATCGACAGCTCTGGCGGGGATGGTTGAGCAAATAAGATGTCCTCGCCAATTTCTCTCGATGTCCGCATCTCAAAACGCTTTGCGGCACGACATCACCAGTTCTCTTTGGATGTGCAATTCAGCGCTCCGGCCGGAGTCACCGTCCTTTTTGGCCCGTCCGGTTCGGGCAAGACCACCATCCTCGAATGCATCGCCGGCCTGCTGACGCCAGACTCCGGGAGGATTGCCCTGAATGAGAACAGTAAGCAATCAGTTCTTTTCGATTCGCAATCGCGCGTGAATCTCCCCGCCAACACACGCAATCTGGGATACGTATTCCAGACGCTCGCGCTCTTCCCACATCTTACCGTGGAAGAAAATGTCGGCTATGGGCTGAGTCGATTGCCTAGCCACGAACGCACGGGACAAGTGGATGCGATTCTCGAATCATTTCACATTCCGCATCTGTCGCGGCAACGCCCGGACCGCATCTCCGGTGGCGAACGTCAGCGAGTCGCGCTGGCGCGCTCGCTCGTCACTCGTCCGCGGGCGTTGTTGCTGGATGAGCCACTCTCCGCGCTCGATTACGAAACCAAGTCCAAAATCATCGCCGACCTGCGCGCAATGACGCGCGTCCATCGCATTCCTGTGATCTATGTGACCCATGCTTTGGACGAAGTCTTCGCCTTAGGAGAGCGCGTGATTACGCTTGAGAAGGGAAGCATTGTGAAACAGGGAAGTCCAAGCGAGGTCCTCGCCACCGAGCGCGAACAATTGATCAGGGAACTGCAAGGCGCCAATATCTGATGCTTCACGCGGAGCAGGCATTAGGTTGTGACCAACCGAATGAGAGGAGCATCGGCATTAGGCTGTGACGAGCCCAATCGGGTGCCGCAGGGTTTTAGGTGCAGGGCAAATCGGGTGGCGCAGGGCTTCAGCCCTGCAATTTGCAACGAAGGAGAATTGGGGCTTTAGCGCTGAGGTCATTCAAATCCCACAAACACCGGTTCCGGCGTCAGCTCGATCCCAAACTTTTCACGCACCCCGGCTTGCACCTCATTCTTCAGCGCCAGAATATCTGCTGCAGTCGCCCCGCCGCGGTTCACAATCGCCAGCGAATGTCTTCGTGAAATCCCCACTGGCCCGCGCGCGAGTCCCTTCTGAAATCCCGACTGCTCCACCAGCCATGCCGCGGAAAGTTTCACCTTGCCATTGCTGGCGGGATATTTCGGAAGCGCGTTTCCATTCACCCGCGCCGCGACCTCTGCATACTTTGCTGCATCCACGATGGGGTTCTTGAAGAACGACCCGGCGCTGCGGCAATCGTCATCATCGGCGACGATCAGCATGGCCTTGCTCAATCGAATTTCACGCACGGCATCGCGGACCTGTTGCAACGATGGGCTGCTTCCATCGAGAAAATATTTCTTGAGGTCAGCATAGGCGATCCGCGCCGCGCCGCCGGGTGTGAGCGAAAACGTCACCTGTAGGACAACGTACCGCCCACGCTCGGAGGAATTAAATATGCTGGTGCGATACGCAAACCCGCATTCCGCATTGCCGAGATCTCGAACCTGCATCGTCGCCAATTCGAGTACGCGGACGGAAGTGATCGTCTCTGCCACTTCCTGGCCGTACGCGCCAACGTTCTGCACCGGCGTCCCGCCCACAGTTCCTGGGATACCGCTGAGCGTCTCCACTCCTGCACAATTTCGCGCGACCGTGAGCGCGACGAACTTGTCCCAGTCCTCCCCGGCGCCGACCTCGAACTCTTTCTTTCCAGCGTTGTCGCGTTCTGAAATGCCGCTGATTGCGATCTTCAGCACCAGTCCCGGCCATCCCGTATCCGCGACAACCAGGTTGCTGCCACCGCCCAATATGAACAGGGGCAGGTGATTAGAACGCGAGTATTCCACCGCCGCCAGCACATCGTCTGCGCTGCGGGCTTCCACCAGATATCGTGCGTTGCCACCGACTTTAAAAGTCGTTAGCGGAGCCAGCGGGATGTTCTCTTGAATCTTCACGGATTTGATTTAGATTATCAGGTGCAGAAAAGAAAAGCCGAGACCAATTAGGTCCCGGCTTCGGTTTCAGTAAGTAAGTTAGGTTAAGCGCTACGGCGTGGCCGCGTCGTTAACTCACGCACTTGCGTCAGGAACGACGAACGTTGCATCGCGTCCAGCTTGCTGATGAACGGCACCAGCTCTGAGATGAACTCGTCAGCCATCAGTTCGCGGATTTCCGCTTCTCTGGCTGGGTTCTGCGTTGCAACTTCCAGCAACTCAGTCACGGAAATCTCCAGCGCCGTCGCCAATCGCTGCAAAGATGAGAGCGTAGGCGTGGCCTTGTCGTTCTCAATCTTTGAAACGTATGTGCGCGGAACTTGCATGCGCAACGCCAATTGCCGCTGGCTCAAACTGCTCCGCAATCGCAGGCTGCGGATAGCAGCTGCAATCTGGATCTGGTTGCCATGGCCCATCGGCAGGGCTTGCCCGACAGCTTCCGCCACAATAGGCTCAGGCTCTTCAATATCAGCCTCAAGACTCAGGTGGCATTTTCTGCAAAGGTTATTATTGGTCCGGAATTGGACGAGGTGACAGTGGTCGCACCTCAGTACTTCCCGTGAATCTACGGGTGCTAAAGTGGTTGCCATTCAGGTTTTGGAAGAGGCCAGAGCGGGCTTCTTCACTGCTTACACTTGCTGCGCTAGTAACTTTGCGGTACAGATGCCGTTGATGTCAATACAATTCTCGACAGTAACCGGATGATTCATCCAGAATACCCGGAGAAAACCGGGAGAAAACAGGTATAAAACATTGTTAAATCGTGAGTCGGCGTGGGGGTTACTATGTGAATACACCCAGTCAGAATGTTTACGCAAACACGCCCTGGCTGTGGAAGCGTGCATGCGGGCCTACGCGAAAAAGTACGCGGTGCCGGAAGAAGAAGCGGAAAAATTCGGCATCACCGGACTGCTGCACGATTTCGATTACGAAAAATATCCCACGCCGGAAGAACATCCGTTCGTCGGCAATAAGATCATGCGCGAGCGTGGATATCCTGAGGACATCCTGCGCGCCATCCTCTCCCACGCCGATTACAGTGGAGTGAAACGCGAGTCGACAATGGAGAAAGTCCTCTACGCCTGCGACGAACTCTCCGGCCTGATCACCGCCGCAACGCTGGTCAAGCCGAGCAAGTCCATCGCCGACCTAGACGCCAGTTCCGTCCGCCGCAAGATGAAAGACAAAGCCTTCGCCCGCAGCGTCAATCGCGACGACATCATCAACGGCGCCGCCGACCTGGGAGTCAATCTCGATGAACACATCACATTTTGCATTGAGGCGATGAAGGGTATTGCCGGGGAGTTGGGGCTTGCGGGAGCTGCAGCTACGATGGATCCGAATTAGTGCAGGGTGGAAGTTCTTTAGGGTATCGCAACCTGATTGTTCGATGTCCACTGACCTTTTTGTGATCCAGCTGAACCCGGACTGGTGTCCAATTTCGCTGGCTATCGTCAAGCTGAACTGTCATCAAATAGGGAAATACAATTTGTCTAACAAGCTCGCGATCAATATCAACTATCTTCGCCGACTGCTCGAGGTCTTCGGGATCGCTCCAGAATAGGAAGCCTCCCGTTTTTTCGATGGCGTGCAAAGTGACGCTTTGTCCTTCCATCACCTGGAACATGGCCCCTGAAACCGCCCCCGAAGTGACGCTTTGTCCTTCCATCTCCTTCGAGGTGGCCTTGTAATCGGCCTCATTCCAAAGGTGAGCAAAGAGACGAACGCCTGACGAATTGAGAGATCGACCATCAGCAAATCCATAATGTTTATTCCAATTGGCGCCACCATCACTCACCAAGAGAATACTGTCTCCAATCCGGGGCGATCCAAATGTTTCGAGCGCCTTCGCGATTGCAGAATCCAGATGGGTTAGCCCCATCCAGGTCTTACCATCACTCAATACAGGTGACACTGAAGACCACAGGCTTGCTCTATCCAAAGAGAAGTTGGCAATCAAACGAGGATCATTCGAGAATGTCATCACTGCAATCGGTACGTCGGTAGGAAACTCTTGCAAAAGAGTGTGCACAACAAATCTTTCAGCGTCGGGCAGCGGATGCTCTCCCATGCTGCCACTGACGTCTACGAGGACGATGACTCGCGGAGCCAAGGGAAGCTTTTCAACTCTAGTGACAGAGACTGGTTTCTTGCCCAAAGTAAGCACGAAGTCCGCTGCGTTAAGGCCCTCAATGCGATGATAATCACGATTGAGCGCGTTCACGAGCAACTTGCTTTCCGTACATTGGGACGAAGTTTGGCTTCGAAGAGGGGGCGTTGCAAAAAGGCTTGCAGCGAATAGGGCGAAACCGAAAGCATTCGCAAAATTAATTGTCTTGCAGCGTTGACGCTTTTCCAATCTCTCACCTTCCGTTTTCGCGACCATGACGATTGCCCGCACAATTTTACTTGACATAATTCCAATTAAAAGATATTATTATAAATTGATAATAACTTTAAGTTATTGTTCTTTGACAACCTGACCCAACATACCGGAACAAATTCATATCCAGCGGAAATTCCCGCCGCTAACTCCTTTGTTTTCGATTCAACATGCGGGAATCCCGGGTGTTGACGGATATCGACCACCTAACAAGCTTAACTTCATCAGCTTGCGAGATATCTCCTCTGCAACATACTGATTCCCCTAGATCGACCGCGTACCCGGGGGAGGGGTGGGACAGATATGAAGTAGTAAACATAGGTAAGTTGTTTGCTGAGAATATTTTGCACGAAAGTGCAGCGCAATCACGAACTTGCAGACCAAAAATCGCTAAACCTATGATTCTGGCTATCTTGCAGGTGGGATGGGGTGGGGGAGAGCAGGCCTAGACTGCGTAACGCTATGCTAACGGGTACTCAATTTTGCTTTGTTTCTGATCCGCGTTTATCCGCGGTTAGCTCTTAAGCACTTCCGCAATCTTCCCACTCTCTATCAACTCCGCCACTTTGGCGAAGTCGCCCGACAGGACGCGGTCATGCGTCACCGGAGCAGTAACCGAGCGGATAGCCACATACGCCTGCTGTCCGCGTTTGCCGGTCTTGAGCGGCGCGCGGAAGTCGAGAGCCTGCGCGGCGGCGATAGCTTCGATTGCGAGCACATTGCGGGTGTTCGCGATAACTTTCTTCAGCTTGATGGCACCGCCCATGCCCATCGAGACGTAGTCTTCTTTATTGCCGGACGTCGTGATCGAATCCACCGATGCCGGATGCGCCAACCCTTTGTTTTCGCTGGCCAGCGCGGCCGCTGTTACTTGGGGCATCATGAATCCGGAATTCAATCCCGCGCCCGCGGCCAGGAACGGCGGCAATCCTTCGTTCAGCGCGGGATTCACCAATCGTTCGATGCGACGCTCAGAGATTCCCGCTAGCGCGGAAAGCACAATCGCCAGGTAATCCAGCGCGAACGCGACCGGTTCACCGTGAAAATTTCCTCCGGAGACGATGTCGCCCTGCGCTTCCGCAATGATGCCGCGCGGCGCTCCCACTTGCTTCGGTTGCGGAAAGACTAAAGGGTTATCAACGGCGGAATTCATCTCCGTCTCAAAGACCTGCCGACAAAATGCCAGCGTGTCGCGCACGGCTCCGTGGACTTGCGGGATACAGCGCAACGAATATGCGTCCTGCACCTTGCCGCAGTCTCGATGCGACTCGCGAAGCGCGCTGCCTTCCAGCATCTTGCGCAGGTTGGCGGCGACTTTGATCTGTCCCGGGTGCGGACGCGCCGTGTGCAAGCGTTCGTCGAAAGCAGCGTCGGTGCCTTTGAGGGCATCGAGGGACATCGCCCCCAAGACGTCGGCAGTATCCGCCAGCGTCTCCGCAGAAAGCAGGCTTAGCGTTCCCACCGCGAGCATCGCTTGCGTGCCGTTAATGAGCGAGATCGCTTCCTTGGCTTCGAGGACCAGTGGTTTGATCTGCGCGGCGGCGAGCGCTTTGGCGCCAGTGAGCTTCTTGCCACGACGTTCGTGGCGTCCGGGTGCGCGGGCGGTGTCGGAGACAAATGCCTCGCCTTCGCCAATCAGCACCAGCGCAAGATGTGCTAGCGGAGCCAGGTCACCACTTGCGCCCACGCTGCCTTGCGATGGGATCACCGGATGCACGCCGCGGTTCAGCATCTCGCAAAGCGTGTTGATCACCTCAGGACGGACTCCGGAAAATCCTTTGGCGAGCGAATTGGCACGCAACAGGATCATCGCCCGCGTCTCGGCCTCAGACAACGGTTCGCCTACGCCCACCGCGTGCGAGCGCAGTAAGTTCACTTGTAGCTCGCGATTCTGTTCCGCGCTGATGCGGACTTCGCTCAGCATTCCCACACCTGTAGTTATCGCGTAGGCAAGGCGGTCGTTCGCAACCAGGTCGTCAACCACGGCACGCGCGCGTTCCACCAGCTCGCGGGCTTCCGTGTCGAGGAGCACAGGACGCCGCGCATAGACCACTTCACGCAGTTCTTCCAGGGTAAGATCATTTCCGTTGATGTGTATGGGATTCATCTTTGAGTTCTTACTTGTCAGTTGCCACTTTCAATCCGTTTTCGCCATATCGTAATGAGCTGGCGATAGCCCTCGATCTCGGTCTTCAAGAGCGCTTTATAGTCGTCATCCACCTTGCTCTGAAGCTTCTCAGCTTTGTCGGCGATTTTTTCGATTTGTGAGATATATCCATTCAAGATCTTTTTCTGAGCTTCATTCATTCCAGTCTCCAATCGAAGCCGAAGCCGCAACGCCGGGTTAAAGCGGCGTCAATGTTAAACAATATCTCAGGATGTGTCCGCGCTGTTCCGCCGTGAGCGTCAGGAATTCCATTCCATAGCGGCTGATAATGCTATTGCGGACGATCGCCCTCACGCGGACCGGCTCTCTTTGTAGGGGAACGAAAAATTCCAATTGCACAATGATCCCAATGGCTAGGTCTGCCGGAACCCGGACAGAGATGCCACCTTCGCTGATGTCAATGCTCTTTCCCTTTAATACTAGTCGCGCTGGCTCCGGAGTAGTCATGCCAACGGCTGTTTCAAAAAGATAGCGCGGATGGGCGCGCTCTTTGTCCCACTTGGGCTTTGGGATTTCAGCCATTCGACTTCCCGGTGGTTGAATTCGGATGATTGCCATCGCCCGCCACTGCCGCTGCAAATGCTTTCACGTATTTCTCGGGGAGCATCGTCTTCTCCATCTTGGCGTTGACTACCAGGTGTGTGGTCTCGCCTTCTGCCAATAAAGTCTCGTCGCTCAAGCGCTGCACCTGGTAGTCGAATACCATCAAGCTGCCGCGCAGGTTCTTCAGCCGCGTCCGTATCACCAACTCATCATCGTAATATGCCGGCGACTTGTAACGGCAACGCACATCTACAACGGCGATGTGGCAATCGTCCTGAAGTTCCATGTCGCGATAACTGAAGCCAAGTTGCCGCAGCAATTCCACCCGTCCCACCTCAAACCACACGATGAAGTTGGAGTGGTACACCACGCCCATCTTGTCCGTCTCAGCATAGCGGACGCGCACACGGGCTTGACCAACGATTGGGTGCAGCGAACTCATGACTGAAAAGGATACAGGAAGAGAGATGGATTCGCAGTGTTGTTCGCCATGCTAAGGAGGAGCTCTCAATGCAGCCGCGATTTGCTGGCGCTCACCCTGATGAGAGCTACTTTCTGCTCCAAACCGGTTTCCGCTTCTCGAGGAATGAAGAGATGCCTTCGCGGAAATCAGCGGTGCTGCGGATGCGCGCATTGTCCTCTATAGCGGCGGCCACTTGCGAATCCAGCTGCGCCTTGATGAACCCATTGATCAGTGCCTTGGTCGCACGCACGGAAGATGGGCTGTTCTCGAGCAGCAGCTTTGCCAATTCTTGGGCTCTGGGCATCAAGTTCTCCGGCTGGACGATCTCATTCACTAGCCCGTAACGATGCGCTTCAGCGGCATCGAACAAGCGCGCCGTCATCAGCAGGTCGCGTGCGATCTTGTGTCCCACCTGCATCACCAGGAATGACGACACGATCGCCGGCACAAATCCGATGCGCACCTCCGTGTACCCGAATTTTGCTTCTGGCACCGCAAGCGTGAAGTCGCACATCGTTGCGATGCCCGTTCCTCCCGCAATGGCAGCGCCATTGACTGCGGCGATCGTCGGCTTGGGAAAATCGTAGATGGTGCGGAACATCTGCGCCATCGTTGCCGAATCCTGCACGTTCTGTTCGTGCGTCTTGCCGACCAGCCCCTTGAGGTCTTCCAGATCCAACCCCGCGCAGAACGCCTTGCCAGCGCCGGTCATGATCACAACTTGCGAGCTGGATTTTTCAATCTCTTCCAGCGCGCGCATCAGGTCTTGAACCAACTCGAAGCTGACAGCGTTGCGCTTCTCGGGTCGATTGAATGTGATTGTGGCGATGTTGTCGGATTCGGAGAGGAGGAGAGTCTTATATCCCGGCAAAAAGGTGCCTTTCTTGTCTATCTATTTCACCAAGAATCGGTGCATGTATACACGAGGACGATTGAGTACTCTCTTTGCCCCTCGTTCCCGTTATAGGGTGGCGAGGAGTCAAAAGGAGGAATTTCAAAACTATGCATTCCCTTACCCATGTCGCGTACAGAAGCGCGCAGAATGTCGCGGTCGCCGTCTTTTATGACGACTTCGGCGCGTTTCATGTCATGTGGAAAGTAATACGTGATCGGGCGAGGAACAACGACCTTTCCATCCGTCGAACTCAACACTGGAATATTTTGGTAGTCCAATGTAGCGCCATCCATACAGTGATTCATGTGATGAACAAAAACGATACGCCCAAGCAACGCCGCCACGACAATAACTGACGCGATAGCCCATTTCGTTTTTCGACTCAGGCTTTGAAAGTGCCGAGCTACCGTTTGAAGGGCCCCAGTCACATCTTGAAAGTTCATCCCTTGCCGTCTCCGTACTGCGCCGCAATCTCACTGGAGATTTCTGCTGCCTCGGAGATGGAGTGTTTGATCGGAATCTCAACATCACGTTGCATCAACGCTGCCAGAACGCTTTCAGTCGCGATGTTTCCAACCAGATCATCCTGCGCGAACGGACATCCACCCAGTCCGCCGATCGCAGAATCAAATCGTCGGCATCCGGCATCGTACGCAGCCAAAATCTTCTCAACCGCCGACTCCGGACGGCTATGCAGATGGACGCCGATCTCCAAATGGTCATACTTCGAAGTAACAGCCTTGACCACGTCCGCAATTGTCGTTGAATTCGCCGCGCCTACTGTGTCCGCCAGCGAAATCTGCTTTATTGCCATGTCGGCGAGAATGCCAACGGCTTCAGAAACCTCATCCACATTCCACAAATCGCCGTACGGATTGCCGAATGCCATCGAGATATATGCGACAACTTCCGATCCCGCATCATCTGCCTTGGCCTTGATCTTTTCGAGCTGATCGATCGCTTCGTCGAGTGTCTGCCGCTGATTGTTTTGCAGAAATGTCGGCGAGATCGAATACGGAAATCCCAACGTGCGCACCGCCTCGGTGGCAATCGCCCGGTCCGCTCCTTTTTCGTTCACAACGATTCCGATGATCTCAACGTCATCCGGCGGATCAAGTTCCTTCAGTACTGCTTCCGAATCCGCCATCTGCGGCACCGCTTTCGGGGACACGAACGACACAGCATCAAGGTGCTTGAATCCCGCTGCAATTAGCGCGCGCAGATAGGCGACCTTGGTATCAACAGGTATCTGCCCCGGCAGCCCTTGCCAGGCATCGCGGGGACATTCGATAAGTTTCACGGTATTCATTGCGACTAATACGGACAAATAACGATATCAGATGTTTAAGCGAAAAAAGCCGCCCTGACGGGCGGCCGCAATAGACAGAGATTTCTCGAAACTTACGGTTTTTTAGTGATTGTGCCCGCAAGCGAGCACTTGTGCTCGTTCGATTCAGATTTGATTTCGCCTAAAGTCATGGTAAGGCATCTATCGAGTGCCGCCGCTCTTACGCTGCAGCTTCCCTTTGCTGTCTTGATCGGCGACTTGATATCGGTGCAGCTGCTCTTGTGCTTTGAATGGGCTGAGAGCAGAGATTCAAGATGGGTTTCCTCTGCCTTCAATTCCTTGCAAAACGCGACATGTTGTTTCGGCTCAAAAATGTCCTGTAGGTTGAGATCGCCGGGCTTTTTTGGCGCGTCGCTTGGCTTTACCTCGAATGGTTTTATATCTGATCCCTTGGGTACAATGACCGGGAGCTTTTGTTGTGCGCTGGCAGCGGTTGAAAAACAGACCATCAGTGCAACAACCGGGATTAACGAAAGCAATCGCTTCTTCATTCTCAAACTCTCCTGGATTAGTGGTAAGTAGTAGGCTTCGAAGCTCGCGCATGATCCGGCGCAAGAACAATCAAGCCCGGAGGAATGCGCTGAAATCAGTTTTTAGAGGAGGAGCGAAGGCTACCGTCTCGGGACCGGTGTGTCAACGTAATTGTTGCCGATGCCGCCGAAGCCAAGCGCCACGGAGACTAAGTCTGCAACACGCCAACATTGAATTTTGGAACATCAGGGTTCAGTGACACCGCTTCGAGCGCATCGATAAGCGCCTGCCTCGTGTCCAGCGGATCGATAATGCTGTCGATCCACAGGCGTGCGGCGCCGTATCGGGGATCAGTCTGGCGATCGTAAGTGGCCTTGGTTTCATCGAAGAGTTGCTTCTTGTCTTCGTCGGTCAGCTTCTTGCCACCGCGTTCTAATTGTTTGATCTTGATCTCGACCAGCGTTCCTGCGGCTGCCGCGCCACTCATCACAGCGTATCGCGCAGTGGGCCATGCGAAGACGAACCGCGGGTCGAATGCTTTGCCGCACATCGCGTAGTGTCCCGCGCCGAAGCTTCCGCCGATGATCACGCTGATCTTCGGGACCACGGAATTCGAAACGGCATTGACCATTTTTGCGCCGGCACGGATGATGCCACTCCACTCGGCGTCGCGTCCCACCATGAATCCGTTCACATCATGCAGAAAGATCAGTGGAACCAAATTCTGATTGCAGTCCATGATGAATCGCGACGCCTTGTCCGCGGATTCGGTATAGATCACGCCGCCAAACTCGACGCGCTTTTCGCCGGTGTGCGAATCCGTGTGATGGACGTGCGTCTTTTGGTTGGCGACAATCCCCACTGCATGTCCGCCGATGCGCGCGTATCCGCAGATCAGTGTCTTGCCGTACTCGGCCTTGTATTCATCAAACTTGCTGCCATCGACAATGCGCGCGATGACTTCATGCATGTCATACGGCTTCGATGTGTCCGATTCAACGATGCCGTAAATTTCCTCCGCCGCGAACAGGGGCTCTTCCGATTCGGTCACACTGAAGGGTGAGGAGATCGAATCGCGGTTTCCCATCTTGTCCACCAGCGAGCGGATACGCGTGAGACACGCCTCATCGTTCTCTTCGCGAAAATCGATGGTGCCGGCGATCTGTGCGTGCATCTTCGCGCCGCCCAATTCTTCCGCCGTATATTTCTGTCCGATGGCCGCCTGCACCAGCGCCGGCCCGGCAAGAAATAGTCCGCTGCCTTCAGTCATTAATATGTGGTCGCACATCACGGGAAGGTATCCGCCACCGGCAACGCACATTCCCATGATTGCCGCCATCTGGGGAATACCCATCGCCGACATCACTGCGTTGTTGCGAAAGACGCGGCCAAAATCGTCGGTGTCAGGGAAGACATCTTCCTGCAGCGGCAGAAACACGCCCGCGGAATCGACGAGGTAGATCGTCGGAATCTTGTTATCGATGGCGATATTCTGCGCGCGGATGACTTTCTTCGACGTCATCGGAAAGAACGCGCCGGCTTTCACTGTGGCGTCGTTCACGATCAGCATGAACAATCGACCGTGAACGCGTCCAAGGCCGGTGACCACGCCACCGGACGGCGCGCTACCCCACTCTTCATACATCCCGTACGCGGTGTAGAGGCCCAGTTCGCGGAACTCCGTCTCCGGATCGATCAACAGATTGATACGCTCGCGCGCAGTCAAACGTCCTTTTGCGTGCTGGGATTCAATCGCCTTCGCTCCGCCGCCCATCTGAATCTGTTCCTGCTCGTTATGGATCTGCGCCATCAACTCCGCCATCGCGCGCATGTTCTTCTCGAAACGCGGCGAAGTGGCGTCAATCTTGGACTGCAAGACGTTGGAGTGGGATTGAGTCGTGCTCGTGCTGCTCTCGGCCATTGGCGATTACACTAGTCCTGAAGTAGAGAACGGAAACTCTTTACGATACACGGTGTTCTCCACCTCTGTCATCCCGAGCGGAGCGAAGCGGAGTCGAGGGACAACGCCTTTGCTCTTGGTTGGTTAGCGGCTGTGCACCCACTCAATGGCTGTCCGCAGTGGTTCGGACGATATCGCATCCACCAAGCCAATTTCCAGCGCCTCACGCGCATGGATTTTCTCCGCCGCAACAAACATCTGCATAGCTCGCGATTTGCCGATTAACCGCGGCAACCGCTGTGTCCCACCCCATCCTGTCATGATTCCCAGCGCTGCACCGCGATGTCCAAAGATCGCGTTCGGCAAACAGATGCGGTAGTCGCAAGCCAGCGCCAAATCGAGTCCGCCACCCATGCAATAGCCGCTGATCGCAGCGGCAACTGGAGCAGGATAGTTATCGACGGCGTTCATCAAGCGCTGTCCCGTGAGCGCGAACTCATATGCATCAGGGCCGGTGAGTTGTGAGATCTCGTTGAGGTCGGCACCCGCCGAAAAGAATTTCGGGTTGCCGGTGAGAATGAGAGGAAGCCAGTTAGATGCCTTCAAAAGTCGCTCTACTTCATTCGTCAGCGCCAACACGCGAGCGCGGCTCAGGCGATTAGTGAGATCAGGGCTCGTAATGGTGAGCACCATCGAGTCCTGAGTCCGATCAGTTGTGAAGTATTGTTCGTGTTCGATCAATGCCGGCCCACCACTCCAGCATCATAGCCGAACAACAATCGGGATTAATTGAGGAAGGATTTGAAGCGGGGAAATCAGCTTTACGCCGTTACGCTGCGCGGCTTTACGTTCGTTCGGATGAACTGGATGATCTCCTGCATCGGCGTTCCGGGACCAAAGACCGCTGCTACTCCGGCTTTGGACAGCTGATCAAGATCTTGCGCGGGAATCGTTCCGCCGAGCACGACCATTACGTCTTCCATCTTCTGCTGACGCATCAGGTCCATCACGCGGGGTATGATCGCATTGTGCGCGCCCGAGAGGATGGAAAGTCCGATCACATCCACGTCTTCCTGCAAAGCGGCGTTGACGATCATCTCCGGTGTCTGCCGCAGTCCGGTATAGATCACTTCCATGCCGGCATCGCGCAGCGCGCGGGCGATTACCTTCGCGCCGCGGTCATGTCCGTCCAAGCCAGGCTTGGCGACGAGCACTCGGATTTTCTGATCAGTGTTTGTCACTTGATTAAGAATACAACAGCAACTGCGAATTCACCACGGAGACACGGAGAACACGGAGAACACCAAAAGCGAAACTCTGGGCAGAGGCTGTTCAATTCACGGCTGAATGCTAAGTGCTAAATGCTGAGTGCTGCCTTTGTCACCGCTTAATCTTCTTCTCCAACATGTAGCGATCGAAATCGCGCCAATCGAGCTTGACCTTGTTCTGTTTCTTTCTTGAGCGCCACTCGATTGCGCCATGGCTCACTAGAAGTGTGCCGATTAGCTCTTCTTCTGGCGGCTTCCTGCCGACAGTCTCTTGCGCATAGACCTTGAACTTGATATCGGCGCGCCCGAGTTCGCGGTAGGGAATCGTGAACTGCACTTTGTGGTCTGGCATTCTTCCTCCACAGTTGAATTGAAACTAAATCTCCGGAGTGCTTTCGAGTGAGCGCCACAGATACCAACTGGCGACAGAGCAATAAGGATCCCACGCCTTCGCCAGCTTCTGAATGTGCGCGGGGGAAGGCAATCCGTCCTTGGTCTTATAGCGTTTCTTGTAGGCCTTGCGGATGGCACTGCGGACACCGAAGTCTCCAGTGGGTAGAACGTTGGGGCGACGAAGCGCGAACATCAGGAACATGTGCGCCGTCCATTCGCCGATGCCCTTCACCTGTGTAAGCGCGGCAATCACTTCATCGTCAGACAAAGCCGGTAAGGCCGTAAAGTCTAGTGATCCGCCGGCAGCGTGCTCTGCCAAATCGCGTATATACGCAATCTTCTGCTTGGACAATCCCGCTCGCCGCATTTCGCCAACAGTAGTGTTGCGAATGGACTCTGGCGAGATCTCCCCGCCGGCAGCTTCGACGAGCCGATTGTAAATAGTCCGCGCAGCGTTGCCATTGAGTTGCTGAAACGTCACAGCACGAACAAGTGCCTCAAAAGTCGGCTCGCGGTACGTCATTTTGCATGGGCCGACACGCGAGATTATCTCAGCGAGAACGGGGTCGGATTTTTTGAGGTGATTGAGGGCACGGCGCATAGGTTTACGTAACGCTCACTTCCTCATACACGCCATAAACTTCCTTCAGCGCCTCGCAAATTTCGCCGACGGTGGCATAAGCGCGGACGGCGTCGATGATGTAGGGCATGGTGTTTGCGTCGGACATCTGGTGGTTTGATTTCACCACTGGCTCCTGCGCTGCGGCTTTCTTCAGCGCGTCGAGTGCGCGCTGAACGGCTTCATTCGAGCGACGTGCGCGCAGCTTGTTCAGCTTTGCCGTCTGATGGATGGCGACTTCTTCGCCGATGTAGAGAATCTTTGTCGGATTCTCTTCGATGATGAAATCATTTGTGCCGACGGTGATCTTCTCTTTGGCTTCTGTGGCGCGTTGGAACTGGTACGACGCTTCGGCGATCTCTTTCTGCGGATATCCGCGCTCGATGGCTTTCACCATGCCGCCCATGGCGTCCATCTTGTCGAAGTAATCGAAGGCGCCTTTTTCCATGTCGAGCGTGAGTTTTTCCAGGAAGTAAGAGCCGCCGAGTGGATCGACTGTTTGCGCCACGCCAGATTCGTAAGCGATGACCTGCTGCGTGCGCAGCGCGATGCGCGCTGCTTCTTCAGTGGGCAACGCCAATGCTTCGTCGTAAGAATCCGTGTGCAGCGATTGTGTTCCGCCCAGCACCGCTGCGAGGGCCTGGATGGCGACGCGCGCGATATTGTTCATCGGCTGTTGCGCTGTGAGCGAGACTCCCGCGGTCTGCGTATGGAAGCGCATCAGGCGAGTGCGTTCGTTCTGCGCGTGGAATCGGTCCTTCATCAGGCGATACCAGATCTTGCGCGAGGCGCGGAACTTGGCGATCTCTTCGAAGAAGTCGTTATGCGAATTGAAGAAGAAGCTGAGGCGCGGGCCGAAGTCGTCCACGTTGAGGCCGCGTTTGAGCGCCCATTCAACGTACTCGACGCCGTCGTAAATGGTGAACGCCAGCTCTTGCAGGGAAGTGGAGCCGGCCTCGCGGATGTGGTATCCGCTGATTGAAATAGTATTGAAGCGCGGAGTGAAATGTGTGCCGAACTCGAAGGTGTCAATCACCAGGCGCATGGACGGCGCGGGCGGATAGATGTATTCCTTCTGCGCGATGTATTCCTTGAGGATGTCATTCTGAATCGTGCCGCCGAGCTTCTTCCAGTCGGCGCCTTGTTTCTCTGCGACGACGAGATACATTGCCCACAGCACCGACGCCGGCGAGTTGATGGTCATGGAGACGGTCGTCTTTTCCAGATCGATGCCGTCGAAGAGGATCTCCATGTCCTCCAGCGAATCAATGGCGACGCCGCATTTGCCCACTTCGCCTTCGCTTTGCGCGTGATCAGAGTCGTATCCCATCAGCGTAGGCAGATCGAAGGCGACACTCAGCCCGCCGCCGCCGTGTGCCAGCAGATATTTGTATCGCTGGTTGGTCTCTTCAGGAGAGGAGAAGCCGGCGAACTGACGCATCGTCCACAGCCGGCCGCGATATCCGCTGGCGTGAATGCCGCGGGTGTAAGGGGCCTGTCCGGGATAGTTCAGATACTTGTCATTGTTGGTCTCCCAATCTTCGGGGAGATCTGCTTGCGTGTAGAGACGACGGATAGGAACGCCAGAGATGGTAGTGAAGCGAGCGTGTCCGTGCTCGTCGATGTTTACGCCGGTGGCCGCGCCAATGGGGCGCTCCGGCTGCTTCTCCAGCGCGGGCGCAAGGGTCTTCTCCGCCCATTGCTTCTCTGATTCCGAAGGATGACGTCCTTCAAATACATCCGCGATTGGGCTTTCGGCGACTCCGCTATCTGTTGGTTTCTTGTCTCTAGCCATAGGGTTACTCAGTAATCGTGTAGTGGTTCGAGCGAACCTTCCATCTTAGAAGATGAGATGGAGTGGGGCAAGGAAAGAGGCATAAATTCCGTGCGGGCGTTGGCGGTGTCGCTCAGTTTAAAAGGTGGTGGAAGCATTTCATTTACGCACCTCGCATCCAAATCTTTCGCATCGGGACGGGCGAGGAAATCGAGGATGATTTTGTCTAAGCACTCCATGTGGCTCAAGCCTGCGGGGAAATGGGCATGATGCGGGACTACTACATGGCGATTGTTAACAAGATGTGCAGCAGCATCCGCACCCCAACTCGGCGGAGTAATGGGATCCATATTTCCGGAGATTAAAAGTACTGGAACACTGGACGTAACTGGCTGTTGGTAACTCTTTGGAAGTTCTCTTGCCGGCCAAAGCGAACAAGCGCGTTGTTGCTGGGCCAACCGGTAATTACCAAAAACGCTGTTGCGATTCAGCCGCGCTGACCGATCCGCCGGAATGGAACGCGTGCCTTCTGCGCAACTCACGGAGAGGTACATGCCATCGGAGATGAGATCCGGAGTTTGGCGGTCAAGCGGAATGGCCACGGCCAGGTATGGCGCAAAATTTCCGCGGGCGGCCTCATGAATGATGTAGGGCAGCGAGCGTGATTTATCGGCCTCATACAATTGTGTGCGGAGTTTTTCGGCGAAAGGGTCACGATAGATTGTGACTCTCGCTGTTTTGCCGTTTCCAGGCAGGGTATACGTTGCTTGCATCGGTCCTTTCGCGAGCCTGGCCAGCAAGTCAATGAGTTCGCTTTGAATATTAGGAAACGCTGCGTGGCAGTCTCGGTCGGCCTCGCATTCTTGCAAAAGAAGAGTCAAGGCGCGCTGGCCGTCGCGGGAGATTGCCATAGGCAGAACATTGTTAGTGGGCGCGATACCCATCAACACTGCGCTGCGAACGTGAGTTGGATGTTGGCGGATATAGACCAGTGCCGCGCGAGTGCCGTATGACAAGCCGGAGAGGCTGACCTTGTCATATCCAAGCGCCGCGCGGACATCGTCGAGATCGTCGACGGCGATTGGAGTGGAGTACTGCGACAGGTCGGCGCGCTTTTTTAAATCATCGCGACAATCGGTCACGTACTTGATGGGATACATCTCGTCCAGAAAACTCTGCGGGCTGGAATCGCGCTGGCAATTCAGTGGATTGGATTTGCCGGTGCCGCGCTGATCGACGAGCACGACATCTCGGTGTTGTCGATACTGCATGAGCTCAGTTGCGTAGAGCCTAGCCGATTCGGTGGAAGCTACTCCCGGTCCTCCCGCAAGGTCGAACAACGGTTCCTGCTTTGAGTTAGGATCCAGCGCTGGCAAGACGACAATATTCAACTGAAGCGTGCGCCCGGTGCGGGTGGCGCGATTTTCAAAAACAGTAAGTTTTCCGCATTGCAGGACTTCCGCGATCCCAGATAGCTTGCAAGGACTGAGCAATGGTTGGTTCGGCTGATGGACATTCTGTGCTGCGCCCGACAGGGCGGTAAGCAGCAGGAGAGTCGAAAGCGAAACTTTCAGTCTGAATTGTTTTCGCAGGATAAGAATCATAGCGACACGAGGTACACCCCCCTCCCCCTTTAAAAGCTTCGATATATTGGAATCAACAACTTACGAGATACCTTCGGAGCCGATATATTGGAATCAGTAACTTAGGAGAAGTTGGTGGCGTAACATATATCATTTTCAACCACTTACGGCCTAAAGGTCACGCCATCTCTAATTTACTAATAGAAATTATGTATGTATTAGTAATATCTTTCTGGAAATGTTGTGTCAAGAAGAATCGGCAGGGAATGTGTGTCCCTGGCGGCTAAAGCCGCACACTACCGAGGTCTCTAGCGGCACGGCTGAAGCCGTGCCCTCTCAAAGCTTACCTTCGGCTGGGGCCTGAAGGCGCGCCGCTCGCCCACCCTATCCTGTGGATCTCGCCCACCCTATCCTGCGGATAAGGGCGCCATCAAGCTAGTTATCGCGGCTAAAGCCGTGCCCTTTCAAAGCTCACCTTCGGCTGGGATCTGAAGCCGCGCCCGCTTGCCCACCCTATCCTGTGGATCTCGCCCACCCT
Source organism: Candidatus Angelobacter sp. (assembly GCA_025462835.1). Lineage (GTDB taxonomy): Bacteria > Acidobacteriota > Terriglobia > Terriglobales > Acidobacteriaceae > JAICLA01. Next base: position 23,724 of record JAOAPH010000102.1, on the reverse strand, counting down.
ATCCTGCGGATAAGGGCGGGGCACCCCCATCAAGTTAGTTATCGCGGCTAAAGCCGTGCCCTCTCAAAGCTTACCTTCGGCTGGGGCCTGAAGCCGCGCCGGCTCGCCCACCCTATCCTGTGGATCTCGCCTACCCTATCCTGCGGATAAGGGTGGGGCATCCGATCAAGGGTAGTTATCGCCTCATGGCTGAAGCCGCGCCTTTTCAAATTAGGTGTGGGCTCTCGGTTAAGCCAGTGGTTGAGTGAAAGGCACATTTCTTCTATGCTCTTCATATCTCCTCTCTAAAAGTTAAATCCATTTTCGGAGTCCATACTCCTGCATGCGTCCTTTGACTCCCATTGAACGATGGGAACTCAGTTACCAGGTCACAAACGTTTTGGCCGAGAGTTCTGACTCTCAAGCAGCCATTACGGAGATACTTGCGCTCGTCGGCCGTGCGATGGAATTCGATGCCGGAAGTTTTTGGGTGGTGCATGAGCTTCGGAGTGTCTTGCGTTGCGTCAGCTTTTGGAGCGGTACCGATAGGCAATTCCCCAATTTTGAACTGGTCACACGCGTGAGGGACCTCAGCCACGGACAAGGACTTCCCGGAAAGGCCTGGGAAGTGCGAAAGCCGGTATGCTTTCCAGATGTGACCAAAGCCCCAAATTTTCCACGAGCGATGGTAGCCGAAATCGACGGGATCCGTTTCGGCATCGCATTTCCCGCTTTTCGCCTGCGCAGAGTATTCGGCGTTTTCGAATTCTTCAGCCGGAAGTCCGAGGCCGCTGATGAGGACACGATGAAGTTCTTCGCGGCTTTGGGAGTTCAAATCGGCGTCTTTCTGGAGCACTTCCGCATCAGTGACTCTGTGATCGAGGATGAGGCTGAAGTCCGGCTGGCCGCGGAACGTTCTGTAGACGCTGTACTAACAATCGACGAACACAGCAAGGTAATTTACGCCAACAGCGCAGTTTTCAAGGTGTTTGGTTGGAAACCGAAGGAGCTTATTGGTGGAAGTCTGACCAGGATCATGCCGGAATATCTTAGGCATGTTCATGAACAAGGGATTCAACGGTACACCTCCACCGGTAAAAGACATTTGGATTGGAGTGAGATTCATTTGCCGGCGCTGCACAAAGACGGCCATGAGATACCGGTGACTCTGGCATTCGGAGAATTCTGGAGAGCTGGATCAAGGGTATTCACTGGCTTCGCTCGGCTCAGGCGGAGCTCAGATCAAACTCATGTAAAAGGCGAGATCGATAACCTCAGCGGCTAAAGCCGTCCATATTTAGACCCGTTCGGCACGGCTGAAGCCGTGCCCTCTCAAAACGTAGCCCCGTGGCGACGTGGCTGAAGCCGTGCCCTCTCAAAACTTATCCGGTGGCCGGGCTAGCACCATGCCCATTCAAAGCCTACTTGTGTTGGTGTTGGAATCATTGGTTGCGTCGTCTCCGGCATCGTCGTGTGAACCTGATGCATCCCAAACGCAATATGGGCAAGAAATCAAAAAACTTTCTGGTAAATCCGGAGACTCTGACTCCGACCGACAAGAAAGACGATCAGATCATTCAGGTAGTGGTGGAGACACCGAAAGGCAGCCGCAACAAGTTCGCCTTCGACCCGAAAAAGGGCGTCTTCAAACTCAAGAAAGTATGGCTATAATATACTTGACAAATCAAACCTGAATACCTATACTTGCCTTCAGTAAGAGGTAAGTCCTTATGAAACACCCACGTACCCTCCAACAAGCAATCATCTTTTTCAGCGATGCTGACCGCGCCCTCGATTACATGTGCGGCCTGCGCTTTCCCAATGGCGTTGCCTGCCCTACCTGTGGCCGCAACGATGTTGTGTTCCTCAAGAACCAGCGCAAGTGGCAATGCAAGAGCGTCCACGCAAAGCGGCAATTCAGCGCGAAGATTGGAACCATATTTGAAGATTCCCCTATCGCTTTGGATAAATGGCTTACCGCTGTCTGGATGATTTGCAATTGCAAGAACGGCGTGAGTAGCTATGAGATCGGACGCACCATTGGCGTTACTCAGAAGTCGGCATGGTTCATGCTGCATCGTATCCGCCTTGCCATGAAAGATGGCAGCTTCATGAAACTCGGCGGTGGCTCTGCTACTCCATGCGAAGCGGACGAAACTTTCATTGGCGGCAAAGTAAGGAACATGCACCGTTCGCGCCGTATCCGAGTAGAAGCGCAAAAACTTGTTGGCTTGAAGAACGAAACCAAAACCATCATTGTTGGAGTTCTTGACCGTAAAAAAGGCAAGGTTCGCGCTGAGGTTGTTGGTGACCGCAAACAAGACACTCTCGATATGGTGATTCGTCGCAACGTTAAAGTCGGCTCCGTTGTCTACACCGATGACCACGTTGGATATGACAATCTTCGTAGCCGTTTCGCGCATGAATCCATCAATAAACAGGTTGAGGGATACATTAAGGGCAAGGTTCACACTCAGGGCATCGAGAACTTCTGGAGCCTCTTGAAGCGCGGCATTGGCGGAACCTACGTTGCTGTAGAACCTTGTCACTTGTCGCGTTACCTCGATGAACAAATGTTTCGTTTCAACAATCGCAAAGACAACATGGGCAACAAGCTAGACGATTCAGCCCGATTTGAATCAGCCTTGTCCCAAGTTGCCGGAAAGCGTCTTACCTATGCTGAGCTAACTGGCAAGGTGGGAGAAACGACTTTCTAATCCTTATCGCGTGAAACGCGGCCCGAAGCCCTCTTCTTAGAGGGCTTCTTCTTTGCCGCTTTCTCTGCGTCTAGCTTGGCCTTGATTTCACTATGCGGAACACTCATTAGCTTCCGCATGGTGTCATCGAAGTTCTGAAACTCGCTATTTTTTTTCTTCATTGTTTTTGTGATGAAAAAACAAATCTCGATTCTGGCTAAATGTTGGTTCAATGTCAGCGCAGACTACTTGGTCTTTCACAATCTCAAAAAATTGGTCAGCATCTGGACTTCCCATAAACCGACGATTCATAACCCATGTGCAAAGGTCTGACATTTGGAGCCCTATAGAATCCCGTGAAGAACCAAAATATATGTCATCATGTATGCGCTTAAGTGCACCACTCAGCCAAATCGGAGGTGCCACCTTCGGCCTCAATATGCGGAAACTCTGCCGCATTTCCTTCTTCACTTTGCTGTCGTCGCAATCATCACAAATAAGGAGAGCGATTCCGTCTTCCGTGTCTTTTTCCTTGAGCAAGATGTGTTCGACTTTGTAGAGGCACATGCGAAATGCTAGGTCTACCGGATTGGCTGAACCTAGTAAGCCACCCTTCAGTTCTTGCCTATCCACCGCGGAATATACAAAGGGAAACTTTCCGATCTTAATTTGTTCAAGCAGAAACCGCATAGTTCGATGCCGCAGATCGCGGTCAATGCCCGCAAAATTGCCGGTTCCCCCAAAGAGTTCGAATGCATGGAATCTTTCAAAGGACTCCAATCTTTCGGGCGGAAGAAGATTCCCGATTGCAAATCCAGCGATTGCCTCAAGTCGCGTGAAATACTGATGGGGAATCATTAGGATTCCGACAGTAACTATCGGCGCATTTTTGTCCGATCCGCCGGAATCATCGAGGTAAGCTAAGTGCATGAAAATCCTTCCAGTTAAAGGGTTAGACATTATTGTCCACCCCTGGAGCCTGATTCGGCAAGTATATTATCGCCGAAAGTATTGCCGCTGGGAATGGTTTTCCCCCACGACTTCGGTTTTGTTCCTTCCACCAAGGCCGAGGACGGCGATCCGGTGGACGTGCTGATCCTAATGGACGAGCCTGCATTTCCCGGATGTCTGATTCCGTGCCGCTTGATCGGTGTGGTTGAGGGCGAAGAGATAGAGGATGGCAACAACGTTCGAAATGATCGGCTAATCGCGGTGAGCATGCACTCGCATACGCACTCCGAGTTGCAAGACATCAAGGATCTTGACGCGAATTTTGTGAAGGAACTCAAGAACTTCTTTGTCCAATACCATCAGCTGGACCACAAAGAATACAAATGCCTGGGAGAAAAGGGTATGAGAGCCGCGCGCAGTCTTTTGGATACCCAGGTCATTGGCAAAGCAGCCTGACAATAGAGGAGAAGTTGGCTACTCTTTAGCGGTGGGATGTCCCGCTTCGGTCCAGCCGCGCCAACCGCCGTCCATGGAGATCACTTTTTTGTATCCCATTTTTTGCAGGTTGTCGGCGGCGAGAGCGGAACGGAATCCGCCGCCGCAGTAGAGGATGATCTCGGCGTTCTTGTCCGGTACCGCCGCCTCAATATCGCGCTCGATGATGCCCTTGGAAAGGTGCACCGCGCCGGGCAGGTGCCCCTTGGCCCATTCGTTGTCTTCACGGACGTCCACCAGCGCGAACTTGTCGCCGCGGTCCAGGCGCTTCTTTACTTCCTCAACATTAGTCTCTGCGACGCGGGACTTTGCGTCATTCACAATCTTCAAAAAACCTTCAGAGTGCTTCATGCGATTGAAGGTAAAGCCTTTCCCGTGCTGGGTCAAATGAACTCCAGTGGCCGATTGCGCCGGCGAACAGCGGGAAATTCCCGCTGCGGGACTGGGCCATCGGGAAATCGCCATTAGGTCCTTTTGTAACCTTGAAAAGCATCGTATTACGAGTTATTCTGTTTCGCGCAACATTCCTCCTCCTTTGGTGTTCCATGCCTGAGTTCCTTTTACCGGGTATTCGATCGATGAAGTCTGGCCCCTCATCAATCCAAAAACCCGTATTGCTGGTCTCAACCACCGTTGCCGTGGTCGCAATGACGCTTGGGCCGATTTTCCTCATGGCCCAGTCCGCAGAAGAGCGCATGCTTATGCTGCTCACCTGTATGCCCCTAAGCGGCCTCACCTACACCTGGGCATGGCAGGAAGACCGTCGATTTGTTATTCGCTGGGCAACTATCTGTTTCGCCTCTGCGGTAGGGACGTGGTTCCTCTTCTTTCTCTTTTTCATCTTTGAGACTCAGGACGAATCCCGCGGCACCATCCTTGTATTTACCAATCTGCTGACCAACGGGATCCTCTTTTGGATGTTGAACCAGACATGGCGAAAACGCCATTGCCACGTCAATGAAGAAGACATGTTCGTTGCCTAGCTTTTAGTCATCAGCCATCAGCTTGCGTTTTGGTTCGTGATATCTCCCAAGCCTTCGCATACTTCCAACTGACATAGACCGAGTGATAAAGGTGCAGCAGTAATCCTTCGCGTCCATCGAGGAAGCCGAGGCGGAAGATGTAGTTGTAGATGAAAGTCGACAGAGGCCGGACGACGATATTCAAGATGCTAAAGCTGCCTTGTCCTTTGGCGACGGCCATTTCCGCCCCGAGCGAAGAGTAGCTATTCATGTGGTCGATGTAGCTGGAGAGCGTGGGATAGGCGTGGTGGATGAGTACTGCTTCCCATTCGAAGTAAAAGTCCGACGTCAGGATCTTTCCGGAAACCTCAAGGGTCTCGTGAACGGGCACTTCCTTGAACAATGCCATCCCTCTGCGAAACAAACGCACCTTTCGATCTGGAGAGAAGCCTCCGTACTTGATCCACCTGTCTAGAAACAAGTTCTTCCTAGCAATTCTTACCGCAGAAGCGACTGCAAACTCATCAGCGTCCGGGCCTAAAATCCTGCCAATTGCTTCAGCTAGTCCTCTGCTGACCTCCTCATCCGCATCCAGACTCAGAATCCATTCCCCCGTACATTTCTCAATCGCCGAATTCTTCTGGGCCGCGAAGCCCTTCCATTCCTCGACAAAGACTTTCGCGCCCATTTCGCGGGCGATTTCGCACGTCCCATCGGTGCTGCCGGAATCTACAACAATGACCTCATCGGCCCAGCGGACACTCTCCAACGTCCGGCGGATGTTGGCTTCTTCGTTCTTCGTAATGATGGCCACGGACAGAGTCACGGGAAGAGGATAAACCATTGTTGATTGAATGATTTACTCATTATTGATCGAACCCCAGTGTTCAGGCCCAATGAGTCAATGATTCAATGTGCAAATGAGTCAATCCACTCCACGGGCAGCAGCACACGCCGCTTACGCATCCCACTAGCGGGACAAGAACTCACACCGACCCCTAACTCTGGAGCCCCATGGGAAAGCTCAAGCTGCTCGTACTGGCGCACGTCATATTGATTTCGATGGCATCGTTCGCTGCCTCTCCGCCTAACGCGCTGCGACAGATTGCATTGCTTGACCTGCCCGGCACTCCCGGCTTCGACGACATGGTCATGGTGAACGGCAATCTGGTCATCGCCCATCGCGGCGCGAATACCGTGGACATCTTCGATCCCATCAAGCGCCGCATGGTCGCGCAGATCAGGGGCATTGAGGCTCCCCGCGGATTGGCGGTCGATGAACAAGGCGGCGTGTTTTACATCGCCGCTTCTGGAAGCAACACTGTCGTGGTCGTCAACTCAAAAAACTGGCAGGTTAAAGGCGTCATCGGTCTGAAGCATTCGCCGGAAAATCTTTTGTTGGTTCCGGCGATGAATTCGTTGTTGATCACGAACCAGCTGAACCGATCAGTCTCGGTGGTTTCGACTGAGACCGCGCAGAAGATCGCCCCCACATCTCCTTCGGAGTTGGCCACATTTGATCTGCAAGGACGTCCGCGCGAGATGGCGTGGGACCCGCAGAAGAAACTCGCGTACGTCACTCTCGAAGACACCAATGAGATCGTCGCCTTAAATCCCGCGAACGCCAGCGACCCGGTTGCGCGTCGCATGAAGCTGACCGCATCGCAACCGACGGGCCTGGTATTCGAGCCGAATTCCCGGCGGATCTTTGTAGCTGTGCGCTATGCCGTCTTGCAGATCGACGCGGATTCCGGCACTGAACTCAGCCGGGTTCCCGCTGCTGCTGGCACGGACACACTCTGGCTTGATCTCCCCAACAACAATCTCTTTGCCGCTGCCGGCGATGGCTCCGTCAGCATCATCAATGTGGGCGCGCGCAACATCGAGGCGCGGAACGAATTCAAGAGCGATGTGCGCGGACACGCCCTCGCCTATGACGCCGTCAACCACCTCATCTTCCTCAGCGGCGGACGCGAAGGGAAGTCGAAGCTGGTGATCATCCGCAATACTGCCGGCGCGCCGACAGAGACAGAGACAGTCGCACGCAGAAGGTGAATAATCTCGGGCAGGGAGATTTCTAATGCCTGCCAGTGACCAGTCTCTGCGAAAACACCTTGTATCTTTGCTCAAAGATGGCGGAGCCCACGTCGGTTTTGACGGCGCGGTGAGGAACATGCCCTTTGATCTTCAGGGCGAGAGCCCGAAGGGCGCGGACCATTCTCCCTGGCAGTTACTGGAGCATTTGCGCATCGCGCAGTGGGACATCCTCGAGTTCTCGCGCGATTCCAAACACGTCTCACCGAAATTTCCCGACGGCTATTGGCCGAGTTCGCCAACTCCTCCCGATAATCACGCTTGGGAAAAAAGTGCGGACGCCTTTCGCGCCGACCTGAAAGCGATGATCAAGTTGATTGAGAACGAATCGATCGACCTTTTCTCGAAGATTCCCCATGGCGATGGACAAACCGTTTTGCGCGAAGCGCTGATCCTCGCTGACCACAACTCCTATCACCTGGGACAACTTGTCATATTGCGCCGACTCCTCGGCGCATGGGAGTGACTCCAGGGTTTCGACTGCCCTGTTGTACAATTTCCGCGACATCGAATAAGGAGAGCTCGCAATGAAACGTCTCGTATTCCTGGCAATTGTTCTGATATCGCAGATGGCATTCGCGCAAGACTGGGCCAAAGCGAAGCTTGAAAAATCGCCGCGACATCGCGAATGGGTCACCGTCAAGCACGACGGCCGCGCGGTCGAGTCATTCGTGGTCTATCCGGAAGCCAAGGACAAGCGGCCCGTCATCGTTCTCATTCATGAGATCTTCGGCATGACCGACTGGGTGCAAGACCAGGCCGACCAGATGGCCGAAGCAGGTTACATCGTCATTGCTCCTGACCTGCTCTCCGGCATGGGTCCGAACGGCGGACGCACTACAGATTTCGCGCAGGGCAAAGCGAATGAAGCCATCGGCCATTTAAATCCGGATCAGATCACGACAGACTTGAATGCCGTCGCGAACTACGCGCTGAAGCTGCCGTCCGCGAATGGAAAGCTTTTCGTCGCAGGGTTCTGTTGGGGTGGAGGACAGACCTTCCGCTTTGCTACGAACCGTCCTGACCTCGCCGCCGCATTTGTCTTTTACGGTCCGCCGCCGGACAAGGACGCCATGGCAAAGATCAAAGCGCCGGTATACGGATTCTATGCCGGCAATGACGCGCGCATCGGGGCCACGCTGCCCGATACCAAGGAGAACATGAAAGCCGCGGGCAAGACATTCGATCCTGTCACCTATGAAGGCGCTACGCACGGCTTCATGCGCGCAGGGGAAGCTCCTGATGCCAGCGAACCCAACGTAAAAGCACGCAACGAATCACTCGCACGGTGGAAAAGCCTAATGGAGAAGAATAAGTAAGAGCAGCTCAACTCTGACCTGCGGTACTATATCTCTGCCTTTTGTGCCGTGGAGGAGATATGCGCGCCGCAGCCGATTCACTTCTCGTCAGATCACTTCTCGTCGTTTTCTTTTTCTCGCTGTATGCCTGGTCTGACGACGGGCATCATCACGCGCTGACCAGCAAAGAATTGGGTTCCGTTCACTTCGCCACATCCTGTTCGAAGGCCAGCGAAGCCGATTTCAATCGCGCTGTCGCGCTGCTGCATTCTTTCCAATATGAGCAGGCCGACCAGGCATTCAATTCGACTTTTGCCAAGGATCCGAAATGTGCGATGGCACAGTGGGGAATCGCCATGTCGAATTATCACGGCCTTTGGGACAATGTCGATGCGGAGAAGGGCAAGGCTGCGATCCTGAAGGCGCGCGAGATCGCTGCGGCAGAAAAGCAGATCACGCCGCGTGAGAAGGCATACATCGACGCGCTGTGGGAGATTTACAAGCCGGGCGAGCAGGACAAAGTCGCACGCGGACAAGCCTTGGAGCACAGCATGGGCGCGCTGCAAGCGGCGTATCCGCAAGACAAAGAGGCGGCGATCTTCCACGCGTTATCGCTGGCGATCACCGCGCCTAAGACGGATAGAACCTTCGCCAATCAGCGCAAATGCGGTGAAATACTCGAGCCGATTTTCCGTGAGATGCCGCACCATCCCGGCGTGGCCCACTACATCATTCACTGTTATGACAATCCTGTGCTCGTGCAAAAGGGTCTGACTGCGGCCCGGGCGTACGCAAAGATCGCGCCAGCATCGGCGCATGCGCATCACATGCCATCGCACATCTTCACCCGGGTGGGCGCATGGCAGGAGTCGATCCAGTCCAACCTCCACTCCGCGGACACAGCGGCGAAAGCGGAAGCTACGTCAAAGAATGGCGAAGCCCGCGACCAGCGCCTTCATGCCATCGACTATCTGGTATACGCGTATTTGCAAACGGGACAGGTAAGCAAGGCCAAAGCGGCGATGGATCAAATGAACTCTCTACCGCCGGTTCCGGGACTCACGCTAACGGGAAACTACGCCACCGCAGCAGTTCCGGCGCGCTACGCGTTGGAACTCGGCAACTGGAAAGAGGCCAGCGCGTTGACGGTGGATAAGAGCGGAGTGCCTTGGGCGCAGGCCATCACATGGGCAGCAATCGGAATCGGAAGCGCGCGTTCGGGTAATCTCGACCGTGCGGCCGAGGCAGAACTCGCATTGGCGACTTTGCGCGATGCTACAGCTACACAGAACAATAAGTATTGGTCAGACCAAGTTGAGGTGCAGCGACGCGAAGTGGCTGCCTGGATTGCCGATGCCAATAAGAAAGGTGACGACGCGATTGCCATGATGCGGAGCGCTACCGATCTGGAAGAGAGCATGGACAAGCACGCCGTGACGCCTGGCGCCGTGATTCCCGCGCGAGAGATGTTGGCGCAGATGCTCCTGATGCACGGTAATGCGAAACAGTCTTTGCTTGAATATCAGGCTGTTTTGAAATTAGCGCCAAAGCGCTTCAACGCGCTCTTCGGAGCCGCCACAGCTGCCAAAGCCTCGGGCGACACCAAGACGGCTGCTGCGTATTTTCAGCAGCTGAACACTATCGCAGTCGGCAATGAGCGGGAGGAATTGAAAACCTCCCGAAGCAAGACTACATTGGCCAGGAATTAAGGGCGCGTTCTCACGAACGCGCGGCTAGTCGCGAAAGCACGAACCGCTCCATCGCCTTCGCGAAACCGTCGTTCTCGTTCGAATCGGTGACAAACGTTGCCGCTTGCTTCACATCAGGCGTCGCATTTCCCATGGCGATACTGATCCCGCTCTTCTTGAACATATAAACGTCTGCGGGCATGTCGCCGATCGTGGCGATCTGCTCGGTGGGAATATTCAACAACTTTGAAACTTCCAGCACTGCGTTGCCTTTGTTGGCCTCGAGATGAGTAATGTCCAGGTAGTAAGGCTGTGAGCGGCTGGCGGCGATGCTGTCGCCACATTCTGTTTGCACTCTCTGTTCGCAGCGGATAACTGCGTCATGATCGTCGCTGACGCCGACGATCTTTCCAGCCCGATCCAGGACTGGGTCGAACGTTGACGTGACCGTGGCCAGGAAGTTCACTGTGCGTTCTTCGCGTTCCACGTGCGGATCTTTCGCGTCGCGAACGAACCAGTCCCACTCGGTGAAGATCCATGGGCTCAAGCCGCAATCCTCGACGATCTTGATGACTTTGGCCGTGGCATCGCGCGGAACCAATTTCTGCTGGATCACGGAAAGGTCCGGTTGCACCAGCATACCTCCGTTGAATGCGGCCAGCGGCTCCGTCACGCTCAGCGCGTCTATCAGCATCTTCATTCCCCGCGGCGGACGGCTGCTGATCAACGTGAATAGGATTCCCGCCTCTCGGAGTTTTTTCACCGCATCGATAGAGGCCTGGGTCAGCACTTTGTCGTGCGTGACGATGGTGCCGTCGATGTCAGAGATCACCAGTCTTACCGGCGGATATACATTGTTCCTGTCGTTAGCTGATTTTGGCTGCACCGAAGAAGTATAGCTGTGGCTTGCCGGATTGCCGCTGCGAAATTAAATGCGGTTCCTTTATCAGCTCAGGCGCGTCTATTATTGCGATACCAGCTCAGCCCATGGGAGAACTAGTGAGTACGAAGCACAACAGCGGTTTTGCGTCTTGGCAACGATCACAGGGGATTCTTGCGCGATTGCTTTGCCTTGTCCTCTTGCTACAAACGATGATTGTTCCGGCTGGGGCCCAGCAGTCCGCTCCGGCAGCCGCGCCGTCCACTACACCCCCAACCACTCCCCCAATCGTTTCCGTCTCCAAAGAGACCGGAAAGTTGCCGCAGGACTCCGGCGTTCTCGGCTTGCAGAACGAGTTGCGCAAGCTGCACACCACCGCGCGTCTGCTGCAAACGGTGGCGCATCCTGACGACGAAGATGGTGGCATGCTCGTTTACGAATCGCGTTTCAAAGGCGCGGACGTGATGCTGCTCACGCTCACTCGCGGTGACGGCGGGCAGAACAAGACGGGCAGCAATTTCTTCGACGAACTCGGAGTGCTTCGCACATTGGAGCTTCTGGAGTCAGACAAGTACTACGGAGTGGAGCAGCGCTTCTCCCGCGTGGCCGATTTCGGATTTTCGAAGACCGCCTCAGAGACATTTGAAAAATGGGGTGGCAAGGAAGTCCCTCTCGCCGACATGGTGCGCGTGATCCGGACGTTTCGTCCCGACGTGGTCGCCTCGCGCTTTTCCGGCACGCCGCGCGACGGACACGGCCATCACCAGGCCGTCGGCATTCTTACTCCCGAAGCCGTTCGCGCTGCCGCCGATCCCAATCGTTTTCCTGAACAGAGAAAAGAAGGACTGTTGCCGTGGCGCGTGAAGAAACTCTATGTCGGCAATCGCGGCGGAGACGACTACACCGTCCGCATCGATGCCGGACAATTCTATGCGCCACTGGGTATGTCGTTCGCGCAATTCGGTGTTCTTGGCTACAGCCAGCAGAAATCTCAGAACGCCCGGGTCTACGACGTTCCGCCCGGCCCCAGCTACCGCAGTTATAAGTTGGTGGATTCCACTTTGCCGTCGGTCGCGCCCGGTGCGCATGAAGATGATTTCTTCAATGGGATTGATACGACGATTCCCGGCTTGGCCGATCGGCTCGGCGACGAGCAATCGAAGATGCCGAACCTCAAAGCGTCACTGGTTGAAATCGAAAAGAAACTGGACGAAGCGACTGAAGCCGCGAAATCGGACTCCGCGAATGCAGCCTTGCCGTTGCTGGTGGGTAAGAGGCTGACGGCTGAGTTGATCGGCAAAGTAAATGCGTCAGCACTCTCTGCTCCGGCAAAATCGGAATTGCTTATAAACCTGGAGACGAAAGAAGGTCAATTTCAGGATGCGACCAACTTGGCATTGGGCCTTCGACTCACGGCTGCAAAAGTTTCGTCGGATGGATTGAAGACGATCGTCCCAGGCGAGACCTTCAGCGTTCTTGCCAAGCTTCAAAAGCCGGAAAATGTTCCGGTCAAGGTACAGAATTTTATGGTGGCAGGCAGGACTGCGCAATCAGGTCCCCGGGGAGGGTATGCCGAAGGAACGGATGTCCTGCACGATTTCCGTTTAACTGTTCCGGCGAATGCCCAATACACGCGACCTTACTGGCACCGCAATGACCCGGAAAAGGACAACGTCTTTTCTCTTGATAGCCCAATCACCGTCGCGTTTCCACCGAAGGTTCATGCACGCATAGAAGTGTCGTACAAGTACGAGGGAGAAACGGGAAGCATCTCCACAACTCCTAAGGCCAGCCCTTCCGATTCCCGCACCAACCTCGCCGTCGTGCCACCGTTCTCGGTTCTCCTCGCGCATGCTGCCCATGTGGTTCCAACAACTTCGCGCGCTCCCATTGAAGTAAAGGTTGAAGTCCAGAAAAACTTCGCCGGCGCGGCCAAAGCGACCGTGCGTCTCAACGTCCCCGCCGGTTGGCGAGTCGCTCCCGCATCGCAGTCGACAGATTTCGGTGCAGCTGCGGACAGCAAATCCGTCTCGTTCACCGTTACACCCGGTTCATTGAAAAATGGAGTACTAGAAGGGAATTACGATATCGGCGCTGCCGTCGATTACAACGGCAAAAGCTACACAGAGGGATTCACCGTCGTCGGCCGCGAAGATCTCGACACCTTTTACTACTATCAGCCGGCGAACCAGCGCGTGAGCGCGGTTGATGTAAAGGTGCCCGCGAACCTGCTGGTCGGCTACATCATGGGCGCGGGTGACGACATTCCTTCCGTGCTGCAAAATCTCGGGATCAATCTAAAATTGTTCACACCTGACGACGTCGTGCACGCCGACCTCAGCCAGTTCGGCACCATCATTCTCGGCATCCGCGCATACGACACGCGTGATGATGTCCGCAAGAACAACAAGCGGCTGCTCGATTATGTTTCCAACGGCGGCACGCTGATCGTGCAGAACAATTTCAGCACCGACGATTTCAACAAAGGGAATTACACACCGTATCCTGCGCAGCTCGGCCGTGAGCGCGTGAGCGTTGAAGAAGCGCCCGTGCAGGTTCTCGCGCCTGACGATCCCATCTTCAGCTATCCCAACAAAATCACCGCTCGCGATTTTGGCGGATGGGTGCAGGAGCGCGGCGTGAATTTCATGACCACCTGGGACGACCACTTTACGCCGCTGCTCGCCTCCAGCGATCCCGGCGAAGCGCCGTTGAAAGGTGGCATGCTGCGCGCTCGCTATGGCAAAGGCACTTACATCTACACTGGATACGCATTCTTCCGGCAACTCCCCGCAGGGGTTCCCGGCGCGGTGCGGCTGTATGTGAATTTAGTGAGCGCCGGACATGAACCAGCAAAATAGCGCGCCTGCAGCCGCGGCCGATGCCTCAACAAAACTCGTCCGCGGACTTTCTCTGAAGAGCGCCACCGCGCTGAACATGATTGACATGATCGGCGTGGGCCCATTCATCACTATTCCGCTGATCATCAGCGCCATGGGCGGCCCGCAGGCGATGCTCGGTTGGATATTCGGCGCGGTGCTCGCCATCTGCGACGGACTCGTCTGGGCGGAACTCGGGGCCGCCATGCCCGGCTCCGGCGGATCGTATTTTTATCTCAAGAATATTTACGGCGCGAAGACTGTAGGACGACTGCTCTCATTCCTCTTCATCTGGCAGCTCTCCTTCAGCGCACCGCTCTCGATTGCCTCAGGATGCATCGGCCTCAGCCGCTATGCCGCATATATTTTTCCGTCGCTCGATCACGTCTGGTCCAGCCACGTGTTGAAACTTGCGATTCCTCTGCTCGGCGATTTGGAAGTGAATTGGATCATCTCCAACGGAACGTTCGTGGCGATCGGTGCAGTGTTGCTGGCCGTCTTCCTTCTCTATCGCAAGATCACCATCATCGGACGCTTCTCCATTGTCCTTTGGATTGGCGTGCTCGCGACCATCGCCTGGGTGATATTTGCCGGCGTCACGCACTTCAACGCAGCACGCGCATTCGACTTTCCTCCCAACGCTTTTCATCTCGACCACGCCTTCTTCACCGGACTCGGCGCCGCGCTGCTCGTCTCCACTTACGACTACTGGGGTTATTACAACGTTTGCTTCTTAGGCGAGGAGGTGGAGAATCCGGGGAAGAACATCCCGCGTGCATTGCTGATTTCCATCGTCGCCGTCGGCGCAATCTACATCGTGATGAACATCAGCATCTTGGGCGTGCTGCCCTGGCGCGAACTCGCCGACTCCGCCAAGACCGACACCCGCTTCTACATCATGTCCACTTTCATGCAGCGTATCTACGGCGCATGGGCGGGCTATCTCATTACCGCGCTGATCATCTGGACGGCCTTCGCTTCAGTCTTCTCGCTGCTGCTCGGCTACTCTCGAGTTCCTTATGCCGCCGCGCTCGACGGCAACTATTTCAAAGCCTTCGCGCGAGTTCATCCGGAGCACCACTTCCCGAATGTCTCGCTGATGTGGCTGGGTCTGGTTGCTGCCGCCTTTTGTTTTCTGCGCCTTGCAGATGTGATCGCCGCACTCGTCGTTATCCGGCTAACGATTCAGTTCCTCACACAGTCTATTGGTCTGATCTTGCTTCGATTGCGCCAACCCGATCTCGTTCGTCCGTTCCGGATGTACCTTTATCCGCTTCCGGCGCTGCTGGCCATTGCTGGATACATTTTTGTCTTGATCTCGCGTCCGAATTTTCAAAAAGAGATTCGATATGCCGCTCTCCTGATTGTGACCGGCACTATCATTTATCTCGTCCGTTCCTGGCGAAATCAGGAATGGCCCTTCGCCAACAAGCCCGCGCACTAGGAAATTCCAAGGCGAATCATGGCCGAATCAGAAAGTTCGTTAGGAGTACTGGCAGCAGCGCCGCAGCCCCAACCGAGGCTGGCGTCGGCTTGGAGTCCATTCCGCGAGCCTCTCTTCCGAAATCTCTGGTTGGCTTCCGTCATTTCCTACAGTGGCACTTGGATGCAGAACATCGGCACGGGATGGTTGATGACTTCGCTTACGTCGTCACCGATGATGATTGGCCTGGTGCAAGCCGCGATGAGTCTTCCAGTCTTCCTGGTCGTCTTGCCCGCGGGCGCGCTCGCCGACATGGTTGACCGCCGCAAGCTCCTCATCGCCTCGCAGGTGTGGATGATGGGCGCAGCCGCGATGCTCGGCGTGCTCACGATTTCGCACCTCGTAAATCCGCTATTGCTGTTGCTCTTCACCTTCATCCTCGGCTTCGGCGCGGTGATGAATGATCCTGCGTGGCAGGCGATAACGCCCGATGTCATCTCTCCGCAGCGCTTCGCCTCGGCTGTCGCATTGAATTCCGCAGGATTCAACGTCGCACGCGCGATTGGTCCGGCGCTGGGTGGGATTGTGATCGCGGTCGCCGGATCGGGTCCGGCATTTCTTATCAACGCGGCCTCTTTTCTTGGCGTGATCATCTTCCTCTACACCTGGAAGAGCCGACCGCATGCCGAACACATCCCCGCCGCGCGGATACTCGAGTACATCAAGGCCGGCATGGCGCACGTGAATGAGACCAAGCCTGTGCAATCGGTGCTGGTGAGGACAGGGCTCTTCAGCCTATTCGCCAGCTCCTTTTGGGCGCTATTGCCGCTCGTCGCCAGCCCGCACGGTCCTGTCGCTTACGGAATTCTGCTCGCGAGTTTTGGGACAGGCGCTCTCGCAGGCGCCGCCATCCTTCAACCCTTGCGACGGCGCATCAACATCAACTCATTGGTCTGCGGCGCGACTGTGCTGTTCGCCGCCGCTATCGTCGCATTCGCGTCCGGCGCGAACGTGACGCAACTCTGCGTAATATTGCTGGTTGCGGGCATGAGCTGGATTATCATGCTGGCCAGCTTGAATATCTCCGCGCAGCAGATGTCGCCGGTGTGGCTGCGCGCGCGATCGCTCTCAATGTACCTGCTGGTTTTGCAAGGAGGCATGGCGGCAGGCAGCGCGATCTGGGGCGCAGTCGCCTCGCAATACAGTGTGCCAATCGCATTGCGGATTTCGGGAATAGGACTTGTACTCGGGCTCACCACCATTGGACGTCATCGGTTAAGTACCGGCCCCGTTTCAATCGCATAGTCAAGATCCACTCGAGAGGAAAACAAAGTGAAAACACGAAATGCAAACGTAATCGCTGCGGCATTGCTGCTTGCAGCCGTCTCTGCCGTCGCGCAGAATCAACCCAAACCGGCCGCGAAGCCTGCGGCGGCACCGACCGTGTCGACTGTATTGAACCGTTCATTCAGTGGTGTCGAGGGAGAATTTGTCCCGCTTGCCGAAGCCATGCCGGAAGATAAGTACAACTTCGCTCCCACGAACGGAGAATTTAAGGGCGTCCGCACCTTTGGCGCAATGGTCAAGCACGTTGCCGTTACTAACAACCTTCTTGCTGCGGCCATGCTGGGTGAGAAGGCGCCGGCTACCGGCGACGAAGCCGAGAATGGCCCCGAATCTGTGAAGACTAAAGCTCAGATTATGGCCTACTTGAAAGATTCTTTTGCCAACCTACACAAAGCCGCCGCCGCAACCAACGACGCAAACCTGATGGCGCCCATTGATAACGCGTTTGGCGGTTCGAACAAGATGAACCGGCTCGGAGCCAGCATGCTCGCTTTCGGACACACGTTCGACCACTACGGTCAGCTAGTGGAATACCTGCGCATGAACGGGATCATTCCTCCCGCCAGTCGTCCTCCCGCGAAGTAACTCGATTCGCAAATAAAAAAGCCCATCCATTTCGGATGGGCTTTGTCATTTCTGCTGACTTATTTCTTCTCTGCCGCAGCTTTCTTCTGTGCTGCTTGGCGTTCCTCAGTCCACGGTGGGACCACGCCCACGCTGCGCGCGTAAGCAATCGACTGTCCCAGATGCTCGGACTGGTGCACCTGCATGATGAACAGGACGTTTCGTATGGTACTGTCGCGGCCAAACATCTTTACAGCTTTGTCCAAGTCAGCATCTGAAGTTTGCAAAACCGTTTGCCGAACGTGTACGAACGACTGCTTCAATGTGGCCACCGTCTTCGCCTTGTCAGTCGCGAGCTTTTCAAAGCCGCGCACATCCAGGTCCGCCGGTGCCTTGTTGCCTGCCGCATTTGCGTATGCGTAATTTCCCGAGGCCATATGCATATACACTTCGCCGATAGAACGCACGCCCTCGCCAGGACGCCACGTATATTTTTCTTCCGGAACCGCTTCTGCAAGGCTCACGGATTTCTTTTCCAGATCATCCAGGGACTTCAGAATGTCCGCGCGGAATCCACTCTTCGGTGCTTCAGGGGCGGCCGCTGCTGGTGTCGCTGCCACAGCGGGAGCTGGCGCCGCACTTGCCTTTGCCGGTGCCGCTTGCGCCAGGCAAGTGGTGGAAGCCAATGCTATGGCTGCACAGCATAGAAATACTCTTTTCATTATTGTTCTCCTCTAATTCTTGCAGGCGGGAAGTATAGCAGGGTGTTCCTGTAAGGGTTCAAGACACCTATCGCAGACGCTTCATCCGATAGATCCCGATCGCAAGAACTGGTATCCATCCAAATAGCACCATAGGAAGCACCACTTTCATTGCGGACATCGGCAAGGAGATATCGATCCCGATTCCACCGAACCACTTACTGAGCAGCAGCATACATGCAAAGAGCAGCACAACCGCTGCCAGCCACACAATCCCGATCGCTACAAGGATTTTTCCACTCATCAATTACTCTTTGCGCCTCTGTGCTCTCTGTGGTTGAAAATCATCCTCGCATTCAAGACCCTTATCGCAAACATTTCATTCGAAAGATTCCCACGCCCCACATCTGCTTGCATTTTCAGAACATGACTCTATACTTCAGCAACATGAGGATTGCCGCGAATACCAAGTTGGGGCATTACGAAGTCCTTGAACCGCTACAGTCCGGTGGCATGGGCGAGGTGTATCGCGCATACGATTCTCAGTTAGACCGGGTGATCGCGCTTAAAGTCCTCCGCAAGGAATTGATCGGAGATGCTGAGGCAATTGCCAGATTTCAACGAGAGGCAAAGCTTGCCAGTAGCCTGAACCATCCTCATATCATTTCCATATATTCCGTTGTGGAAGTAGACGGCATGCTCTGCATCGCCATGGAGCTGGTGAACGGGACAACTCTTGACCAATGGAAGAAAGTCCAGCGACCAGGTCTAAGCAAAATACTAGAAGTTCTTATGCAAATTGCGGACGCCCTGGCTGTTGCGCATGCTTCCAGGGTTATCCACCGCGATATCAAGCCTTCCAACATTCTAGTGAATGAACAAGGCTACGCTAAAGTGCTGGACTTTGGACTCGCGAAGCAAGTGCTTCGTGAGGGTGAGAACATTTCACAGATAAGCACTGCCAGGCAACTCTCCGGCGAGAATTCGGTTTTGGGAACTCCAGCGTACATGTCACCAGAGCAAGCCGCCGGAGGTTCTGTGGATGCACGTACTGACATATTTTCTCTTGGGGTGGTGTTATACGAAGCGAGCACCGGAGTAAAACCGTTTGACGGTGATTCAGTAGTGCAGATCCTCAATGAGGTGATCAACAAAAATCCCGCGCCGGCAACGTCATTGCGGCTCGATTTGCCCCAGGAACTGCAATGGGTTTTGGAGCGGGCAATGGCAAAGAAGCCCGAGGCCCGCTATCAGGCAATGTCAGAATTTGCCACGGACCTGCGAAGGTTACGTTCAAAGATCGACTCCGGCGCCGATCTGAATGCGCGAGGGAAAATTAACCTCAAAAAGTACGGAGCGGCAGCGATTGGGGCGCTCGCACTTTTCAGCGTAGCAGCCTTTTTTCTTGTGAGCCATAAGCCCAAGAGTGCAGTCAATCCAACAACCAAGTACGAGCAGCTTACTGATTTCAACGATTCGGCTATTGCACCGGCAATATCGCCGGATGGCCGATTGTTGGCTTTTGTGCGCGGCGGCGCGTTCGGGGGGTCGACTATTCCCGGTCAAATCTACGTGAAGTTGTTGCCCGATGGCGACGCCGTTCAACTTACTCGGGACAATCTTAATAAACATACTCCCGCCTTTTCACCTGACGGAAGCAAGATTATTTACACGACAATCGACAGAAAATTTGTGTGGGATAGCTGGCAAGTTCCGTTTTTGGGTGGCGAGCCAAGCCGCTTTTTGCCCAACGCTTCAGGTCTCACATGGATCGATGGTAAGCAACTTCTATTTTCTGAGATACAGCAGGGCGTTCACATGGGAATTGTGACGGCCACTCAAAACAGGGTAGGTGAACGTCGAGTGTACATGCCCACTGGGGAAGGCAGCATGGCACACCGGTCCGCTATTTCGCCCGACCGAAAATGGGTGTTGATCGTTGAAATGGATGGCAGTGGCTGGTTGCCATGCCGTCTTGTTCCATTCGATGGTTCCTCAAGCGGGCGCCAGGTTGGCCCACTCGACGCGCAATGCACGACTGTTGGCTGGTCACCGGATGGGAATTGGATGTATTTCAGTTCAAACTCAGGTGGCACTTTTCATGTTTGGCGCCAAAGATTTCCGGATGGAACTCCGGAGCAGCTCACTTTTGGCAGCAATGAGCAAGAGGGAACAGCAGTTAGTCCTGACGGCAAATCACTTATCACTTCTGCGGGCGTGAGCCAGAGTTCGATATGGGTTCACGATGCTGCCGGTGATCGCCAGCTTACATCTCAAGGTTTCGCTATCTTGCCGAGGCTTGCGCCTGGCGGCGAAAAGATTTTCTATTTGCAACGAAGCGGAGCTTCACGTTCGTATGTCAGCGCCGAGCTTTGGACAATCGAGCTTACAACCGGAAAACAAGAGCGGATACTTCCTGGCTTTGTGATCTCTCATTACGATATTTCAAAAGATGGCAAACGCCTTTTGTTTGCTGCTGCAGAAGGAGAAAAAAAGTCCGGCATCTGGATCACAGATTTGGACCGTCGCACGCCTCCACGTCAGCTTACCAACGAAGGAGAATACCGCGCGTTCTTCGTGGACGATCAGCAAATATTGTTCCTGGGGCAAGGTGAAGAGAAATATCTTTATCGCATCAATGAAGATGGCAGCGGTCTAAAACGATTGAATGAGACTCCGGTAACTTATTTAATCAGCGTATCACCAGACGGACATTGGGCAGCGGTTATAGCGTCTCAGGTTCCTGGCAAGGATGCGATCCTGGTAAAAATTGT
The DNA here is from genome assembly GCA_025462835.1 of Candidatus Angelobacter sp. Classification (GTDB taxonomy): domain Bacteria; phylum Acidobacteriota; class Terriglobia; order Terriglobales; family Acidobacteriaceae; genus JAICLA01. The sequence continues at coordinate 2,993 of JAOAPH010000102.1, read as the reverse complement.
CCCGCTCCAAAGTATTGGTGATCCCGTGCTGCTTTGTGACAGTTGTGTTCCTGGCTTTGGGCCAGGCCGGCAGCAAGCCCCATTGGTTAGTTGGAGCTTGGATGGGAAATTGTTGTATGTTTCCCTGCAGTACTATGGACTGCAATCCAAGAAGACTGCAGTGCTTCCTTTTCTTCCCACCAACTTTATGCTTTACAGTCGTCTTAAAACAGAAAAACAATTCGCTGCGTTTCAAGGTGCGAGAATGGTCCCCGAGAAAAACGTTTTTCCTTCGTCTGCTTCTTCCCAATACTTCTTTTCCCGTCAGTCTGCACTGGCCAATTTATTTCGCGTGCCGCTACCAAATTAAGTAGGGCCTACCCCCCAGTCGCAAATCCCGGATAAAGCGTCATGCCGCCATCAACGAATAAGGTGGTTCCTGTCACGTAATCTGATTCGTCCGAAGCCAGCCACACCGCTGCCAGTCCGATATCGCTAGGTTCACCCACGCGACCATATGGGATCAACGTCAGTAATTTTCTTTCTGCCTCAGGCGTCTCCCATGCCGACCTATTGATCGGAGTCTTGATCGCGCCCGGCCCAATGCTGTTGACGCGGATCTTGTGCGGAGCCAGTTCCTGCGCCATGCTCTTCATCAGCAACATCACTCCACCCTTGGACGCGGCATAGTTGCAGTGTCCCGCCCATGGGATCACTTCATGCACGGAACTCATACAGATGATCTTGCCCGCCGCTTTCGATTTCGCGGGCACGATTCCGCGGCGCAAGAACTCGCGCGCGGCTTCGCGGGCGCAAAGGAATTGCCCGGTGAGGTTTATGTCCAGGACGGTCTTCCATTGCTCGAGCGTCATATCGACGAATGCGGCATCCTTTTGCAATCCGGCGTTATTGACCAGGATGTCGACTGTCCCGTAGCTCTTGATCGTCTCAGCGAATATTTTTTTAACTTCATCTTCATTGCTGACGTCGGCCGGAATGACTATGGCATTTCCACCAGCCGCCTTGATCGACGCGACAACTTGCTCCGCCGCCTCTGCGCTCCGGCCAGAATGGTTCACCACGACGCTCGCACCTTCCGCAGCCATCGCCTGCGCCACAGCTTTTCCGATTCCCGAACTCGAGCCGGTGACGATGGCAACCTGTCCCTGCAATCTGTTTACGTTTCCATTGGTTGGCATCTATGTCGTCCTTCCCACCGTTTTGCGCCGGGTGTGACGTTCGAGTTCTTCCGCATCCTCGTGTTTTTGCGGATCACCCGATTGCTGAAGCAACTTTGCTACCAATCCGGTCCATCCCGTTTGATGGTTTGCGCCCACTCCCGAGCCAACGTCGCCATTGAAATATTCGTAGAACTGGATCAGGTCGCGCCAGTGCGGATCATTTTGGAATATCTCATTGGTTCCGTTCACCGGGCGCGTGCCGTCCCAGCCACGCAGGAATATTCGCGACAGCCTGCGCGATATCTTCGCCGCCACTTCATGCAGCGTCAGCATCTTCCCCGAACCCACCGGACACTCCACCTTGAAATCATCGCCAAGATAAAAATCAAACTTCTGCAATGACTCGATGAGCAAGAAGTTCACTGGAAACCATATTGGCCCGCGCCAGTTGGAATTTCCGCCGAACAATCCTGATGTCGATTCTCCCGGCTCGTAATCCACGCTGTGCTCGGCGCCTGCCAGCTTCAGCGTGAATGGATGGTCCTTATGCACACGCGACAGCGCGCGGATTCCGTAAGGGGAGAAAAATTCCTTTTCGTCCAGCATGATCTGCATGATTCGCCGCAGCTTGGCCGCATCCACGATCGACAGCAATCGTCGCTCGCCCTGTCCGCGCTTGTGCATCGACGCGATCCCCGACGTCAGTTCCGGACGGTTCTGCACGAACCATTCCAGTCGACGCTTGAATCCGGGCAGCCGCTCCAGCAATTCCGGCTCAAGCGTCTCGACTGCGAACAATGGGATGAGCCCCACCATCGACCGTACCCGCATCGGCTGATGACCGGTCTCTGGCGTGTGCAAGACGTCGTAGAAGAATCCGTCCGTCTCGTCCCACATGCCGACGCCATCTTCTTCATTGCCGTCGCCGTGTCCGCGATGGTTCATCGCATACGCTATATAAAGGAAGTGCTCCCAGAATTTGCTGGCGACATCTTCATACGCGGGATTTTCAGCCGCGAGTTCCAGCGCGATTGCCAGCAGGTTCAGCGTGTACATCGCCATCCAACTGGTGCCGTCCGATTGCTCAATGAATCCTCCGGTCGGTAGCGGAGCGCTGCGGTCGAAGACGCCGATATTGTCCAGTCCCAGGAAGCCGCCCTGGAAGATGTTGTTGCCTTCGGCGTCTTTCCGGTTCACCCACCAGGTGAAGTTGAGCATCAGTTTGTGAAAGACGCGCTCCAGGAATGCGCGGTCGCCGACCCCGCGACGCTTTTTCTCGATCTTATAAACGCGCCACGCCGCCCACGCATGCACCGGCGGATTCACATCGCCAAACGCCCACTCATATGCCGGCAACTGACCGTTAGGATGCATATACCATTCGCGCAGCATGAGAATGAGTTGCTCTTTTGCGAAGTCGGAGTCCACCAGCGCCAGTGTGATGCAGTGAAACGCCAGGTCCCACGCTGCATACCACGGATACTCCCATTTGTCCGGCATGGAGACGACGTCAGAGTTATACAAGTGCGTCCACTCGTGATTGCGTCCACGCTTGCGCTCTGGCGGAGGCGGCGGCTGCCCGGGATCGCCATCCAGCCATCGTTTCAGTTCGTAGTGATAGAACTGTTTTGACCACAGCATCCCCGCCAGCGATTGCCGCATGACGTTCTTCGCATCATCGCTCAGTTCTTTCGGGATGACGGTGGCGTAGAAATCATCCGCTTCTTTCTTCCGTGACTTGAATGCCTTCTCGAAGTCGCTGTTGAACGGATCGCCCATCGTGGACGGCGCCACGTCTGACAACCGCAACCGCACCGTCGCACTCGATTGCGC
>JAOAPH010000081.1 GCA_025462835.1 Candidatus Angelobacter sp. | reverse complement strand
AACTGAACCTGAACGTGTACTTGAGGAGATTAAATTAATGCGTAAGCAAAAGGGTTTCTCACTAATCGAACTGCTGATCGTCGTAGCGATCATCCTGATCATTGCGGCCATCGCCATTCCCAACCTGTTGAAGGCGCGTATCGCGGCCAATCAAGCTTCGGCGGTTGGTTCTGAACGCACCATCGTGACAGCCAACACCAACTATCAGTCCACGTTCAACGGCTTTGCGGTGGATTTGCCATCACTGGGTGGCGCGAACGCCGCAGCCTGCGCGCCAGGTAAACCTCTTACCGCAGCCGCAGCATGTTTGATTGATACTGTGCTTGCGAATGCCACGGTGCCCGCCAGCCCGAAGAGCGGCTACTATTTCACCTATGCCATGAGCCCCGGCGCGGCGGCGATAGCCGGCCCGCCGGCGACTATTTCCGGTTTTCAGGTAATCGCTAAACCGTCACAGGCGAACACCACCGGCGACCTGAACTATTACGTGGATCTTTCCGGCGTCGTTCGCTGGGAACTGGCGGCAGTCGACCCGACGAACACCAGCAACCCGATCCAGTAAGTGCAGTTTGGCAAAATACCTGGGGGAGGGTATGAGCCAAGAGGAGCAAAGACGAGAGTCTTTGCTCCTTTTTTTTGTTAGCAGCGGCTTTGCACCCTGAATTGGTTGCGTGACATTAAATGTCTTTGCAATAACAAATAATGTCGATAGTATTAGCCGCACTCACAAGAAGAGTTCCCATCGGGCGTCGTTCGAAGCCAAAGTTGCTCTTATCATTAGCTTTAGATTCGAAAGCTTGCATTGCCGACATGGCACCGAACGTGCACTGATCGTATGTACCACCCCAAGAATAGGCGTAACAACAAAGGAGCATTTTAATGCGTAAGCAAAAGGGTTTCTCACTAATCGAACTGCTGATCGTCGTAGCGATCATCCTGATCATTGCGGCCATCGCCATTCCCAACCTGTTGAAGGCGCGTATCGCGGCCAACCAAGCTTCGGCGGTTGGTTCTGAGCGCACCATCGTGACAGCCAACACCAACTATCAGTCCACATTCAACGGCTTTGCGGTGGATTTGCCGTCACTGGGTGGCGCGAACGCCGCAGCCTGCGCGCCAGGTAAACCTCTTAGCGCAGCAGCAGCATGTTTGATTGATACTGTGCTCGCGAATGCCACGGTCCCCGGCACCCCGAAGAGCGGCTACTATTTCACCTATGCCATGAGCCCCGGCGCGGCGGCGATAGCCGGCCCTCCGGCGACTATTTCCGGTTTTCAGGTGATTGCTCGGCCCTCACAGGCGAACACCACCGGCGACCTGAACTATTACGTGGATCTTTCCGGCGTCGTCCGCTGGGAACTGGCGGCAGTCCTGCCGACGAACACCAGCAATCCGATCCAGTAAGTGCACTTTGGCGAAATACCTGGGGGAGGGTATGAGCCAAAAGGAGCAAAGACGAAAGTCTTTGCTCCTTTTTTTTGTCGCGATATAATCGGGAAAAGATATCCATGAACGCCATCGAAATATCCGGACTGCAGAAATCGTATTCCGTGGGTTTTTTCAGAAAGACTGAAAAAGTCGCCCTGAAAGATCTGTCCCTTGAAGTCCATGAAGGTGAGATCTTTGGCTACCTTGGCCCGAACGGCGCCGGAAAAACAACCACCCTTAAGCTCTTAATGGGACTGATGTTCCCTACCAGAGGTTGGGCAAAGATCCTGGGCAAGGATATAGATGACCCACTGGTAAGAGCGTCAGTGGGGTTTTTGCCCGAGCAGCCTTACTTCTACGACTATCTCACCGCAGCGGAGTTGCTCGAGTATTACGCACAGCTTTCTGGAGTGCCTGCGAAAGAGCGCGGCGCACGCGCACGGAAGATGCTGGAGCGCGTCGGTCTGGCGGGCAGCGAAAATACTCAATTGAGGAAATTTTCTAAGGGCATGCTGCAGAGAGCGGGAATAGCTCAGGCCATTGTTCATGATCCCAAGATATTGTTCCTGGATGAACCGATGTCTGGCTTGGATCCAATCGGCAGACGTGAGGTCCGCGACCTGATCCAGGAACTTCACGATGAAGGCAAGACCATCTTCTTCTCTACTCACATCCTTTCCGATGCGGAAACATTGTGTGATCGCGTCGCGGTATTGAATAAAGGCGAGTTGCGCGGGATCGGCGTGGTTGCCGACCTGCTCGCGGATTCAGGCAACAAGGTGGAAGTCGTCTGGCAAGGTTCTGCAGCGACAGCGGCGGTATGCGCGCTGAACGCGGAATGTCACACCACCGGAGAGATTGCTCGCGCGATAGTGGCGAAGACCATGCTGGACGCCGCGATCGATGCCATTCGGCGCGCCAAGGGAAACCTGATCTCAGTAACACCGGTGCAGACAACATTGGAGGAATATTTCCTGAAGCGAATCGAGCAGGGTGCGACCGCTGGCGGGAACGCGAAGGCGGATTCAGCGGTGTTAGAGGTGAAGACATAATGCTGGCGCGCATAGGACACATCGCCTACAACACTTATCGAGAGGCTGTGCGCGACCGGGTGCTGTACAACCTGGTTTTCTTCGCGCTGCTGCTGGTGGGATCGACACCACTCTTCGGGCAGATTTCTATCGGACTGGAACGCATCGTCTTGGTCAATCTGGGACTGACGTCGATCTCGATCTTTGGCACAGTGATCGCAATCTTTATTGGCATTGGGTTGGTTTCGAAGGAGATCGAGAGGAAGACGCTTTACACCGTTCTCTCTAGACCGGTGCGGCGCTGGGAATTTCTGCTGGGAAAATATTTTGGATTGGCGGGGACGCTGGCCGTGAACACATTCTTCATGGCAATAGGATTTTTTGCGGCACTCCTTTATCTGAACCACGCATTTGGACGAAGCGACGGGCAGCTGTTGGTGGCAATCTACTTTATCGTATTGCAATTTCTGATCATCACGGCCATTACCCTGTTGTTTTCTTCATTCAGTTCCCCGTTGCTTTCAGCCTTGTTTGCGTTCGCATTATTCTTCATTGGAAATTTCGCTGACGACCTTCGTGGATTGGCTGGCATCTTGAAAGGCACGCAGCACTGGCTGGTGATGGGCCTGTCGTATCTGGTGCCGAACTTCGGTGCAATGAACGTAATATCGCAAGTGGCGCACGAGCAGGCCGTTTCCGGCGCTCTTGTTCTACAGAATTCCATCTACGCATTGTTTTATGCCACCGCAGCATTGAGCGCTGCCATTATGATTTTTGAGCGCCGCAATTTGAAATGAGCCAATCAGCCATATTCAAGAAGCCTGTCATGTATGTCGCGTCGGGGCTGCTCCTCGCATCCATGACAATGGCGACGCTGACAGCGCACAGGCTCGACGAAATGCGTCCCCAGGCCACGCTGATGGATGTGATCTATATCCAGTCGCCGCGCGCAGTGAAAGTCATGAGCCTGGGGTACACGGGTTTGGCAGCGTGTGTCTACTGGACACGCGCTGTTCAGTACTTTGGCGAAAAGCATGTCTTGAGATCCAAACGATTGGATCTTTTGCCAAAGTTGTTGGATTTGACCGTGTCACTAGATCCGCACTTGCTGCCGGCTTACGAGTTCGGGGCCATCTTCCTGGCGCAGAAACCGCCGGAAGGCGCGGGAATGCCCGATGAGGCTGTCAAACTCGTGGAGCGCGGCATTCGCGCAAACCCAGACTATTGGAAGCTGTACTATTCGCTCGGCTTCATCCACTTTATCGAGCGCAAGGATTACAAGGCCGCCGAAAAAGCTTTTGACGAAGGATCAAAGATCCCCGGTGCGCATCCGTGGATGAAAGTGATGGCGGCCGCGATGGCCGCGCGAGCTGGAGATATCGAGAGCGCACGTTTCCTATGGACGCAGATTTACGAAGGATCCGATGATAAGTGGATTCGAAGGAATGCTCTTTCGCGGCTAATTGCTCTGCGGGTGGACGACGACGTGATCCACCTGGACAAGATGGTGCAGGGCTACGTAAAGAAAACGGGAAGCTCTCCAAGCAGTTGGCAAAATCTAGTTGCCATGGGCTGGTTGCAGGGAGCGCCGCTTGATCCTGCCGGCGAGCCCTACGAGCTGCAGCCGGGTGGCCGAGTCGTTGTCCATGACATCAGCAAGTTCCCTTTCATTGAGCACGGCATTCCTGAAGGCGAGAATCGGAGCGAATTCATCGGACCAGCGGCAGACAAGGTCCTTGAAAAGCCGGGCATCGCGCCTAAATGACCTCTGTCCGCAGTTTCAGCATCAAACTTTCCATGCGTAAATATTTTTCGAATACCGCAATTGTGGTGGGTGTGTTTTGTCTGTTGGCGCAGATGGCGCTCGCGGATGAGACTGCCGACAAAATCGCGGCCCGGGTGGACAAGAAGTACAACTCGCTACAAACATTCAAAGCGGATTTTGTAGAGTCGTACAGCGGCGCGGGAGTTGAGCGGCAGGAATCGGGAACGCTTAGCCTGAAGCGTCCGGGCAGGATGCGGTGGGATTATCGGCAGCCTACACAAAAACTATTTATCTCGGACGGCAAAACTGCTTTCTTCTACGTTCCGGGCGAGCGGCAGGCGCGCAAGACAGAAGTGAAGAAGCTGGATGATTTGCGGTCGCCATTGCGGTACCTGCTAGGCAAGACCAAGTTGGAGAAGGAGTTTGACAACCTGGTCATCGCGGATGCGGTGAAAGCTAAAGCGCCTGGGAACGTGGTGCTGAGCGGAGTTCCGAAGAATATGGCCGACCGGGTGAGCAAGGTTTTGTTTGAGATATCGCCCGAGAGCCAGATCGAGCGCATCGTGATCGAAGAGGTGGACGGTACTTCGACGGAGTTTCAGTTCCGGAACATGGTCGAAAACGTCAATATCCCTGAAGAACAATTCCATTTCAAGGCGCCAGAGGGAGTGGAGACGATCCAAGCGACGGAAATGATCGGGGATTGAGATTGGACCTCAGGGGCTAAAGCCCGACTTTGAAAATTCTTGATGCAGGCCTAAAGGCCTGCGCCACCCGATTTGGATTTGTGCCCCTGAAGGCGGACGGTGATTGGACCTCAGGGGCTAATGCCCGAATTTTTCAGCTATTTGCGGCACGCCTGAAGTCGTGCCCTCTCAAAGCAACGGGCTGTAAGTCATATTATTGCAATGATGTGCCAACTTGATCGTCCCACTTCTCTGTTTGGGCTTTCGTTTTCAATCTGCCAGCGTCATACCTTATTGGCGCATTCTGAGCAGAGGGCTGCAATCCCATTCGATGCATCTATTTAGGAGTGGTAAACTCTTGGTTTGGGAGTACGCCTCCCATATCGACTGATTCCCTACTATGGCCGAATTTCTAGTAAAAATGGCCGACGAGCGCGGCCGAATGCTACAGCAGATTGAAAACGGCCACTCGGCGGCAGAGTTGCGCGAACGGTTCGCGGTGCAAGGCTTTCTGGTCTACGACGTTCGACCCAGAAGCTTGCTGGCGGGCGGAGAGGTTTCCGTCCGAAAGAAGCGCGTGAAGCTGGACCAGTTCGTGGTGTTCAACTCACAGTTTGTGACCTTGATCCGCGCCGGACTTCCAATCCCTACTTCCCTTGAACTACTGGCGAAGCAGCAGAAGAATCCTTATTTCCGCGGGGTGCTGGAAGATGTGCGGCAGCGGGTGAAGGGCGGAGAATCGTTGTCGCAGGCATTTGAAGCGCAGAATGTGGCTTCCAAGATCTACACCACTACCCTGCTGGCGGGAGAGAAAAGCGGAAACCTGGAAGAGGTATTGAATCGATACATCGCATTCCAGCGGGTGTCGATGACATTCCGAAAAAAATTGCTGGCCTCGCTGATATATCCGGCGTTGCTGGTGGCGGGAATGACTGTGCTCTTCAGTGTGCTGGTGCTGTTTGTTGTGCCAAGATTCGCGCAGCTCTATGAGGAGTTGCATGCTGAATTGCCTCCGGTCACGGCCTTTTTGTTGCAATTTGGCAGCAATATGCAAACATATTTCCCGGCCATGATATTGGTGCTGGCTGGGCTGGGCATTTTCTTCTGGAAGTGGCGGCAAACGGAAAATGGCTCGGCGGCTATCGACCGCTTCCGAATGGCATTGCCGTTGATCGGTGAGATCTGGCTCAAGTATCAAGTGGCGATGTTCGCCAGGATGATGTCCACGCTGTTGCTGGGAGGGCTTCCATTGGTTTCGGCATTGGAGACGGCGGGAAATTCGATGGAGAGCCGACTGCTTGCGCGGGCCTTGGCTCAATCTGCGCAGCGGGTGCGTGAAGGACGTCCGCTGGCGCGAAGTCTGGAAGAGACAAGAGTCTTTCCGGAGCTTTCGATCGGCATGGTGGAAGTAGGCGAATCGACTGGCGCGTTGCCGCAGATGCTGAGTTCAGTGGCGGAGTTTTTTGAAGAGGATGTGCAGACCCGGCTGGGAGCAGCATTGTCACTGATCGAGCCGGTGATCCTGATCGTGATGGGCATTGTGGTGGCATTCGTTTTGATCTCGCTGTATCTGCCCATCTTCAGTCTTGGAGCGGCGGCAAACGCAGCGAGCCAACACGCAGTCCCGTAACCCGAGAGAATCGAAAATAATTATGGCTTTATTCGTAAATGGCGCCGACACACAGATCCAACCTGGAACCGATGACCAGGCGCGCGCGCGCGACCTGGCAAAACGGTATCGGTCGGAATTCGTTGACCTAAGGAATTTTCATATCCATCACGAACTGTTCAAGTCAGTTCCCGTGGACTTGATGTTCCGCTATAACTTCGTGCCGCTGGAAGAACAGAATGGAAAGCTGTCGATCGCAATCGCCGATCCCAGCCGCCTGATGATGATCGATGAGATCGGGCTGCTGCTCAACAAATGCATCGTCACTAAGGTTGCGACGCTTGCGCAGATCAGCGACATTCTGAAGAAGACGGAGCAGTCGCAACGCGTGCTGGACGAAGCCGGCGAGCGGTTCATGCTGGACGTTATCCGCGAGACGGAAGATGGCGATGAAACCATCTCCATCGAGCGATTGACAACGGAAACCGACCTCAGTCCAATCATCCGGTTGGTGGACACCACGATCTTCACCGCTCTGCAAAGACGGGCGAGCGACATCCACATTGAAACGTACGACGATTCGGTCATCATCAAGTACCGCATCGACGGCGTGTTGCAGCAGGCGATGCAGCCAATCGCGAAAGAACACCATTCGACGATCATCTCGCGAATCAAGGTGATGAGCGAACTGGACATTTCCGAGCGCCGCGTGCCGCAGGACGGCCGATTCCGGGTGCGGTACAACAGCCGCTCCATCGACTTCCGCGTTTCCATCATGCCCAGCATCCACGGCGAGAACGCGGTGTTGCGCGTGTTGGACAAGGAATCGATGAGCGAGAAGTTCCGCTCGTTGACGCTGGATGTTGTCGGATTCAGCGAGGATGACATCAGGAAATTCAGACGTTACATCGCCGAACCGTACGGGATGGTGCTGGTGACGGGGCCGACGGGTTCCGGTAAGACAACGACGCTATACGCCGCACTGAACGAGGTGAAGACCGAAGAGGACAAGCTGATCACCATCGAAGATCCCGTGGAGTACCAGGTCAGAGGCGTGACACAGATCCCGGTAAACGAGAAAAAGGGACTGACGTTTGCCCGCGGACTGCGGTCAATCCTACGCCACGACCCGGACAAGATCATGGTGGGCGAAATCCGCGATACGGAGACAGCACAGATCGCGATCCAGTCTGCTCTTACCGGACACCTTGTGTTCACCACAGTCCACGCGAACAACGTGGTGGACGTGATCGGTCGCTTCCTGAACATGGGAGTTGAGCCGTATAACTTCGTATCGGCGCTGAACTGCATTCTGGCGCAGAGGCTGGTGCGTATCGTTTGCGAATCTTGCAAGGCACCTGTGAAGTATCCTGCAGATGTGCTGGAGGCAAGCGGGTTGGCTTTGCAAGAATGGAGTGACTTCACGTTCTATGAAGGTGAAGGATGCATCGAGTGCGCTGGCACGGGATATAAAGGCCGGACCGCGATCCACGAATTGTTGGATCTTACGGATCGAATCCGCGAGATGATCCTAGAAAAGAAGCCGACATCGGAAGTGCGGCGAGCGGCGCGAGAAGAAGGTATGCATTTCCTGCGCGAGTCGGCGATCGACAAAGTCAAAGCGGGCATCACGACGCTGAAGGAAATCAACAAGGTCACGTTCATTGAGACGACGCGGTAGCTGGAAGCCAAGAGAATGACAAGTAAGCAACCCAAGGTCGACAAACCGATGCTGGCATGCGAGATAGGCGGGGACCGCGTGATCGCGGCGAGAGCGTCGAAAGACGCGTCATCGCTGGATATTTACAGCAGCCGCAGGCTGGCGACAGGCACCGTCTCGGCGAGTCTTGCGTCGCCGAACGTGCTGCAAGGCGAAGCTCTGCGGCAAGCAATCACTGGTGCGCTAGGAACGGTGGCGGGGAATTCGAAGGATTTAGTCGCAGTGGTCCCCGACGCTTCTGTGCGCGTGCTGCTGCTGGAATTCGACAGCCTTCCTGATGAACGCAAAGATGCAGAAGCAATCATCCGATTCCGAGTGAAAAAGTCGCTGCCGTTTGATGTAGAGCATGCGGCATTGTCCTATGCGCGCAATGGCGGCAACGGAAACGTGAAGATCATCGCCGCGCTTGCGCCGGGTGCGGTGATGCAAGAATACGAAGCAGCATTCCGCGACTGTGGTTATGCGCCGGGAGTAGTAATACCCTCGACGCTGGCGACCTTGGGCATGGTGACCGCAGACCGGCCGACAATGGTAGTGAAGGTGGATGTGAACACCACGTCGGTGGCGATCGTGGATAAGGAATCATTGATCCTGTTGCGAATGCTTGATCACCCGGGGCGTCCGGAGGAAGTGAGTGCGCAAGAATTGGCGGAGCAGATACATCCGTCGATGGTTTTCTTTGAGGACACATACTCTGCGCGCATCGAGCAGGTGCTGGTCACAGGGCTTGCGGATGTGAGCAGGCTGGGGGCAGCTCTGCAATCAGAGATTGGAGTGCAAGTTTCAGAGCTGAGCGGCTCTGGTGTGGCCGCAGGGGACAGCCTTGGCGACGCGCTGCCTCAATCCATGCTGACGGGAGTTGCGGGGGCGCTGCTGAGTTAAGCCTATGAGACTGAATATCAATCTCGCGAGCCGCCCTTATGAAGATGCGCGGCGCTTTTATATGCAATGGCTACCGATCTTGATCGTGCTGGCGGTGATCGCAATAACGCTTTGCACTTATGCCTACCGTCGCTACGATGATTCCCGCCAGATCGAAAACCAGTTGGCGGAAAAGCGTCAGCAAGTGACGCAACTGGACAAAGAGCGAAGCGAAGCGGAGTCAATCCTTAATCGGCCGGAAAACTCCGGCACGCGCGACCAGGCGCAGTTTCTCAATGCGCTGTTCGCCCGCAAGGCGTTCAGCTGGACGAACGTGCTGACTGACCTGGAGAAGATCATGCCGCCCAAGGTGCAAGTGGTCTCGATCAAGCCAGACCTGAATGGGGATGGCCAATTGCAATTCACGCTCTCAGTCACGAGCGAGAAGCGCGACGACGCCATTGAGTTGGTGCGGCGGATGGAAACTTCTCCGCGGTTCCGTGAGCCGCAAATGTTGAGTGAGACATCAAAAAGCGATTCTAAAGAGAACAAATTTACAGCGGAGATCGTCTCTGAATATTCACCAGTGGTACGCAAGGGGAGCAGCTAATGGCTGATCTCTCTAGAGTTCGGACACGTTTCAAAGTGCTATCAGGAGTACTGGGCGGCATTGCAGTGCTTGCTGTGCTTTATCTCGTGTTGCCGATCGGACGGACCAATGCGGAACTCTACACCGACTTGAATGACACAAGAGATGAGTTCAAGCGCAAAGAAATTCAAGTGCGACCGTTGCGAGGGCTGCCGGAAAAACTGCTGACTACGCACGGCGCGATCAATGATTTCTATCGGAACAGACTGCCTGCGAGGCAATCGACAGTTTCGGAAGAGATTGGCAAACTCGCCAACGCGAACCACGTGACGTTGAGTGATGTGCATTACGATAATTTAGAGACTGACATTCCGGACCTGCGTGAGCTCACTGTAGATGCCCAGCTCAGCGGCGAATATGCGAATGTTGCTCGCTTTATCAATGCCGTGGAACGCAACAAAGTATTCTTCCTTGTTGACGGGCTTAATCTGGATGACAAGAAAGCCGGTGCGGTGCGGCTGCAACTGAGGTTGGAAACATATCAGCGACCGGGAAGTGTTCAGAGTGCGCCTGAAAAACCGGCAGGCAAAGCGCCCGCGCGTGGCGCGAAAGCTGGAGATTGATGAAAGTCGGAACGGAGAACAGAAAACAGATCGCGTTTTTGGTGGTGCTGGCGCTGGTGGCTGCGATCGTACTCGGGCGCATGTACATGGGAAAGCCGACGGTGTCGGCAAGAGCACCCATACCCGCGGTCACAGCGGCGCCAGATGTCAAAAAGCCGAATACGCAGGGGCGAACGCGAAGAAAGGACACGCGCAAGCTGCCGCTGGTAGCGTCACTCGATCCAACGCTGCGATTCGACCTGCTCAAGTCCAGCGAAGACCAGGAATACACCGGAGGCAAGAGGAACATCTTCCAGGCGCAAGCGGAGGAGATTCCGAAACCGGTTGTGTCGGCGGTGAAGCAGCAGCCACAGATTTTTACTCCTCCTCCTCCGCCCCCGCCCCCGCCTATCCCGTTGAAGTTTTATGGGTACGCCAGCAAGCCGGGAGAGGCGAAGAGAATATTTCTCTCGAATGGGGATGATATTTTCATCGGCGCAGAGGGAGAGGTCATCAATCGGCGATATCGGATCGTGCACATTACGAATTCGTCCGTGGAGATCGAAGACATCTTGAACAACAACAGGCAGACGATACCGCTGCCGCAGGGCTAAGACGTCGTGAATTGCGAAGTCACAGGTCGGAGGCGTGAACACGGATACATCTTGATCAGTGTCCTGTTTGCGGTGACGATCGCGATCATCGCCCTTGCGGCTGCCGTCCCTGCGATCAAGACGCAGATCAAGCGCGAGCGCGAAGAAGAGCTCATCCACCGCGCAAAGCAATACACCCGCGCCATCCAGCTTTACTACCGCAAATACGGACGTTATCCCGCGTCTGTTGACCAGCTTGAAAGCACGAACAATCTCCGCTTCCTGCGACAGAAGTACAAAGACCCGATCACCGGGAAAGACGAGTGGAAACTACTGCACTTCGGAGATGTGATAGCGAAACCGCGTCCTGCTTACCTGAAAGGTGCAACAACGGCAGGGGCAGTGGCCGCGAGTTCACTCGGAAGTCCCGCTGCGGGGACAGGAACAACAGGTGGACCAGGCGCTGGAGCAGGCATGGGACCGGGCATAGCAAACGCTTCTAACATTTCTAAACCACTGTCGAGTGGACAGACGCTGGGAGGTGGGCCGATCGTGGGTGTATCGAGCCTCAGCGAAAAAGAGGGAGTGAAAGAGATCGACGGCAAAACAAAATACAACGAGTGGCAGTTTGTCTATGATCCCACTCTCGACCGCACCGGCGCTGTGGGCGGACAGCAAGGGGTGCAAGGCGGCGCTCCCGGTGGAGTTCAGGGAGGGCAGAACGGCTTGAATCCAGGGATGGGGAATCCCGGGATTAGCACGGGAGGGCCGACGGGGCCGACAACTCCTCCGAAGTAGTTTCTGGTTCTTAGTTTCTGGTTTCTAGTGAGGGGCAAAGGCAAAAGCAGATCCCTCCGCTGCGCTGCGGGATGACACCCTTAAACTTCTAGAAGTACCGCAAACAACAGAAAGCCTCACCAATTGGTGAGGCTTTTAAATTGCTGAATGCTCGCTGGCGTTAGACGCTGAAGGAAGATCCGCAACCGCAGGTGCTCTTTACGTTGGGATTCTCAAACTTGAATCCGGCGGCTTCGAGGGTCTCCACGTAATCCACTACGCAGCCGTTCAAGTACATGGCCGAGGTGGCGTCGACGTAGACCTTTAGTCCGTCGAAGGTGAAGACTTTATCCATCATTCCAGGGGCGTTCTCAAAAGACATATTATAAGAGAATCCAGAGCAGCCGCCGCCAACCACCCCAATGCGCAGTCCGGCGGGAACGGGATCCTGCTGCGCCATGATCTCCTTGACCTTGGAAACTGCATTTTCAGTCAGATTGACAGGCAAAGCCTTGGTTTCCGGCATCTGGACTTCTGGATTGCTGGTTGTGGTAGCCATTTTTTGTCTCCTAAGTAGCTGAACGGTATCTCCAGTATAGCAAACTGGTCGACTTAATTTTGATGCCGAATTGCGCCTACCGGACGCAAGATTCGAGCGTCAAACAAGAGGTAGCAAAATAATTGCCCAAGTGGCAGTTCAAGCAGGGCTATAATTTGCGAAGGTCCGGTGCGCAACGTCTCCGGTACTTGCGGAACTTGGGAGCGAGCGGAAGAGTTTTCCGCTTCGATGGCTGGATCGGCAAGAATGCTCTGGCAAGAGGTGTCAGAATGACTCCAATGTTCATGTTGCTAATTTGTCTGGGTGTGCTACTGGCGATCCTGGTGGTGTTACTCATCTACCGGTCAACGCTGGAGATGCACGAGGACGATCAGCTGTTCTTGGCCGAAGGCGAATCGCAGATGGCCAAAGACCAGGCAGAGTTACAAAGAACGCTCGGCAGAGTGGAGCCGGCGGTCCGGTGGTTGGGCGCGCTGTCCGGAGTGATCCTGCTTGCAATCGTTGGCATGTGGATCTACGGCGGTCTAAGTCAAGCGCTGCCCAAATAGGCGGCATTGCTGACGAGAGCGGTCTAGGCGCGCTGACGCCGTAGTATTTCGCACAGCGCAACCTCAGGCTTTCCAGAAATCTCCGCTAGTGGCGAGTTCGTGCTCGGTCATCCTCTTCAAGCGTATCGATCCCTCTGCAGGTAAAGCGTCGACGGGGAGATTGTCCTTCCACAGGCTGAACCGAATCTCCACCGACTCCCCGATTTTAAAGTTTAGATAGTCCAGCGGGATCCGCGCTTCCAAGACTTTTCCCAAACAGACGGAGATTCCCTGGGCCACTTGCGCTGATGCGGCGGTACCGTCGCCATTAGCAGCAAGAAGTGGGTGCTTCCTTTGCCAATCGACCAACTTCCCTTCCCGCACACGAATGTCCAGCTGCAGCGAATCGTCCGAAGCGACATTTTCCGTTTCGGGTTGCTCGTCCTTTTCAATGGTGAGTATCAGGTTGAAGTCGGCGATGAGGAGGTCTGGATTGTCAGCGCTGGAACCCAGCTGCGAAAAGGCGTCATCGGAGAAGTCGAGCCGCGTATAGAGGAATTCGTGGTCCATGCCGGCGTAGGCAGAATCGAGCAGAAATTTCTTTCCGTGCATAGCCGAGTTGCGGCGATCGGCGCTGTAGTGACCCGCGCCGATCCAGTCAAAGTATCCGGTGGCCTCGCCGTCGATGAGAGGAGTGACGTAGGCGGTCTGCTCGACGAATCGCGCTCCGGCCTGACTGCGACTGATCGGCTGGGCCAGATATTCGGGCGGCGCAGCGCCAAGCGCCTGATAAACGTTCGAGAGATGCTTGCGATAGAGTTCGTCAAAGTCCGCGTCATTGGCGGAATGATGCTCTGGCCCGTACCACCAATTCCAATCACTACCTTCAGCGATGAGAAGCTCTTCGTGCGCGAGGTTGCGTTGTTCTTGAGAAACCGCAGAAGCGTTTGCAGAAAAGAAATCCCGCGCCGCGGTGAGGTAGTCCCAAGCGCGATTGTCTTCCGGCGCCCCGATCCATACGTTGAAATTCGAGTTGATCCAAGAGCCGGGGACTAAATGCGAGAGCGTGCTGAAGTCTTCCGGGCTGTGTCGTTCGATGGCTTCGGAGATGGTCAGCGCTTCTATCTGCGGATCGTCTTGAATCGCCCGGTAGAGATGACGAAGGAATTCGCGTCCGGACTTGGGAAAGAATTCCCACGCATTCTCGCCATCGAGGATGACTGGAACGACTGCATTTTTCCCTTGATTCACAATGGCTTGTGCTGATTCCTTGAATTGATGAATGAAGTGTTGCGCAGCTTGCGCTGGAGGCATGCCTGAGTAAACGAAGCCGATCAGATCTGAGAGCGAATGATCGCGGAAGACAAGGTGCATCTCCGCATTATTTTGCTGGTGGCGATAGATGTTGTAGAGCTTGGCTGCGCCTTCTGGCTGCAAGCGGCCTTCGCGAGTGCGCTCGAAATAGGTGTCGGCGGAGCGACCGAGGACACCTTCGTCCGTGGCCATCCAGCGGACGCCGAGGGTGTGGCCGATATTGACGACTTCGTCAGAGATGCTGCCTTCCGATGGCCAGACACCGCGCGGGCGGATCCCGAAGACCCGCTCGTGCAATAAGAGTCCGCGCTGAAGCTGCTCGGTGGCATCTTCAGGATGAGTGAAACGCGTGCGCGGTAGAGGCAAGCCAGGGCTGGATATGCCGCCGAGATCAGTATCGCAAAGTAAAGGAAGAATGGGATGGTAGTAAGGCGAGGTAGAGATTTCAATCAATCCGCGTTGCGCCGCTGAAGCGTATGCGGGAAGGACCGAGGCCAAAATCTCGCGCGATTTGGCGAGAACGAGTTGTTGATTGGCTGCGTCGTATCCTCGTCCTTTCTGGATGAGCGCCTGAATCTGCGGATCGGCGTCTTTGCCCTCTATGAAGAACTCGTCGAACCATGCCACCTGCGAAAGCACTTGCAAGTCGGCGATGTCCTGCTGCGAAAAATTCGGCTCGGCTTTCGCTGCGTCGAAATCAGATGCGGCGAATTGCTCGTATAACTCCTTGTATCGCGGATAACGGTCTATCAAATTATCAACGTTGGCCTGAAAGAGATAACGCAAGGCGAAGCGGCGATCGTCGGGAGACAATGCGTCGGCGGGCTTGGAGGCGACGTCAAGAAAGGGATCTCGGGCGGTGCCAGCAACGTAGTCTTCTATCTGCGCGATGAGCGAGGGGACAAGATTGAAGGTCTGGTGGACGCTGGGGAATTCGTCCAGCAGCTTGACCATCCCGTAGTAGTCTTTCAGAGCGTGAAGGCGCACCCAGGGCAACCGGTACTCGCCGGTTACCAAATCCTTATAAAAGGGCTGGTGCATGTGCCAGAGAAAAAGAATGCGAATGGCAGGCATCGGATATTGAAAGTATATCGAATGGTCCGCACACGATTGTTCACCTTGTGCATCTTAGGAACTGAGATACAAACACAATGCCTGGAATAAGCGCGTTGATTCATACCTGTAACGATGAACGCCGGCTGGGCCGGACGCTGGAGACACTGCGCCCTTGTGATGAGATCGTCATCGTAGACCACGCGTCCGAGGACGGCACCGTTAAAGTGGCGCGGGATTATGGCGCGAAGGTGATTCCCGCGGTCACCGGAGTGCAGAACGGCGCATACGCCAATGACTGTAAACATGATTGGGTGCTTTGTCTCCAACCTGCGGAAAGCCTCACGGAGGCGCTGGAGGCGACTTTGTTGGAGTGGAAGACGAACACTCCTCCGAAAGGAACCACTGCGGGATATGCGGTAAGGATCCGGTCTTCAGAAAATGGTCAAGCTATCTGCCAGGAGCTACGATTGGTAAACCGCACCAAGCTAAACTGGCAGGGCATATCACCCGAGGCGACTTCCGATCTGCCTGTGCTCGAAGGCGACTTATTGCGGTTTGAACCAGCTGCCTAGCAATTAAATCAGTTCTACCCGGGCAGAGATTCAGAATTATAATTTCCAGAACAATTCACACGCGCCAAATCCCACGAAGCACAGGTGAGTGCTATCTATCTGCCAGCGGAAATCGACCTCATCGCAGTCACCTTCTTTATCTTTGGACTGGCCTTCGGCAGCTTCCTGAATGTTTGCATCTACCGGCTGCCGAGGGGGATGTCGATCATTCCGGGGTCGGCGTGTCCGCATTGCGGCGCTGGGATCAAGCCCTACGACAATGTGCCGGTCTTCGGCTGGTTGATGCTGCGAGGCCGCTGTCGTAGTTGCAAAGGTCGAATTTCGCCGCGATACATGCTGGTGGAACTACTGATCGCGATTTTGTTTGCGGTGAGCTACCTAAGTTTCGGGCTGTCAGTTGAAGCTATCAAGTTTTGCGTTTTCAGTTTTTTGATCGTGGGCCTGATCTTCACCGATGCTGACCTGAAATTATTGCCAGATACGATGACCCTGCCCGGTTTTGGACTGGGACTGATCTTCAGCGTGCTTACGCCGGTGGCCGGGACGGCCTGGCTGATGCGGCATGGCGCTGAGTCATGCTTTTCATGGCTGCCGTTCGATTTCCGCTGGCGCGCGGCGTCGCTGCTGGCTGCGCTGCTAGGGGCTGCGGTGGGGTCGCTCTTCATCTGGGGAATCGGGGCACTTTATAAGTTGGTCCGTGGCGTGGAGGGGATGGGCTTTGGAGATGTGAAGCTCATGCTCATGGTGGGGGCATTCCTTGGAGTGAAGTTGACAGTTCTGACGCTGATGCTCGGGTCGATGCTGGGATCGCTGGCGGGAGTGGGGGCAATGCTGACGGTCTGGAGCAAGCGTCTCCGACGAAATTTGAAAAGCTCTGCGATGCACGGCAGCGCGGGACAAAGGGCGTGGGCATCCGCGCAGCTTCTTCTGCGACGATATGAGATGCCGTTCGGAATATTTCTGGGATCTATGGCGTTGTTCTCCGCATATTTCGGCGACCGCATCATGAACTGGTACATGGGTTTTTACCAATGATCCAGATATTGCAAAATCCTTTTTTCATCAAACTCGGCCTAATCCTGTTCATGTTTATGGCAGGACTCGCGCTAGTGGTCATCGCCCTCCGCTCTCTTCGCAAAATGCTGGTCTCCAGCAGTGAAGACGATAAGCCGAAGGTTTCGCTCGACAGCGCATTCACGCTCTCAGCCTATGAGGGCGTGATCCGCAAGATGAAGGAGCAGGAAAAGGAATTGGAGCGGCTGCGTCGCTCTGAACGGGACCAGGCCAATGCATCGGCGAGTATGAGCGAGGCGGTGCTTTCGAATCTGGGCAGCGGCGTAGTCCTCTTCAACAATGCGAACCTGGTCAGGCAGGCGAATCCATCGGCAAAGACTCTTTTGGGGTACGCATCGGCATTCGGGCTGCACAGTCGCGATATTTTTCGCGGAGTTTCGAAGGTGAGGATGCCAGCGTCGCCGACGTCGGCGAAAGGCGATGAGAGCGACGGCGCAGGACAGTTGTTGAAAGCTATCGACTCGGCGATAAAACATGGCACTCAGGTGCGGCGGATCGAGGCGGATTATCGATCACCTGCGGGAGAGTCGCGGGTACTGGGAATAACCGTATCGCCAGTACGGGGAGCGCAAGGCGAAGCTCTGGGCGCGGCAGCGTTGATCAGCGACTTAACCGAGATCACCCAACTGTCTCAGCAGATGCGATTGCGGGAAAGTATGGCGGCGCTGGGAGAGATGTCGGCGGGAATCGCGCATGAGTTCAAGAACTCGCTGGCGACGATCTCGGGATACGCGCAGATGTTGCAAAAGGAGAATGATCCTACGACTTCGAACCAGTTCGCGGGCAAGATCGCTGCAGAAACGGCTTCGCTGGCGCGAATCGTGAATGACTTCCTGAATTTTGCCCGTCCTCAAGGGCTCGCGAGGGAACCGCTCGATCTGCGCAAAATGCTGGAGGACTGCGCCGAAGAAGCTCAGGTTCAACTGGACACTGAGAAGTGTCCGGCGGAGATTGTGGTGCTGGGAGATCCGACGGCGCTTCGTCAGGCCTTTAGCAACCTGCTGCGCAACAGCGCAGAGGCGGTGCGTCCAGGAGAGAGGCCAAAGGCGAGCCTCACGGCTTCAATTACTGCCACAGGAACGACCTTGGCACTGATCGACAACGGCACAGGCATTGCGCCGGAGCAGTTGTCGCGCATCTTCATTCCCTTCTTCACCACAAAACCCGAAGGTACAGGGCTGGGATTGGCATTGGTACATCGGATCATCACCGAGCATGCCGGCTCGATAAATGTCTCAAGTAACGGCTCGGGAACGACGTTTACTCTCGCATTTCCCCCTAGCATTTCTGCGGGAAATCGTGCCAATATAGCAGCACAACCAGAGTAGAATAGCCGCAGTTAAGCCAGTATTTGCACCTAGTGTGGACGCTTGCATAGTGCGGCAGGAATACTCTAAACGGGGACCTCGATCCATGATGACAACGAAGTTGAAACGCTTTTCAATGATTGCGAGCGGCGTGGCAGTGCTGATGATGTCCGCAATGCTTTCGGCACAAACTCTTGCGGACGCAGCTCGAGCGGCGCAGAAGAACAAGCGCACGACATCGGCCACGGAAAAGGTGTACACAAACGACAGCCTGGGGTTCCATCCGGGAAGTGGCGACGCGACCAAAGATGCTAAAAAAACCGAGGACAATGCGGATTCGAAAGCTGATTCCAAGTCGGACAAAGGTGATGACAGCAGCGCTGCCGATGACAAGAAGAAAGCAGCGGAAGAGCTGAAGACGAAGTACGAAAAGCAAAAGTCCGACTTGACGCAATTGCAGCGAGAGCTCGATGTGATGGAACGTGAAAACCGGCTCCGGGGCGCGACATTTTATGCCGATGCCGGGAATCGATTGCGTGATGAAAAGAAATATGCGGAAGATGATCGCAAATACCAGTCGGATGTGGCAGCTAAAAAGAAAGCCATCGCTGATGCGAATGCCGCACTCGACAAGATGAAGGATGAAGGACGGAAGACGGGCGTTCCGCTCAGCTAGATTCGCCAGCTTTGATAATGCCTTCCGGAGACGCAAGCGCGGCCGGAAGGCTTCTTTTTTGCGCATTAGGGATGAGTCATGGAAACAATCCTTCTGGTTGAAGACAAGGCGGAATTGCGGGAGATGCTGGTGCATGCCCTGACGCGCATGCAGTTCCTTCCCGTCCCGGCTGCGAACCTGGACGAAGCGCTTCTCCAACTCCGAAAACAGCGGTTCTCCGCCGTGCTTACCGACCTGAGACTTCCGGCGGGATCTGGCCTCGACGTTCTGAAGGCCGCGCTGGATGACGATCCTACGGTCCCGGTAGTGATCATGACGGCTTATGGGACGATTCCCCAAGCTGTCTCGGCGATGCGCGAAGGCGCATACGACTTCATCCAAAAACCGATTGACTTAGACCATCTCGAACAGATTTTGACGCGTGTGATCGAGCGGCAACAAGTACTGCGGGAGAACATCGTTTTAAAGGAAGAATACGCGCGTAGCTTTGGGTTTCCGCGAATCCTCGGCGAACACCCCAATATGCAAGCGACGGCGCGGGAGATGCAACGCATCGCCGCCACCGACAGCACGGTGTTACTCCTAGGCGAGAGCGGCACCGGCAAGGAGTTGTTTGCCCGGGCGATACACCAGTTGAGCCCTCGAGCTACCAAGACCATGGTGGCAATCAACTGCGCCGCGATTCCTGAGACGCTGATCGAAAATGAGCTATTTGGCCATGAGCGCGGCGCATTCACGGGAGCCGATTCACGCAGGCCGGGAAAATTTGAACTCGCCCACGGGGGCACAATCTTTTTGGATGAGATCGGCGAATTGCCGCTGGCGGCACAATCGAAACTGCTCCGTGTGCTGGAGGAAAAGGTGGTGGAGCGGCTTGGAGGAACAGTTCCCTTCCGCGCCGATGTCCGCGTGATCGCTGCCACCAATCGCGATCTGCAAGCAGCGGCGGCAACGAACGAGTTTCGCAGTGATCTGTTTTACCGGCTCAATGTATTCCCTATCCGGATACCCGCGCTACGCGATCGCGGGGACGATGCAGTGCTAATCGCCGAACATTTTCTCGATCGCTTTCGTCGCGAGAGGAAGAAACCTCGTTTGAAGTTGGCGAGCGATGCGATCTCCGCATTGCGAAGTCACAGTTGGCCGGGCAATGTGCGCGAGTTGCAGAATGTGATCGAACGCGCGTCGATATTGAATGACGGCGAACTTCATGCCGCTGACCTGGGACTGGCGGCCAATGTGCGCGCGGCATCTGCATCGGCAAGGGCTGGAACGAGTACGCCGAATGACGAGAGCTTGGACGGTTCACTACAAGAGGTCTCAGCGAGAGCAGTGGAATCCGTCGAACGCGCGAAAATCGAAGCCACTCTGCGCGAATGCAAGTGGAACAAGGCAGCTGCTGCCGAGCGGCTGGGCGTGTCCTATAAGACGCTGCTCAATAAGATCCATGCATACGGGCTGGATTGAGGGGGTCGCGTTCCCTTTATCACAATGAATTGAATTCATTGCTGTGTAATTGCAAAATTCCCGTTTTCGTAAGCCCAAACCTACCAATAGTGTTGCCTGCTTTAGTAATTATTCGGCCCCAAAGTCATGCCGCATAATGTACGCTGTTTCACCTACTCACAGCGTGGGACGGAAAGACGAAATGTCAATCATTAAGCGGGCCGCAGCCTGGCTGCGGATGAATCCTTTTCGCAATTACGTGGTCTCAATCGCTTTGGCGCTGTTGCCGGTGAGCATCTTCATTTTTGCCGCTCACAAGCTGCTATTGAATCAGGTTACTGCGAAACTCATCACCCAAAGCACCCAGTCAGGAAGATTGATCGGCACGGTATTGGTGAAACATTTAGACGATGGCCGCATCATTTTGGAATCCTTCTCGACGCGGCCCTCGCTGATAAATCAAATAGAAGAGAAGAGATTCGATGAGATTGCCCAGCACCTGGAACAATTATCGAAACTGCAACCGGACTTCGAATCTGCCAGAGTATATGGAATCGATGGAACTCTCAAGGCTACCTATCCCGCAGTTCCCGAATTAATCGGAAAGGATCACAGCTCCCAAGATTGGTACGCCGGAGTCACAAAGGACTGGAAGCCATATTCATCGGCAATCTACCGAAGCGACACAGGTTCCCAGCCGTGGGTAGTTGCAATCGCGGTCCCCATAAATAGTCGCACTGGACAACGCGCGGGAATCCTTGTGGCTACTCAGAGCCTGAAAAGTGTCACCAAAGACATTTATGCGTTGACAAGCGAGAGCACAACATTGATTTCGTTTGTTGACCAAGGCGGACACGCTTTTGGAAGACGTGACAAAAGCGTTGTTGTTGTTGAAACACCTCAAGAGATCAAGGATCTGATATCGAAGAACCAGACTGAAGCCTCAGGCGGCAAAATCATTTCGATCGCGGGCGAGAACTTCCTGGTGGCATATTCT
Source organism: Candidatus Angelobacter sp. (assembly GCA_025462835.1). Taxonomy (GTDB): domain Bacteria; phylum Acidobacteriota; class Terriglobia; order Terriglobales; family Acidobacteriaceae; genus JAICLA01. The sequence goes on along the minus strand of JAOAPH010000081.1, from coordinate 526 downwards.
CCTATCCGCTCTATTGGTTGGGGCATCGTGCTTCAGTTGCCTGTCACAGCGCTAAAGAAGGTGCTCTGGGACTATGAAAAGAACCTCGTTTTATTGGGGTTAATCATTGGTCTCCTGGCGCTGGGAGGCAGCGCGTTTGTAGCTTCACTCTACAAGCAACTTCGCGACAGCGAAAATCACACGAGATTGATCGTCGATCGCGCCCATGATGCCTTCATCGCGACAGATGCCCGTGGAGTCATCAACGACTGGAACGCCCAAGCAGAGAGCACTTTCGGATGGACGAGCGCCGAGATCATCGGGCAAGACATGGAGCAAAGCATCTTTCCACGACATGCGCAGGAACTTTATCGAGAAGCGATCGACGGTTTCAGAAACGCAAAAAAGACCCGGGAACCCGGAAAACGATTTGAGACCGTCGCATTGCACAAAGATGGTCGGCCGTTCCCGGTGGAGTTGTCGATCATTCCGATCCCGCATGGAAAGAGCGTCACTTTCAATTGCTTCCTTCGCGACATCTCTGAGC
>JAOAPH010000058.1 GCA_025462835.1 Candidatus Angelobacter sp. | reverse complement strand
CTCGCGCTCGGCGGCAAAACCTACAAGCTCAACTGCGGACACCACGGCGGCAATCATCCAGTCAAACAACTGAAGACCGACAAAATCGAGATTACGGCGCACAATCACAATTTTGCTGTCGATCCGGATTCGCTGAAGGGTGTGGAAGTGGACTTCACGCACATCGACTTGAATGACAACACGCTAGAAGGCTTTCGGCACAGAACGCTGCCGTTGTTCAGCGTGCAGTATCACCCGGAAGCGTCGCCCGGGCCGCATGACTCGCATTATCTGTTCAAGGATTTTGTGAAGATGATGGAGGAGTGGAGAGGGTGAGGGGCGCAACGGCTTTGACAGGGGAGCTCCTTCTTTTTGTGCGTCAATTTGTATCCGATTTGACGACGCTCACTTTCGATTTGCGCGCGAGATTGTATTTGATTTGAGAGGGCGCGCCTTTAGGCGCGCCGAAGAATCATCATAATGGCCGGCTTTAGCCGCTGAGGTCGAAATGAGGCCAACACGGGAACACGCGACGAGCAACGGTCAGACGTACTTCGTAACTTCGTCCACAAATGAAAAGAAGAGCCTCTTTCAAGTCGAGCGTTATGCTGATTTGTTCATCAGGAACCTTTACGATTATCGCGGCAAAGGATACCTGCTTCATGAGTTCGTATTGATGAAGGACCATTTTCACTTGCTGATCACGCCTACTGAGTCCTTGGAAAAGGCTGTGCAATTCGTAAAGGGCGGTTTTTCATACAAAGCAAAGAAGGAACTCGCTACCAATACGGAATTTTGGCAAAAAGGTTTTGATGATCATCGTATTCGGAACGCGCAGGATTACCGGATACATCAGCTCTACATCTATAACAACCCGGTGAAAAAGGGATATTGCAGTCAGCCAGAGGAATACATGTACTCGTCGGCGCGCGGCGGATTTGAATTGGATGGAGCACCTCAGGGGCTAAAGCCCTTGGCTACTGCGGCTAGCGGCGCGGCTGAAGCCGCGCCCTGTCAAAGCAAGACTGAGGAGTGGAAAGGGTGAAGGCGCGAACATCAGTTTTGATATCGGTGCTGTTGCTCATTCCTTGGGGCAATGGTTGGGCGTGCTCAATTTTCCCCAAACTATTTGAAGTAGGGTCAGTTTTCAACATTACGGTTACGGACAGGGGAAAAGCTGTTGCGAATCTTCCTGTGTTTCTTTCAACCGGATGGGTTTCGTCAAAGAAAGTACTGAAAATCGGCCCTGTAGTTACAGACCAGTTGGGAATTGCGCATTTCATTGGAGTGCCGAAAGGTGATTATTCGATCGGTACTCCTATAGGTATAAGCCAATATAAGGTGATCTCGGTTTCAAAGAAGCTAGAGGCCGTCAAGAGCGTTCCTTTTCAATGGCCAGAGGAACCTGTAGTGTCAAGCCGAGCGATAAGGGGGAAATTGGACGCTGGAGATAGGCACCCTAAGCTGAAATTCAAGCTCTTTGATGCTTTTTCTGGGAGCGAGTTGCTGACCACCGATGATCCATCAGAAAGCAGCGATGGAGATTTTGATTTCGGAGTTCCACACGCAGGTATGTATCTCTTGCGAATTTCTGAAGTGGAACCTCGAACGAACTTTCCTTTCGACGGAGACATCTTTATCGAAGTGACTTCCAACTCCGATGTAAATCGGCTGGACATCGGAATGGTATCGTCGTCCTGCGGGCTATCGTATGCACAGGCTTGCAAGCAGGAACCCATTACGGTGCCAAAGTTATGTGGCAATCTGGTAGACCCTCAAGGTGCGGCGATTCCAAATGCGAACCTTGACCTAATTTCTCAAGAAGGGCATTCGCCCACGCGTTCAATCACCTCAGATCACGAAGGATACTTCAGTTTTGAAGATCTAGCGGATGGGGTGTACGAAGTAAAAGCCAAATCTCAGGGTTTCATTCCAGGTGTTTTTCCGGTAAGAGTAGAAGAAACTAGGATTCACGTCTGTAAAACGCCCATCGAAGTCACATTGAGTATAGGAAGATCCTGCAGCGGAAGAACTCGTATTGCGGAGTCTAATGCCCCGACGCACTGACATTTCGAAGATCCTCATCATCGGCTCTGGCCCGATCGTTATTGGCCAGTCGGCGGAGTTTGATTACTCCGGCGCGCAGGCCTGCAAGGCACTGAAGCAGGAAGGGTACGAGGTGGTGTTGGCCAATTCCAATCCAGCCACCATCATGACGGATCCCGAACTGGCCGACCGCACTTACATTGAGCCGCTCACCCGCGAGTATCTGGAAGAGATCATCCGCATTGAGAGCGAGATGCTGCGCGAGACTGGCGACAAGGGCGTCTTCGCGCTGTTGCCAACCGTGGGCGGACAGACTGCGCTCAATCTTGCCGTGGAACTTGCCGATGGCGGCGTGCTGGAGAAGTACGGGGTCGAGCTGATTGGAGCGCAACTCAAAGCCATCAAGATGGCGGAAGACCGTCTTTTGTTCAAAGATGCGATGGCGCGCATCGGGCTCGACGTTCCGAAATCGGCGCTGGTTAACAATGTTAAAGACGGCATGGAGTTCAGCGGGAAGATCGGATTCCCGGTGATCATCCGTCCGTCATTCACCTTGGGCGGCAGCGGCGGCGGCATCGCCTACAACCGCGAAGAGTTGATTGAGATCCTCACACGCGGGCTGGATCTTTCGCCGGTACACGAGTGCCTGATCGAAGAGTCGGTGCTGGGATGGAAAGAGTACGAGCTGGAGGTGATGCGCGACCTCGCCGACAACGTCATCATCATCTGCTCCATCGAGAACTTCGATCCCATGGGCGTGCATACCGGTGACTCGATTACTGTTGCGCCCGCGCAGACGCTTACTGACCGCGAATATCAGGCGATGCGCGATGCATCAATAGCGGTCATCCGCGAAATCGGCGTGGAAACCGGCGGATCGAATATTCAGTTCGGCGTGCATCCGACGAACGGCCGCATGGTGGTGATCGAAATGAATCCGCGTGTATCGCGCTCGTCGGCACTGGCCTCAAAGGCGACTGGATTCCCGATTGCAAAGATTGCGGCCAAACTCGCCGTCGGCTACACGCTCGACGAGATTCCCAACGACATTACCCGCAAGACCCCGGCGTGCTTTGAGCCGAGCATTGACTATGTCGTCGTAAAAATTCCGAAGTGGCAATTTGAGAAATTCCCCGGCACCGACGAAGCGCTTGGTCCGCAGATGAAATCTGTCGGCGAAGTGATGGCCATCGGACGCACATTTAAAGAAGCGTTGATGAAGGGCATTCGGTCGCTGGAGACAGGCAGGCGTGCAGGCTCGGAGAAGATTGAGCCGCGCATCCTCACCCAGCGACTGGTCACGCCGCATCCCGAGCGCATGGCATATTTGCGTTACGCGTTGAGGGAAGGCCATACCGTCAAGCAACTGTCGAAGATGACCGGCATTGATCCGTGGTTCCTGTATCAGTTAAAGGAACTCGGTGACATGATCACCGAGATCGAGAAGCATCCTATCGAATCCATCTCCGCATCGCTGTTGCGCGATGCCAAGCGCATGGGCATATCCGATGCGCGGCTCGCGGAAGGATGGCGCATTGGTAAGGGCTCGGCGGAGAAGATCCGACATTTGCGCAAGAAACATGGCGTGACTCCGGTTTACAAACACGTCGATACCTGCGCCGCGGAATTCGAAAGCTACACACCTTACCTCTATTCCACATACGAAGAAGAGGACGAGGCGCCGCCGACGTCGAAGAAAAAAGTCATCATCCTGGGCAGCGGTCCCAACCGCATCGGGCAGGGAATTGAATTCGATTACTGCTGCTGTCACGCCGCCTTCGCGCTGCGCGATGATGGCTACGAAACCATCATGGTGAATTGCAATCCGGAGACGGTCTCAACGGATTACGATACCAGCGACCGTTTGTATTTCGAGCCTCTTACTCTGGAAGATGTACTCGCCGTCTTCGAGCATGAGGCTACTTCCGGCGCGCCTATTGGCATGATCGTGCAGTTCGGCGGACAGACACCTTTGAATCTCGCATTGCCGCTCAAAGCTGCGGGAGTGCCGATCATCGGCACATCGCCGGAGTCGATCGATCTTGCGGAAGACCGCAAGCGATTCGGAAAACTGTTAGACGAGTTGGATATCCCGCAACCGCCGGGAGGCATGGCTACCAGCGTGGAAGAAGCTGTGGCAGCGGCGAACAAAGCTACTTATCCGGTACTGGTGCGTCCTTCGTACGTGCTCGGCGGGCGGGCGATGGTCATCGCGTATGACGATGAATCCGTTGTGCGTTACATGAAGGAAGCGGTGGAGTACTCGCAAGAGCGTCCTGTGCTGGTTGACCACTTCCTGGAAGACGCGACCGAAGTAGACGTGGACGCGCTCTCCGATGGCGAAGACGTAGTCATAGCCGGCATCATGCAGCACATAGAAGAAGCGGGCATACATTCGGGCGATTCTTCTTGCGTGTTGCCGCCGGTCGATATCCCGGAGCATCTGCTGGCGACGATGCGCGATTACTCGTTCAAGCTCGCGCGGGCGTTGAAGGTGATTGGGCTGATGAATATCCAGTTTGCCATCCAGCGCGACAAGGTCTATGTGATCGAAGTAAATCCACGCGCCTCGCGCACGGTGCCGTACGTCTCAAAAGCAACGGGCATTCCGCTGGCGAAAGTCGCAGCGCGCCTGATGACGGGACGCAAGCTGCGTGAATTTTTGCCCGAATACGTTGAACGCGGAACGGTGCTGGATACCGGCAACAACTTCTATGTGAAGTCGCCGGTGTTTCCGTGGAGCAAATTCCCCGGTGTGGACACGGTACTTGGTCCTGAGATGAAGTCCACGGGTGAGGTGATGGGCGTCGCTGACAACTTCGGTGAGGCTTTTGCCAAGGCGCAACTCGCAGCCGGACAAGTCTTGCCGTCAACGGGAACGGTCTTCATCAGCGTGAAAGATCGCGACAAAGCGATTGTCGCGCCAGTCGCTCAGCGGTTCGCAGATCTCGGCTTCAAACTGGTAGCCACGAACGGCACGGCCAATGTGATTGAAGCCGCAGGGCTAGCGG
>JAOAPH010000056.1 GCA_025462835.1 Candidatus Angelobacter sp. | reverse complement strand
AGTCACTTCACGAAGCAAGAATAATTCCCTACAGCGGGATTCCCAACAGCACCTTCACCGCTACGGGCTGACTGTTCAACTGAGCCGGACGGAAGACCCACTTGTTCAGCGCCTCGACGATCGGATTGCTCACTCGCGCGTCCGGAGTCTGTTTGACGGAAACATGGCTGACCTTGCCCTCTTTGTCTACAATGGCAAGGATTACAACTTGGCGCTGCGCATATTTTTTCTCCAGGTCAGCGGGAAGTTGCGGCCACTCCCGCATCACGGGTTGGGGCGCAAGCACCGCCTGGTCACCAACCACTTCGGTAGTATCGCTCTTTAATAAGGAATACTGCAGCGTCCAAGTGGGCTCCTCATCCTCCGGCGAGCGTTTCATTGGGATATAAACCGTGAAGACTCGCTCGTCAGCGAAAACACCATAATCAGCGAGACCGCCGCCGCTGCTGGCAGTCGCGACAACCGTCATACCATAAGGAGTCTGCTCGGCGATCGTAAACGCTGGCGGATTGCCTCCGCCTGGATCGCCGCCTTGAATCGTGATTCCCTGAAACGCTCCTGATCCAGGACCGCTTCCCCCACCCGATCCCGTTCCCGCGCCACGTCCGGAAGTTGCGCCTGCACCTTTCCCTGCTGAACCGCGTCCCTTGCCTGTTCCAGTTCCGCCTGCACCTTCACCTGAAGTAACGCCGGCGCCAGTGCCACTTCCTGCTGAACCGCTGCCGCTCGCGTTTGTTGAGTTCCCCGATCCACCATTCGCGGCGGTGCCGTGTCCCGCTCCATTTCCCGTGTTCGAAGCCACTTCGGTTGCCGCATTCGCGGATTGCGATTTTTCGTGACCCATGCCGGGCGAAGTTGATAGAGGAACGTTCATTTTTCCCGGGGTGAGCGAATTCGGATTCAGCGTCCCTCCCGGCGCGAGCGCAAACCGTCCACGCGTCTCGCCATTCGGAATCTTGACGTTCGTTCCGGGCGGAAGCGGCATCGGACTGAGCGAAACCAGCGGCTCCGGCGCCTTCCCGTGCATCTCCATTCTCGCTACTTGCGCGGGCGTGAGCGGAGCAACTTGCTTCTGGGATTTCTCGGCACGCTTTTCCGCGGTCACTTTGATCGGGTTCGGCGACGGCTTCTCTACTTCCCTCTTCTCTTCTTCCGGCTTCGGCTGCGGCTGGATCTTGGGCGAGTCGGGTATCGGCTCTTGTGCTGCCGGCAGCTTCGGCATGACCGCCTTTGCGACTAACTGCGGCGCATCGTTTGTGGGAACCTTCCACTGCGCATCGCGATGCGTGTTCGCGTCCTGCTTTACTCTGATGGGTTGCGGCGCAGGACGGAGTTGCGGCATCGCAGCTTTCGGGGCGATCAAGTCACTTGGCAAGCGGGTCTCCGCCATTTGCACGATGTTCGGCAGCGGAACCAGTTTGTTCAGTTGCGGAGGATGCACCAGCAAGGGCCGCTGCAAAGTTTGGAAAGCGTTCGTCGGATTTGGTGGATCGGACAGGATCGCCTGGCGCGCGGGATACGCGAATCCCTTGCTGGCATGAGCGGGCGCAGCCGATGGTTCCTGTGGCGCACTTGGCCCGCCTCCGGGACTCTTCTCCCCTTCTTTACCGCCGCCCATCTCCGGCAGATAGACGATGTTATGGTCCTGCATGTTCGCCGTCGTAATCAACTTCTGTGGTCGCAGTGCAGGCAGTCCGAAATGGATCAGTAGAAAAAGTCCGAAGAGCGCAACTTCATGTCCGATGATCGAGTACAGCAACCCACGCGCGGGAAGATATCCGAACTTGAATGTCGCAAATGTCGGAGTACCGTCGTTAACGATTCTCCGGAATGCCGGCTTGTAGCCGTTGCCGGCAATTTTCTTGCGCAGTTCTTCGATGGCCGGCGGGAGAGTGCAAGTGTGATCCTCGTCGGACTCATTTGTTACTGGAGTCGTTTCACTCGTCGGCGCACCGCTCCCGTTTGCTCCTTGAACCCTGATCAAGACGGGCGCCGGCAAGGTGGAATCGTCGGTGGCGGGGTCGTCGGGCAGGATTTCGTCGTGTTGCTCGTCGTTTTGTAGTCCGAGGGAAAGAAAAGACATTTATGACATCCAGGGCCCGGGGTGAGGCGAGATTTCCAAGGCAGCACACATCGTCAGTGAATGCGGGTCAATGCAACCCGCATGGGGAGCAAGCGAATTGGAGAAAGAAGTCACTGGTAGAGCGAAGCCTTCAAAACAGTGAACGCCGAAGAGGGATTCAGGTCCATGTAAATCCCTGAATTTCCTCCCAGTTGCAAGTTGTCGACGATAATCTGGCCCAGCACATACGTAGACGAACCAGAACCTCCCTGCAGCTGCAGACTGTTGCTCCAATACGTGGGAGTGGATCCGCAATTTGTACCGGTGCCAGTTGAGTTGCAAGAGTGAAAATACATGGTTCCTGCCAATACGTAGCTACCGCCCCCGCCGGCGCTTGAAGTTTGGCCCTTGCTGGAACGATCCTGAAAGAACAGCATCCCACGCTGCGGGCCAATGCTGGCGGGTGGAGTATTCCCCGCGGCTAAGTACGTATCACCGTACGTACCGGTGCACGGAGCCAAAAGTACATTCCCCGTCAGCGTCGCAGGCAGATTTCCGGGATACTGAGTACTTGCCGCGCATCCTACCCCATAAGGAAGAGATCCCGGTCCCGCACCATTGGGTTGAGTAACAAATGTTTGTGCTGGGTCGCACTTAGTTCCAGAATTGGAATTGATCTGAACGGTGGCGGAACCGGAAAGGTAGAACATGACGCCGCCAATTCCCTGTCCCGCAGCCGTGCTGATTCTCAAGCAAGAGTTGGAAAGGGCAGTCAAGTTCCCGCCGAGGTAATAAATGCCCGGCTGAAAAATCGCAAAGTCGCTAAATTTTCCAGGGCAGCTGGTTCCTACGCAGATTCCACTTGCATAAAAACCAGGGGCGTACTCGTCGCAGGTATTTTTGCTGTCAGCAGCACAGCCCCTAACACCGGGTGCGACACCTGTGGCAATGGGTATGGCCGCTGGAGCAGAGGGCACGAGCGACGGCGCAGCGAGCTGCTGAAAAGGATCGTTTATGGTCGGGGACGGAACAAGCCATTGCCCAGTTGTGCCCGGGTTGAAGTTTTTGGTAACGGCAGGCGTGGCGAAGGGGCCACCAAGAGTTCCAAAGCTACTACCAGTGTGCGCTGGACCTCCTTGGCTGAGGTCAACCTGCGCATTTCCACCTATGTTCACGGCAGCAGGGTCATCAGAATTTACCTGAATGCTCTGGCCCGGGCCACCATAAATCGTCACTGTCGGGCTTCCCTGGATGTCGAAAGCGCTCGTCTTGTTGGTTGGATTGTGAGGATCCAAGATTACAATTGGAATAGGCGCGGTCGCCTGTGCAACCCCACACACTGCAAACGCGCGAACGGTCTGTTTCGTGATTCCGCCTAGCATACCTGCAAAGAACGTCGGTTGATTATTCGTAACGTCAACTCGCATAAACGGAGTTGCTGCAACGCTTACAGGTGGCGTTACGACTCCAGGGACAGAAGCCGGAAAACTCACAGAAACATTGTTACCCAGCGCTGTACTCCCTGCGGCAACGGTGCTGGAATATCCGTTGAACCCTGCATACAAGCACGGAGAGGCTGTGGTATTACCGTTGCAGTCAAATTTAGTATTGACCGCGGCGGTGAAACCGCCCTGATTATTGGTTCCGTTTGTACCGTCTAGAAGCAGGTCCATTGCGCCGGCGGCACACGCTGCGTCCGCCGCAGTCTGAGCTGATTGACGATTGAACCACAAATTTCCAAGGTCTACAGCGAATGCGATTGCACCGAGGAGAAAAATCCCGAGGCCCAATAAAATAAAAACCATTGCCTGACCTGATTCGCGATTGCTCCTCGTCCGTGTCGTCGTGAAACTAAATTTTGTCATGGCCTCACCTATGTCGCACCCCGCAATGTCAGTTCATGATTCGACCCGCAGCCGCCGCGTTGACCGCGACACTCGGCCATCCAAGTCCAAAAAACGGCTGATAGGGATAACTCACCGTCACCTTCACCATACATCCCGGCTGGCTGCATGCAGTTCCATTGATGCTGTTGGGGTTATAATCCACGGTGACATTCGTTGCCGTCACATTCTGCATCGACAGTCCAGCATAGGTCAGAACAGCATTCTTCACATTGTTGGCGGCCGAATCCGTGCAGGTGATGCTTGGACTAACTGTGGGCAAGGTCCCCGGCCCGCTGCAACCAACCCCTCCATTAACAGTCGAATACCCAGTGCCATGCACGATTGCGTACCGAAGGCCTTCTTTCGCTGAATCTGCGAGCGAGTTGTAGGTGTGTATCCCGAAAATCGTCTCTAACATACCGACGAACAGAAGAAAGACGAACGCAATCACCAAGACAAACTCAACCGCCGCTTGTCCGCTTGCTGCCGATCGGCGTCCCCTACGAAATATGAATGCACGGTTCATGTGGAAATTTACATAGCTCGCATTTCAATGTGTCGTATAAACGTGCAACTATTGGCACTGCAGATATTCGCAGCGAGCAGCGCAATGTTGAACGGCGTCCCCGGAATAATTGGGGGGAATACATAAGTGACGTCTACCCGGTTTAAGACAAATGTGGGGGCCTCAGGGTCAGCATTGGGGATGGGGCTGCCCGTGGTTACGGCGCCACAGGTTGTCCCGGAGCAGGTTATGCAGTTCGTTCGTGCACTCGATCCCGTGCCGTTGATTCCAGAATTCGATCCATCGAGATTGGTCTGGCTGCAAACCTGAACGGAAGCGGCGGTAGGGTTCCACAGTGCCCCTGTCATGTCCTGCTGGGCGAGGTAGGTCACCGTGGAATTCCCGAATGTTGTACCATTTGCCGGACCCGCAAACGGGAATACAGAAGCCACGGGTGTCGAGGGACCCTGGATTGAATACGTCGCCGCGTTACGTGCGGTCGCTGTTAAATTCAGAGTGACAAAGAAGTAATAGCCGAAATTGACAGCATTTAACAGTGCCATAAGCAGCAGGGGAAGCATCACCGCCGTCTCGACCAAGCTTTGGCCCCGACTGTCTCTTCCTCTTCCAATTGAGTTCGTCTCGCCCATCGTAAATCAGCCTCTACGCAATCCTTGCTGCCGCCCTGAAAGCGCCCGTCGGAGCAATGTTCTCCGCCGAGTCGTCCTCTTCCAGTCGGTCCAGAACGTCCTTTTCCTGCAATTCAGCCTCCGCTTCGCCGGCGTCCGGTGCACTCAATTGATTCAAAAGACGATGCAGATAGCAGCGGCTGATTCCCAGCTCCCGGGCGGCCTTCAACTTGTTCCCGTTGTGCATGGCGAGGGCCGAACGCACCAGCTCGCCCTTGAACGCACGCACCGCCTCGTGAAATGACCCCTTGGGCAATTCATCGGAAACGCCCAGGCCTTGCAGTTCGGCAGGCAGATCGTCCACCCCCAGCCGCTCATGCCCATTAGCCAAGACCACGCTGCGCTCGATCACATTCTGCAGCTCCCGCACATTGCCGGGCCAGGTGTGCCGCGACAAAGCTCCCAGAAATCCGGGGCTCATGTTGCGTTGTTGCTTTTTGTGCACTTTGGCAAACATCCGAAGGAAGAACTCCGCCAACAGAGGAATGTCCCCAGCCCGGTCGCGCAATGTTGGCATCTGAATTTTCACGACGGAAATTCGGAAATAGAGGTCCTCGCGGAAGGTACCTTCGCGCACCATCTGCTCAAGATTGCGATTGGTGGCGCAGAGCACGCGCACATCCAACGCGTGGGGTGCGTTCGACCCAAGTCTTAAGACCGTGCGCTCTTGCAGCACCCGGAGCAGCTTCGCCTGAAGAGGCAGCGCAAGATCGCCGATTTCGTCGATGAAGATCGTTCCGCCATTGGCTTCTTCAAACCGTCCACGGCGGCTCTGGTTCGCGCCAGTGAAGGCTCCCCGCTCATGGCCGAACAATTCGTCGTCAATCAGAGTGTCGGGAAAGGAGCAGACTGAAAACGCGACGAACGGCTTGCTGGCGCGTGCGCTCAGGCGATGAATGCCGTTGGCAACAACTTCCTTACCGGTGCCGCTTTCGCCCGTGATCAGCACCGTGGTACCGACGCCGGCTACTTTGTGAATGACGTCGTTCACGCGTTCCATCGGCTTACTGTTGCCGAGCAGTCCATCCACTCGATTGCTGCACAGCATTCTCTGAGCGGCGGCGAGTTCGCGCCCCATATCGGCACGTCGGCACGCACGATTGATTGCAAACCTCAGCTCCTGCACGTCGAGAGGCTGCTCAAGAAAATCAACGGCGCCATCCTGAAAAAGTTGCAGCGCGGAGGCAGAATGTTTTCCCCATCCAAAGCTAATGATCGGAGGCGCAAACGGAAGGTCGGCGGCGGCTCGAAGAAGAAAATGCGGAGCGTTCTCTTTTCCGCATTCGAGATTCAGGAGAATGATGTCAGTTTCGCCGCTGTTGATTTCCTTGACGGCGGCTTGTGGATTTGGAACCTGGTTGATGCTATAGCCGGCTTCGCCTAGAACTTCTTGTAGAACATTGCCGAAGGCTTCGTCCGGATCGACCAGCAGAACGCGCTTCACTGTTAAAGTCGAAGTGGCCAAAACTTA
>JAOAPH010000042.1 GCA_025462835.1 Candidatus Angelobacter sp. | reverse complement strand
GGCGGCATCACGGAAAATTTGCCGCGCGTTCTGCCCAAGGGCATTGGCGCGATCGTCGAGATGGGTTCCTGGCCCGTGCTTCCTATCTTCGAGCACCTGCAGAAACTCGGAAACATTCCGCAAGATGAGATGCTACGTACCTTTAACATGGGCATCGGAATGGTCCTGATCGTACCTTCCAAGAAATTCAAAAAAGTTCAGACCTTGATCGATCGCGCAGGCGAAAAGGCGTACACCATCGGCCGCGTGGTCAAAGGCGATCGTAAGGTCGCTTACTCGTAAGAACCCGTATGCAAGAGCTATTTCGGCTAGGCGTAAAGCGAGACGTATGTTGTTGTCGCGCTTATGACTTGCGCAGAAATGTTCCACGTGGAACACAGTGGAAATCTATTTTGCTGCTGACGCTGATCCTCAGCGGACTTATTCAATCGACAGATTTAGTTGCGCAGAAAAAATCACCGCTCGTGCACGTGGTCTTCTCCACTGATCTGGGCGATTTCGAAGTCGCTGTCGATAGAGAACGAGCTCCCGTCACCGCCGCAAATTTCTTGCGTTACGTGGATGCGGGACACTACAACGGCGGAATCTTTCATCGCACGGTGAAGCTCGACAACCAGCCGGGCAACAAAGTTTTGATCGAAGTAGTGCAAGCAGGCGCAAACTCAAGCAGCGGACCCGATTTCCCGGCGATCGCGCTTGAACGGACTAATAAGACTGGAATCACTCATCGAGATGGAACTATTTCCATGGCCCGCGATGCGGCTGATACGGCCACATCCGATTTTTTTATCTGCATCAACGATCAGCCCTCGTTGGATTTCGGCGGTAAGCGCAATCCAGACGGCCAGGGCTTCGCAGCTTTCGGACATGTCATCAGCGGCATGGATGTGATTAAGAAAATCCAGGCCTCACCCGCTGATGGACAAAAGCTGACGCCGCCTGTGCGCATCATTTCTGCGAAACGAAAAAGCGCAGTCGTGAAAAGTAAAATAGGGAAATGAAGAGACTCGGCATTCTGCTCTCCGGACGCGGCTCGAACTTCATTGCCATTGCTGACAACATTGCCGCGGGAAAATTAAACGCCGAGATCGCGATCGTGATCTCTAATCGCGCGGATGCTCCGGGGATAGCAGCTGCGCGCCAGCGCGGGCTTAATGCCGTGGTGATTGCGTCAAAAGGGTTGACGCGCGAAGCGCATGATGTCCAAGTCATCGCGGCGTTGCGCACGGCGAATGTAGATTTGGTTTGTCTCGCCGGCTACATGCGTTTGCTGTCGCCGGCATTTGTCCAAGCGTTTTCGCAGCGAATTATCAATGTCCATCCATCGTTGCTGCCCGCCTTCCCCGGAATGGACGCGCAGAAACAAGCGCTGGAATATGGGGCTAAGATCACCGGATGCACAGTGCATTTTGTGGACGAAGATCTCGACCACGGGCCCATCATCCTGCAGCGCGCAGTGCCGGTACTGGATAGTGACGATGTCGATTCACTCTCCGCGCGCATCCTTGAACAGGAACACATCGCCTACAGCGAGGCGATTGCAATCGTGTTGGCGGGCGGATGTGAGATCAAGGGGCGACGCGTGGTGAAACGCAAGTAAAGCAGCATCGCCCTGCGGTTTCGAGTGGTGCCTTTATGCTGTTCCCACGTAAGCTTGCCCTTCGGGCTGCGCGTACGTGGGGCACCCCACCCTCTACGCAACTCTTCGCGTGCGAACATCCCTTTCTCTTTCTTCGATCCTTGCAGCTGCGGCTGTGCCTGTCATTACTGCGCCGAGGATGAACAAGGCGCCGAGGATGATGTGAACCGTGTGGTCAGGACTGCCGAATTCCAGCGTGCCAGGGATCAGTCTCCACAAGCGTGAATCAGCCGCCATATTTCCGGCGCCACCAGGCACGGTCGCAATGGCAGGTCTGCCTGCCAAAAAGCCGACGAATCCCAGTAGCAGATAGAGAACGCCGAAGGTGTAATCAAAATTCTTAGCAGCTCTCAGGTCAGTTGCGGTGCCGAAATACAACGCGACGATTCCACTGATGAGGTGGGTCCAATTGTGAGCGTTACTCAAGTGCATGCCGAGAAAATCGTGGTTGATGAAACCGATGATCCCCACGAGAACAAAAATCACTCCAAGTACAGTGGCAAAAGTCTTCGCCATTTCAAGACCTCCTGAAATGCCTGCGCAGCACACCAGCAAATTGTGAGCGGCAGGTCTAATGGGTACGATGCCATGCAAATATGGTGAAGATTGCCGCTGGAATCGGGCGTCGGCTCTGGCCAGAGTTGCTGTCCAGCCACTCTGCCCGTGACGATTCACGCCTGCTAAACTCTCAGCATGCTTAAAGTAAAATTGCTCCGCCCCGAAGCAAAGGCTCCCACAGTCGCGCATCCCGGCGAGGACCTTGGTTACGATATTTATGCGGCTGAATCGGTGAGCTTCTCTGCCCGAGGCAGCGGGATCGTGCCGACGGGGATTTCCGTCGAACTCACTTCGAGTGATGGCGGGTCGATGGGCGCCCTGTTGCGAGACAGATCATCCATGGCCGTGCGCCGCTTGATTGTGACTGCGGGTGTGATTGATTCTGGCTATCGCGGCGAGATCCGAGTCGTCATGGAGAACCTTAGTGATGCGCCCGCGGAGATCCATGCCGGCGACAAGATTGCAAACCTCATTCCTTATCCGGTGCTGACGGGACAAATTGAGGTGGTCGAAGATTTGGCAGTGTCGTCCCGCGCCGCGGGTGGCTTTGGGTCGTCAGGAAGGAAATGAACATGATTTGTCTGGCTGTAAATCTGCTCGTACAGAGCGGTAAAGAAGCTGAGGTGGCGCGACTGTTCGTTCCGGCGGCGGAAGCGAGCCGCCGCGAGCCGGGCTGCCTCTTGTACATAGCGCACCAGAAAAACGATGACCCTCGGCGCTTTCTCATTTACGAACAATACAAAGATGAAGCAGCCTTGGAAGCGCATCGCAATTCGCCACATTTCAAGCAGTACATAGCTGATGGCGTCTACACGATGATCGAGGAACGTGAGGCGGCGTTGTATTCGCCGCTAAGCTAAAAGCGAATTCACCACAGAGGCACAGAGATCACGGAGAAAAACAAACAGGAATAAGGAGCCGACTGGGCTACTTCTCAACTTCAAAATGCCAGTTCTCAACGATGGCATAATTCGCCGAAAAATCTAACGCCTTTCTCTGTGCCTCTGTGTCTCTGTGGTGAAGCGCCTTCGCTATAATCATTTCAATGTCTCAGTTCAAACCAGTCGATGAGCAGCTCTCTTATTTGAAGAAGGGCTCGGCGGAAATCATTCGCGAAAGCGAGTTGCGGGAGAAGCTCGAGCAATCGCGTAAGACCGGCAAGCCGCTTATCGTGAAAGCCGGATTCGATCCTACCGCGCCTGATCTGCACTTGGGACACACGGTGCTCATCCGCAAGCTGAAACATTTTCAAGACCTGGGACACACGGTCGTCTTCCTGATCGGCGATTTCACCGGGCTCATCGGCGATCCCACCGGGCGTTCCGCGACACGCAAGCCGCTCACGCGTGAAGAGATCGACCAGAATGCGGAGACTTACAAGGCGCAGGTTTTCAAGATCCTCGATCCGCAAAAGACCGTTATCGATTTCAACAGCAGATGGTTCTCAAAATTCAGCGCAGAAGATTTCATCCGGCTGGCGGCAAAATACACGGTTTCGCAGATCCTGGAGCGCGATGATTTTCATAAGCGTTTCCACGACGAGAAGCCGATTGCAATTCACGAGCTGCTGTATCCATTGGCGCAGGGATATGACTCGGTGGCGCTCCAAGCCGATGTGGAACTGGGCGGCACGGACCAGAAGTTCAATCTCCTTGTAGGGCGCGAGTTGCAGCGCACCTACGGGCAACCCTCGCAGGTGGTGCTGACGACGCCGATCATTGAGGGTCTGGATGGCGTGCAGAAGATGTCGAAGTCATTGGGGAACGCGATCGGGATCGCCGAAGCGCCGCAGGAGATGTACGGAAAATTGATGTCTATCTCCGATGAGTTGATGTGGCGCTATTACGAATTCCTGACGGATATGTCTCTGTCGGAGATAGAAGCTCTGAAGCACAGATGCGCAACCGGCGAAGCCCATCCGATGAAGGTCAAGCAGGAGTTGGCGAAGCGGATCGTTACTGATTTCCATTCAGCACAAGCGGCAGAGCAAGCGGCGGAGAATTGGGCGAAACAATTTCAACAAAGCAGCCTTCCATCAAACTTGGAGCGAGTAGCGGTGCCAGTGAGCTTGATCTCCCTGGATTCTTCAGACGCTGGGCCTCTCGATAACTTGGAGGGCAGTGGAGTTTCGCCTCACGATACTAAGGATGGCAAGACTGCCAGGATCCTGCGCGTTGACAAGATGCTTGTGCACTCGGGACTCGCTTCGTCAGGTAGTGAGGCAATGCGCAAGATAAAGGAGAAGGCGGTTCAGGTAAATAGCACCAAAATTGCGGGCAGAGACATATTGAAGTTCGTTCCAGACGTCATCGTGGTGAGGCTAGGCAAGCGCATCAAGGAAGTCGAACTTACAATCTGAGCTGCTGCTGATAAGAAAATGTGGCACAGTCGCCCTCGGCTGTGGCATTTTGGTGCATGTGTATAGACGTAATCTGCCCCACATTCAGAAATCCGACGCTCCGCACTACCTGACATTCCGCACGAAGAATGGCTTCGTTCTCGAACCGGACGCACGAGACCTCGTGCTCGACCACTGCCTTCACGACCACGAATCTCTCATTTTCTTGCATGCAGTGGTGGTGATGCCGAATCACGTTCACCTGATTTTTGAGCCTCTGCGGGATTCGCTGGGAGAGTCCTATACACTCGCGAAAATCATGAACGGAATCAAGGGCGCTTCGGCGCACAGTGTTAATAAGCTTCTTCAAAGAAAAGGCCCTTTGTGGCAGGACGAATCATTCGATCGTGTATTGAGGAGTTCGGACGATCTGGAAGACAAGATCTTGTACTTAATGCTGAATCCAGTAAGGGCTGGACTGGTGAAGCACCCCGATGAATATCGTTGGTTACGGCGAGAAGGCGCACAGCCGAGGGCGGCTGTGCCACACTCTTTAGAACGCCTCGACAAAAGTGGGAAGAAGTAATGCGCGCCCTCGCCTTGCTTGGTCCTCGCGCTCTTCCAAAACATCTCAACGAATTCCGCGACAGCCGGTGTGAACTCACCACGCTGGACACACCTTCTGCCAACGAACTGCGCCTGATCTTGGAATCTGCCCGTCCCGATGTGGCGCTCGTATTCGGCGGCGACGGCACTCTCAACCGGCATCTTGGCCCGCTCAGCGAGAGTGGAGCTCCGACAATCGTGGTCCCAACGGGAAGCGGTAATGATCTTGCTCGCGCCACAGGCACTCCCAACATCGCGGACGCGAAGCGAGTGTGGCAAGCGTTTCTGAATGGCTCGGCGGGAATCATGCAAGTCGATCTGGGCTGCATTGCAATGGATAGCGGCGCGCCGATCAGCTATTTTTCCTGCTGTGCCAATGTGGGACTTGATGCCGATGCCGCCCGACGCGCGGAGGGCTTTCCTAACTGGGTGAAGTCGCGCGGAGGATACTTCGTCGGCGGACTCGTTGCAATGGCCTTGTATCAGCCGCTGGAGATGAAGGTTGCTGGTGTCGGATTTACGCCGATCGATGACCGGGCGTGGTTCATTTCCATTTCGAACACACCCACCTTTGGTGGCGGGCTGAAGATCGCACCGCAAGCGAGCATCACGGACGGGCATCTGGACATTACTTTTGCGAGCAGTAGTAAATTGACGCGATACGAAATCGTGCGGCACTTCCCCAAGATCCTGGCTGGCGACCATGTGAAGGTTCCCGAGCTTTCAATCTTCCGCACCCCACAACTGGCGATAGAGACGTCACAGCCTACGGTGATCTATGCGGATGGCGAATACATTGGCCAGACGCCGTGTCGCATATTGTTAAAGTCGGCTGCACTCAAAGTGGTGCAGGTAGCGCGAAATAGCGATTGACACGGAGCGGCCTTCCTCTTACCTTAATCCTAAGTAGCTAGTGTTCTTTTGTTCTCCCTCCCTCAGAGTTCCTGTGGCACAATGCGCAAGTTCGTAAGGCTTTTCCCTAAGCAAAGGCCCCCGTTCGAAAAAATCAAAACATGAGGTCTGTGAACATGAATGTTTCGCGCCAGAAAATGTTACTGCTTGCCGTAGCGGCTTTTCTACTGATGTCCACTGCATTTGCCCAAGTCTCGCGTAACGCTCCGGACCTGGTTCCAACCGGCAAAGGCTGGGGAGAAGCCGTTGAACACTCAGCCGGGAAAGCAAAACCCGGTGGCGGGGCTAACGGCATCTCTTACCACGGCGGCCCGGTAATGACGTCGGGCCCCAACGTTTACTACATCTGGTACGGGAATTGGGCCGGCAACACAGCGGTGACGATTCTCACCGACTTCGCGCAAAACATTGGTGGTTCACCATATTTCAATATCAATACCAGCTACTACAATGGATCTAGCGTTCATGTCCCCAACCACGTCGCGTATAGCGGAAGCACGACGGATTCCTACTCGCAAGGTACGAGTCTGAGCGATGCCGCGATTCAGACAGTAGTCGCGAGTGCGATCAATAGCGGACGACTACCGAAGGATGGAAATGGCGTCTACTTCGTCTTAACTTCAGCAGATGTCACCGCGAGTTCGGGATTCTGCACTCAGTATTGCGGCTGGCATACGCATGGGACGATCAGCGGCACGGACATCAAGTACTCCTTTGTTGGCAATCCAGACCGCTGCCCATCAGCCTGCGAACAACAGACCACCGGGCCGAACGGAAATGCTGGCGCCGATGGCATGGCGAGCATCATTGCTCATGAATTGGAAGAAACGGCGACCGATCCGGACCTTAACGCATGGTATGACCAACGCGGCGCTGAGAATGCCGACAAGTGCGCGTGGACGTTCGGCACAACATATGCATCAAGCGGCGCTTTGGCGAATATGAAACTGGGCACCCGCGACTACCTCATCCAGCAGAACTGGGTGAACGCAAGTGGCGGCTTCTGCGCCAAGTCCTGGTAGCGAATACCTGTAACGAATCGAATCCGCCTGGATCAGTCCAGGCGGATTTTTTTGTCTCATCCTCTCTGCAAAGCCGCTGTATCTGCGAAAATCATCTGTTCTGAAAAATCTTTCCTGGAAAGTTGAACCTTTGTCCACCATCGCTGAGAAGACCCGTGTTGCCGTGATCGGGGTGGGTGCGTTCGGACGCAATCACGCACGCGTATATTCCGAATTGCAGAAGCAAGGAGAACTGGTAGAGCTTGCCGCGGTTTGCGACGCCAATCCCGAACGCGCTGCTGAACTCGCGATGGAGTTCAAGACGCAAGCGTTCACGTCACTCGACCAGCTGATTTCCAAGGCGAAGATTGATGCTGCTACGGTCGCGGTGCCGACGGTGCATCACCTGAATGTTGCGCGCACCCTGATGGAAGCCGGCATCGATGTGCTTATTGAAAAGCCGCTGGCGACATCGTTGCCCGAAGCAGATGATCTCATCCGGATCGCCAGACAGAGGCAGCGAGTGGCGATGGTCGGACACTTGGAGCGGTTCAATCCAGCTGTGCGAGCGACATTTCCGCTGATCACGCAGCCGATGTTCTTCGAAGTCCATCGTCTCAGTATTTTTACTCCGCGGGCGTTGGACGTTGATGTCGTGCTGGATCTGATGATCCACGATCTTGATGTGGTGCTTTCGATGGTCAACTCGCCGGTAAGGGAAGTGCGAGCAGTGGGCCTGCCCATCGTCAGTTCAAAGGTGGACATCGCCAACGTGAGACTTGAGTTTGATTCAGGATGCGTAGCGAACCTGACCGCGAGCCGAGTGAGCACGGAACGCGTGCGCAAGTTGCGATTCTTCCAGCCGCGGCAGTATGTGTCGGTGGACTACGCAAAGCAGGATGTGTTCGCTTTGTCAGTGGACCCGGCCGCGATCGTCGGCAGCCCGGCAGACATGTTGGCCGCAGCGGCAGCGAATCCGCAAGCGTTGCCGATCCCGGGCGTGAGTTTGAATCGTCCGAAGGTAGTTGCAGAAGAACCGCTGCACGCGGAATTGAAAGCGTTTCTGCTAGCGGTGCGGGAGCGCAGTATACCGATGGTGTCATTGGAAGAAGGACGCGGAGCGCTCGCAGTGGCGCTGGATATCGCGGATGCAATCGCGGAACATCATCGCCGGGCGAACCTCGACCGCGTAGTCCCCAAAGGGCAGGCTTAGTCGAGAACGTAAGTTGTCTTGGTGTAGGCCACGCGAAAGCCGGCGCGTTCGGCATTGTGCTGTGAAGTAGTTCCCGGAAACGTGCTGATGGTGGCCAATTCGCATCCTGCGGCAACGGCCTCTTTCAGTCGTCCCTGCAAGAGCAAACTTTGCGCTCCCATGTTGCGGAATTTCGGGAGCGTGGATGTTCCGAAGAGAAGCGCCACTTTCTGTTTTGGCGAGATCATCCCCGCCGCCGATGAAACCGGAACGCCATCCGCATAGGCCATGTAACAAAGAGCTTTGGGCAGGCGTTGGAAGTCTTCGAGCGGTGCGCGTATTTCCGGCGGCATGGCCATCTGCGCAAATCCATCCGCGATCACTTTGGTTGCGAGCGCGGCCTGCGCGGGAGTGTTCTTGCGAATCGTCAGCTTGGACTTTTTTGCCGGGGGCTGCTGCGGCTTCCAATCACGCAACGAAAGCACCAAGACATTCTCAAACTCTGTAGGCCGATAGCCTCGCTTCACCAGCAGTTGCGGAAACGCGATGTCCACCAACGGGCAGACCATGATCTCAATCGGCGTCTTGCGCGAGCGGAAGAATTTTTCTACACGATCCATCTCGGCGGAGGTGACCGGCTTGCCCATGCCCATCCCCACCGCGTGGTTCACTGGAGAACCGACACCGGCGAAAAGCATCTTGCCGGTGGAAATGTTTTGTAGCGCAACTGGGCTTCCGTTCATTCTTCGGCCCACTCTTTCGAAAGCTGTGAGCATTGCGACTGTAGCGGCTTCGAGGCGCGCGGCCAAGTCGAAGTCAGCGAAGATTGCATCGGGCTTCCCGTTCGTTCTTGCGCTCATGCCGCTTGGCGGGCCTCACCCAGTGAGACTGTCACGTCCATTTTTTTCTTTCCGCGATAGATGGTGACTTTCACGGTGTCACCCATGCGATGGTTGTTCATGATGCCGCTGAGATCGCGCAAGTCGTTCACTTCCTGGCCATCAATCGCAACGATCAAATCACCGCCCAGCATGATCGGAGTATTGCCGATGTAGGCGCGCTCGTTGCCGCCGCGCAATCCGGCACGCTCAGCTGCGCCTCCGGGAACCACTTGCATGATGAGGACGCCGTAGTCGGCGGGCAATCCGATCTCTTGAGCCAACTCAGGGCTGACAGGAAGCGGACGGACGATGCCGAGCGATGGGCGTCGCACCCGTCCGACCGTGACCAGATCATTCAGCACGGCTTTGGCGGCGTTGATGGGAATTGCAAATCCGATGCCGGCGCTCTGGTTCGCGCCGCCGGTGGCGATCTGCGAGTTGATGCCGATGACTTCGCCGCGGGAGTTCAACATGGGGCCGCCGGAATTGCCGGGGTTGATGGCGGCGTCGGTCTGGATGGCTTCGTCGATAGGAGTGCCGTCAGGGCCGCGGATAGAGCGCAGCGAACTGATGATGCCGCGCGTCATGGTTCCGCTTAGCCCGAATGGATTGCCGATGGCATAGACTTTCTGTCCGACAACAAGCGATTTGGAGTCGCCAAGAGTTGCGGGAGCCAAGCCTGTTCCACCCGCGATCCGGATCACGGCCAAGTCATGCGACGGATCTACGCCGATGGTCTCCGCGCGGTACCGCTTCCGGTTGGAAAGCGTGACTTCCAATTGCCGGGCATTCGCGACGACGTGATAGTTGGTGAGGATGTGCCCTTCTTTGTCGATGATGAAGCCCGAGCCCTGGCCTTCCTGGGGAACGGGGCCATAAAAGAAATCGAATGCGACGGCGGTAGACGTGATGTTCACCACCGAAGGCAATACGCGCTTGTACAAAGCGATGTTGTTCTGCTCCTCGGAATCGAAGCTGAGCGGCTTGTCGGCCTCGGTGATCTCCAGCTTCGCAGCCCGACTGGACTCGGGATGAACCCACGAGGGGAGATCAAAGTTGCGATGGGTGGTAACAAAATAAAAGACACCCACGAGGATCAATGCCAACCAAATAGGACGTGCAGATTTCATACAAATGAATCTCTCTCGATTGTTTTTTGCTAAGTTGCTGCAGCTAACGTTCGCAATTCTTCCATGATTTTTTCTACTTGGGTCTCTGTGTGTTCGCGCGAGCCGGAGTTGTCGATGACGAAGTGCGCGAGCCTGACTTTCTCAGAGTCCGGCAACTGTGCAGCCATGCGTCTCCGGATCTCACGCTCGGCAGAATCTGCATCGAGTCGTCGCGATGGTTCCCCGGCAGCGGAGCGCGAAACAAAGCGTTGAATCTTTTCATCTTCAGGACAGGTGACCACAACGAGCCTGTCGAAACGGTTCTTCACGCCGGCCTCAACGATCAGCGCGGCCTCGACGACGGCGATGCCTTCAGGCACTTTGCGTCCCACTTCGGCCATCCACTCTTCCTGTCGTTGAATCACCGCAGGGTGGACAATCTGGTTGAGTTCCGTGATGCGTCCGCCCCCGAAAGCGGCGTCAGCTAACTTATTGCGGTCAATCGCGCCGCCATCATTAACATTGACGATCTCGCGGCCAAAACGTTTTACCACTTCGGTGTACACAGGTTCACCGGGCTTCATCAAGTCATGCGCGATGTGGTCGGCCTGAATGAGAAACGCGCCGCGCTCTTCCATCATGCGCGCCACCGTTGACTTTCCGCAGGAGACACCACCGGTCAAACCAACTCGCAGCAAATGTTATTCCCCTCTCGCGGTAATGGTCGCCCGCTTACCGGCGCCGCGACGAAGCTGAGCGGCTTTGACCGTATTCGACATCAACATGGCAATGGTCAGCGGCCCCACTCCACCGGGGACCGGGGTGATGGCTCCGGCGACTTCTGCAACTTCCGGGTGGACGTCGCCCATTAACGTTGACCCTTTCGCAGCGAAGTCCTGTTCGCGCTTGGTGTTTCCCGAGAACATGCGCTTAAATTCCGCGGGGTCGGTTACGCGATTCATTCCCACGTCGATCACCGCCGCTCCCGGCTTAACGAAGTCGCGAGTCACCATTCCGGCGCGGCCAATGGCGGCGATCAGGATGTCGGCTTGGCGACTCACGCCAGGTAGATCTTTCGTTTTGGAGTGACAGACGGTGACGGTCGCATTCGCATTGAGCAGCAGCATAGCGATGGGCTTCCCGACGATGTCGCTGCGGCCGATGACGACGGCGTTTGATCCGGCGATTGGGATTTTGCTGCGCTTCAATATCTCCATGCAGCCCAGTGGCGTGCAAGGGACCAGGCCGGGGCGCTGTGTGGAAAGATTGCCGACGTTCATGGGGTGGAAACCATCGACGTCCTTTTCCGGCGAGACGGCCAGCAACACGGCTTTGGCGTCCACATGTTTAGGCAGCGGCAGCTGGACGAGAATGCCATCGATATTGTCGCGGCGATTCAAGTCCGCGACCAGCTCAAGCATTTCATCTGTGGTCACGGTGCTCGCTGGCGTGATCTTTTCACTGTAGATGCC
Organism: Candidatus Angelobacter sp.; assembly: GCA_025462835.1. GTDB lineage: Bacteria > Acidobacteriota > Terriglobia > Terriglobales > Acidobacteriaceae > JAICLA01. Next base: position 1,564 of record JAOAPH010000042.1, on the reverse strand, counting down.
CAGCGCTTCGCAGGCCTTCACCTTGCTGCGGACGTAAACCTCAGAGGCAGGGTCGTTGCCGACCAAGACCGCGGCGAGTCCGGGACGAATGCCCGAGGCTGTGAGCGACTTCACCTCTTCGGCGATCTCCGCTTTGATCTCCGCTGCGATCTTTTGTCCATCAAGTATGGTGGCAGGCATGAACGACTATCTTAAACCGTTGGACGTTAAACCGTCTGACGGGCGATGTAGAATCAGCAGATGCATTGGAAGGACTTACTCGGACAATTTGCGTGTCCCGCATGCAAGAAGGCACTGGTCTTGGGATCGGCGCCGGACACGATCAAATGTACCGGGTGCAATCGAGTTTATCCTGTTCAGGATGACATTCCGATTCTGCTAGTCGATCGCGCAAAGATTGAAGCCTGATTATTTTTTTGACCAGCTCTTGCCACCATCGTCAGTCGCCCAGCGCTCGCCTTTAGCGGTTTGTAGCGCGACATGCGTAGGATCCACAAAAATCAATTGGACGATGTCGCTGTCTGGCGGCCACCCACCCTTGATGGATGTCCAAGAAGTGCCCGTATCCGCCGAGTGGTAGAGAGCGCCCTTGGCGCCGCCCACCCAAATGTCATTCATCTTGACGGTCAAGGCGATCAGGTGCGGATTATCGGGAACGGCGACTTCCTTCCATCCACTCGCGTCGCGTCTCGTCAGCAGTTTGCCATTGGGGTTGATCATCCATGCGGCGGTTTCGTTTACAAAACGGGCCGGTAGCGACGTAGCTGCTATCGAGTTCATGGGCACAGCCTGCGCGGTGACGTCAACGGTCTCAGACGCGCTGGATATCTTGTCGGCCGATTTCGCATCTTCTGCCTTGGCACGAGACCTGGCGAGAGCGGGAGGCGGCGCCACCGCTTTTGAGAGGGCATCGGCGTTCGCTTCTGTCGCAGTTGCAGGTTTCTGCTCCGGCGGCGGAGCGGATGCAACATTCAAAGGCTGGTAAGCGCGTCCTTGTTGCGCTAATGCCCCGCCAACGAAGCCGCTATTTTTGGTTGCAGCGTCTACTGCCCCATTGCTGACATCGGGCTTCTTCGCGGTGAATTGCGATGCTTGACCATGATAAGACTGCGCATTTGCCGCGACCGAAGCTGGGGAAGCACCACCTGAGAAATAGTCGGACTTGGAGTTGAAGCGATTGGCCGCCGCGCCATCCTTTAGCGGAGCGCCGGTTATCGCCGGCTCCGGTTGAAGAACCGGCGCCGGCTTGAAAGCAGGATTTTCCCTTCGCTTTGAAGCGACGGGCGCTTTTTCCTTGTCTGATTCGCTAAGCTCATCCGGCTTTTTCGCTCTTGAAGCATCCGCGTCTGTCGGGGAAGCAGGGGCTGGAAAAGTCTGCTCTTGTTTCGCGCCCTCGGATTGTGCTGGGCTGAGGGTCGCGAACTTGTCGACCGGCCTTGTCTGCCTGGGATTCAGCAACAACACCGCGCTCGCGACCACGACCACGCTGGCGGCCACGGCACCCCATTGCAACATTCTTGTCCAGTCCCAAAGTGCGGCACCGAGGTTTGTGTTTAGACTCGCG
>JAOAPH010000013.1 GCA_025462835.1 Candidatus Angelobacter sp. | reverse complement strand
ACCACCGGTCCCAACGGACAAAATGTATCGAAGCCCTTGGCGCGTGTCCACTGGCCGTCTTTCTTTTGCAGGTCACGCGCGGTCACATCATTCGCGCAAGTGTAGCCCCGAATGTAGGCGCGCACATAATCTTTTTCCGTGAGCTTGCTGCATCGCTTGCCGATGATGAACGCCAATTCACCTTCATAATCCACGCGTTGTGTGAGCGTGGTCGGCGGCAACTTGATCTCATCTCCTGGCCCGATGATCGCCGACGGCGGCTTGAAGAAGATCAGCGGTTCCACGGGAACATCATTCCCCATTTCGCTGGCGTGGTCGCGGTAGTTTCGTCCTACGCAGATGATCTTGGAAGGAATCGTGGGCGCCAGCAGTTCGGCGCTTGCCAGCGCGATCGGCTGAAACGCGGTGTTCGTATTCGAGGCAATGCTTTCCGGCCACGGCGGGAGCAGTGTGGTGATTGTGTCCACACCATCGCGAGATTCGATCTTCCCGAACTGTGGACCGTTGGCAGTTTGAAACCGGCAATATCGCATTACTGTGGCACCTTCTCCTGGGCTGGTTCTGACATCGGGCTTTCGTTTCCGCGGGCGTCAACCGCGGTGACTGAATAAATGTAGTTGTTTCCCGCCGCAACATTTTCGTCGCGGAACGACGGCGTTTTCACCAACTCAGTGTTGATTCGCACCGGCGCGATATTTTCCCCGTCCTTGCGATAAACGTTGTACCCCGCGAGATCGCTCTCCTCATTCGGAGTCCAAGTGAGGTCAATAAACTTCCGCGTATCCAGCGCCGAGTAAACCGCCTGCAATCCGCTGGGACGCGCCGGCGGGAAGACGTCATGAGCGACGATCGTCGCTGCTGGCGAATCCTCGCCTTCGAATTCGGCCAGCTTTTTGCCTTCGCGCGAAATCACTTGGGTCACGCCGACAACGCGGTACTGGTAGGTTTTTTCCCAAGTGAAGTTCTTGTCGAGGACCAACTCCGACCCGCGCTTGGCCGGAACTTCCGCGATCGCAACTCGCGCCGGCTGTCCCTTTGCTGGCTGGTCACTACTGCGCACGATGCGATAAAGATAATTGGTCTTTAGAGTGGGAGATTGAGGCGGCTCCGGCATCTCCCATGAAAGCTGCACCGCATCGGGCAACAACTTCGCCGCGACTACGCTTGGCGGAGGCAGACTCGGCGCCAGGAACACCGTAACGGCGTTGGACAATCCAGCATTCTTGTTGCGCGCGTTGTTCACCCGCACCGTGTAAGTGAGAAAGTCGCGATTGCCGCCGATGTACTGCGCGATCTTGTCAGTGAACTCTTGATAGCCTTTTGTGGATGCAGCGGTGGGAAGATCCGCGACAACATCTTTGCAGCTGCCGGGCTGATCGGTTGCATATCCGCGACAGATGCGGCTGGCGCCAAACACCTTCACTCCCTGGCCATCCGTGGTTTCCGTCGGCACGGTCCAACGCAAATAAACGACATCACCTTTGCGCACGGCTTGCAGGTCGTCAACCGGCTTGGGCAAATGCAGCGATGGCGGTTGCGGCGCTCCGGGCGTGCCACAACCCAGCAAAATCGCCGCGACTAGGAGTAGCAATGCTGCCGTTTTATGCGCCCTAAAACAAGTCCTCATGGGAAGTTGTTGATTGTAACAAGAACTAGTTCGCGGACAGCGGCTGATTCGTCAGCAAAGAGTTTCCAGCACTCTCTTTCACTACATGAAGTGCCGGTTGACCGACGAGGTCCTTGACATGCGGCAGCGTCTCGCCCGTGACCAGCAAGTAATAGCGATCAGAACCGGACCAGAGCTTTTGAAATTCATCATCGCCGATAAACACTTTCGGAGCACCCGGCGCATTCGATCCATACTCCAGATTATTGATGCAACCATTCAAGAGGAGCGCGCGTTTGTTCGTCTGAAAGAACACGGAGGAGAATGAGTAATACGCGTCGGCCTCGATCAACTTGCCCTCAGGAGAATGCAGCAGTGCATCGGTAAGAGGCTGCGAACCGAGATAGGGATCAAAAGTGATCATCGCGACTCGGGCGGCGTGAAAGAAAACAACCATCATGCAGGCAGTTGCGAGCACTGCGCGGCGCTGGTTTTCTCGCCAGACCCACACGCCCACTGCGCCGATCATCATCGCGATTCCGGCCAGCATCAGCGGCAATCGCAGGTACGCGAACGAGCGCAGCGTGAGATCGCCCATGTGTCCCATCGACAACTTATAACGCGATGGGTCCTGCGTGAGCGCGGAGGAGATGTCGCCCGGAGTGGGAACTGCTCTGGTAGCGAAGAGAATTCCCGCAATGACTAGCAATGCCGTCCCGGAAGTGATCGCGATGGCTTTAGTCCCAAAGCGCACCAGTCGATTCTGGCCCGGTGCTGCCATTGCTGAACCCAGCAACAGCGCCACTGCGGGATAGATGGGCAGTGAGTAATACTCCTGCGTCGTCGAGAGGGTGAAGAAGACCATCACGAAGCCGATCCAGCAGAGGGCGAGAAGGCGCGTGCGTCCTGCACGGTCGACGATGGAAGGTTTCAAACTCTGCCGCGCTGCCGCCGCAAAATAAAAACTCCACGGGAAGAGCCACAGCAGGTGGAATCCCCAGAACCACAATCGCGGCACGGTGTCATAGTCGCGCGGATAGCGCAGGTTCAAGAAACGCAATACGTGCTCATTCATGAAATAGAACCACAGAAAACCATGATAATTTCCCGGGCCGCTGTGCATCGTGAATGCGAAATACGGCGGATTGCGCAATGTCGCGAGAATGTGCCACGGCGCGGCGATCAGAAAAATAATTGCCGCGCCACTGAGCGGAAGAAGTTTCTTCCACGTCGCCCAGGAAAATAGTTGCCGTGTGATGGCGAGATAGACCACCGCCGCGCCCAGCGGAAAGACTACGGAGATCAGTCCCTTCAGCAAGAGTCCTGTTCCCAGACTCGCAGCAAATATCGCGGCCCAAAGGCGCGGCCGTTCCTCATCCGGATCCATCACGCGAAGGAACGCCCACATGGCGAGAGCAATCACTAATGTGAGTTGTGCGTCAGGAATGAGGATGCGCGTAAACAGAAATAATCCCACGCACGTGCTGATCGCGAGTCCGGAGTAGAGCCCAGCTTCATTTCCGAATGCCCAGGCACTGAATTGTGCGGTGACCCAGCAGAGGAGGACGACGAGCAACGCGAGCGGCAGCCGCGCCGACCAGTCATGCACGCCAAAAACGCGATAAGAGGCCGCCATCGACCAGTAGATCAGTGGAGATTTCTCAAGATAAGGAACGCCGTCGAGGCGGGCGGTGGTCCAATCGCCGGACTCCAGCATATTGCGCGCGATCTGCGCTTGCACGGCGTCCACATCATCCATCAAATGTGGAGGACTGACGATACATCCCAAAAAAATCGCCGCAGCGAATGCGACGACGATCAGGTCAAGATAGGGACGCTTGATCTGGTTTTGTCCTGTGTGCTTGAGTTCTGATGAGCGTCGGGCCCCGTCTGAATGTTCCAACGCTTGATCCACAGAAATAATGTCACGAGACCCCATAGTTGGTATCCGAGATTCGCACGCCTTTCCAAATGAGTATTGATGAGCGCTTCCACTCCGCTCCAGCGAAATATTTTGCTGTCCTTCACTGCCTGTTCCGTCAAAGTATCCAGCAGCAAAGGCTTCAAAATGCCGCGAAACCAATCATGCACGGGTATGTCGAATCCGACCTTCGGCCGGTGCAAGATCGATTGCGGCAACTTGTCACTCATGAGCTGGCGCAGGATGTACTTTAACTGGGAACCGTGGATTTTCAAACCCTCCGGCAGTGACGCGGCAAATTCCACGATGCGATGGTCCAGGAACGGTGGCCGCACTTCCAGCGAATGCGCCATGCTCATCCGGTCCACCTTGTAAAGGATGTCATCCGGCAAATAATACTGCTGGTCGAAAAACATGTAGCGGTTCAACCCGCGCCCGTTGCCATTTCCCATGCTCGCGAGTATCTCGTTCATAGGACGGCCACTCGCTCCTGACAGAAACTCTTCTTTTTCTGACTCCGCGAAAGTTCCGTTCCAGTAGATGTGCGCGTCTTCCGGGCGCAACAAAGATCCTTGCAGAAATCGTTTCACCTTGTATTCGAAGCTGATCTTGTCGTCGGACACCGGCCAGAGTTGCATCGCTGACAAAGCGGCGCTGCGAAGCGTTGCGGGCACTCGGCGCGCTGTTGCGGCGTAGTCATCTGCCAGATAAGTGAGATATCCGCCGAACAATTCGTCAGCGCCTTCACCGCTGAGAGCGACCGTCACATGCTTGCGACTCATCTGCGCCAGAAACCAGACGGGAAGCGCCCCGGCATCGGCACTGGGTTCGTCAGAGTAGTAGGGGAACTGTTCGATGGCCGAGCGCACATCGATGTCAGTACTCAAGTCGAACTCGGTGTGCTCGGTGTTGTAGTGCTTGGCGACTTCGTGGATGTAAGAGCTCTCGTCGAAACTGCGCCCGCGAAAGGTGATGGAAAAAGTCTTCAGTTTGTTGCTGGTGGCTTGCGTCGCGTAATGCAGGATGGTTGATGAATCGATGCCACCGCTGGCCCAGATGCCCAGCGGTACGTCAGAGACCATGTGCTCGGCAACGGATTTCTGCAACAGCGAATCGAGTTCTTCTTTCGCAGATTCCAACGTCCAATCTTTTGCCGAATCGGTTTTCGTCTTCCAGTACTGCTCGATGGTGATCTTGCCGTTGCGCCACTCCAGCATGTGTCCGGGCGGCAGCTTATCGATTCCCGCGATCAACGTATGTGGCGACGGCACCCAGTTCAACCGCAGATAGCAGTTGAGGCCATCCATGTTGATCCTGCGCTCGATCTCCGGATGAACGAGGATCGCCTTCAGCTCTGATCCGAAATAGAGGTCTTGTCCGGCGCGATGGTAATAGAGCGGCTTGATGCCCATGCGGTCGCGCGCCAGCACTAGCCGTTTGCTGGATTCCGTCCAGATTGCGAGCCCGAACATCCCGCGCAGCCGCTGCAAAGCTTGCGTGTCCCACTGCAGAAATGCGCGCAGGACCACTTCCGTGTCGCAATGTGATTTGAATATGTGTCCGAGCGCTTCGAGCTCTGCACGGACTTCGTGATGATTATAGATCTCGCCGTTGAAGACGATGACCTTGTCTCCATCTTCGCTGTGCATCGGCTGATTGCCTAGCGGAGAGAGGTCAATGATCTTCAGCCGGACCGCGCCGAGGGAAACATCCGCGGAATCAAAAACCCCTTGCTGGTCAGGTCCTCGATGCACCAGGCATTTCGTTGCAGCCTCAATTCGGGCTTTGGGAACGCTTCGGTCTTTGTGGGTGAAACCGGCAATGCCGCACAATTTCGGTGATCTCCGAGGCTCCGCCGTCGCGCTAGAACGGATAAAAAGGGGATAGTTTATTTGGTGCTACTACTAAGTTTAGCAGATACGATGCGCCGCTCCGGAGCTGCCACATGCAGCTACTCGCGCCTGAAAATCGGGGCTGCAACTCCCGTCGTTCCAATGAATGGCATCTATCTAGACACATAACACCCGAGCAAATTTCTTTGCTGCTGGTGAGATGAGGAGGAGTACTCATGTCCAGAACGGTGTATTGCCTAGTTGACAGTGGCCCTCGAGCGGAATCGGTGGTTGAGCAACTGAAAAACGCCGCTATTCCCAGCCAGGATATTTCCGTGATCATGCCGGACGATACGGGAACAAGATTTCTCGCGCCAGAATTCACCAGCAAAGCCCCGGAAGGAGCGGTCGCCGGCGCCAGCACCGGTGGCGTCATCGGCGGGATCCTTGGATGGCTCACCGGGATCGGGGCATTGGCGTTGCCGGGATTTGGGCCCCTGATCGCTGCGGGACCACTGATGGCGGCCCTTGCCGGCGCCGCTGCCGGAACCGCAGTGGGCGGCCTTGCCGGCGCGCTCATTGGACTCGGCATTCCCGAGACTGATGTTCAGCGTTTCGTCGGACGCGTGCAGGAGGGTTGCGCATTTATTGCAGTTCGCGTGGATGACTCCGAGATGTCAGCGCGCGCGCGACACGTCTTTGAGAGTTGCAATACCAGCGACGTCAACGAGGTTGGGATTGAAAGCGCACCGGGAACAGAAGACCAGAAAGCCGCTTAGTCGCTGCGTGGCTTCGAATACCAATTCTTGAATCGATCTCTCATTGCCGTCTTCAAAAGCTTGCCGGTGGATGTATGGGGTAACTCCTCGACAAAAACGAAGTCGTCGGGGAGTTGCCATTTTGCGAACTTCTGCGACAGAAAATCGCGGAGTTCATTGACCGTAGGCGATGCGACATTCGGCGCAGCTACTATCAATGCCAACGGACGCTCCTGCCATTTCGGATGCGCAACCGCGATCACGGCAGCTTCCGCAACTCCCGGATGAGCCACCAGCGCATTCTCCAGATCTACAGAACTGATCCATTCGCCTCCTGACTTGATCAGGTCCTTGGCGCGATCGGTGATCTTGATGTAGCCCTCGCTGCCGATATTCACCACATCGCCGGTTCGCAGCCATCCACCTTCGGTCCAGGAGTCCGGCTGCTCCGGAAGATTGAAATAGCTCGCTGTCACCCACGGCCCGCGCACTTGCAACTCGCCGACCGACTCTCCGTCCCACGGGATTTCGCCACTCTCGCCAACTGCGCGGAGATCTATAAATGGTGATGGCAATCCCTGCTTGGCGCGAACTTGATATTTCTGGTCTTCCGGCCAGTTCTCCATGTGCGGCTTGAGAACGGAGAAGGTACAGATGGGTGTAGTTTCGGTCATGCCCCACGGCTGGATGACGGAGATTCCAAATTTGTCGAATCCACGGAACAGCATCTCCGGCGCCGCCGATCCCGCAACCAGGATGCGCATTCCATGTTCGAGCTTCCATCTGCCCGGATTGCGCTCCAGGCACTCCAGTACGGCGAGCCAGACGGTGGGCACTGCGCCCGTGAGTGTCACCTTCTCCTCTTGCATCGCGTTCAGCAATGATTCCGGACTCAGGTCCGGCCCGGGAAAAACCAACTTGCATCCGGTCATCACCGCCGCGTACGGGAGTCCCCATGCGTTGGCGTGAAACATCGACATGGCAGGCAGGATCACATCGCGACGCGCAATATTGAAATGGTCCGGCAACGCGATAGATAAGGAATGCAGCGCCAACGCCCGATGCGAATAGACAACGCCCTTCGGCTTTCCCGTGGTCCCGGATGTGTAACACATCGCCGCGGCTTCATTTTCATCCACATCAGCAAATTCGACTTGTCCGCTCGCACCTTCCAGCAACGATTCGTATTTCTCGCAATTTGCAGGCAAAGATTCGCACATGTGCTGAACCACAAAAACGCGCTCGAAATTGACCTTGTCTTTGATCTGATCGAACAAGTGCAGCAGTACATCATCCACAATCAAAAACCGGTCTTGCGCGTGGTTGGCGATGTAGCTGAGCTCGTCAGGATGGAGCCTCAGATTCAGGGTGTGCAACACTCCGCCTGCTGCGGGAACCCCGAAATAGCATTCCAAGTGGGCCGCATGGTTCCACATTAATGTCGCGACCCGATCTCCTCTCTTGAGGCCTGCGCGCTGAAGTCCCGCGCAAAGCGCGAGAGCGCGGACGTGAAAATCGCTATACGTGTAACGATGAACGGTCTCGTCAGGCCGGCGTGAAACGACCTGTACCTCGGGAAACAGTTTTCCGGCGCGTTGCAGCAAGGAGGTGAGCGTCAGCGGATATTTCATCATGGTTCCGTCCATGGCGCGCTCCTCCTTTAATCCATTCGTCCGCAGCTCAGATGCTCGCTGGCAGAATTCCGCGCCAGCTCGCATCCGTGCGTCAAAAAACGCCGCCCTACTTTAGTCGGGTGACGGTCCATTGTCACGCAGCATCACAGGAATGTCTGCATCTGCATCACAACTATTGAATTCACCGCGGCGAAGCCACCGCAATCGAGTGTTGGCGCCGGATTTTCGGAATGGCGCCACTAGTGTGGCATCCTTCGTGCCGGGTCAGGCATTTACGGATACAAAGGTTTGTGGTCAAATCCAAATCGCAGGCTTTTAGGAGGCCAGTTGCAACTGAACGATAACCTGATGTTCGCGCGGACTTTCTTGCGCTCGCCCAAGATGCTCGGCTCCGTCATCCCAAGCTCCCGGTTCCTGATCTCGCATTTGCTGCGTCACTTCGATTGGAAAACGGCGAACGTCGTAGTGGAGTATGGGCCCGGCGTGGGGACGATCACTCGGGAGATGTTGCGCTGCATGAGCTCGGATGCCAAGCTGCTGGCTATTGAAAGCAACCACGAACTTGCCTCACATTTGAAAAAAAACGTTGACGATCCCCGCCTGCACACGCGATTGACCTCTGCCGCCAACGTCCGCAAAGCATTGAATGGCCTCAAGCTCGATGGCGCCGATTACATCATCTCCGGCATTCCCTTCAGCACCATCCCCCGAAAAGAGCGGCTGACCATCCTGCGCAATACCTGGAAGTCATTGAATCCGGGCGGAGTCTTTCTGGTCTATCAGTTCAGCGGCGCAGTGCTGCCATCTTTAGAAGAAATCTTCGGCCCTGTCCGCCAGGAATTCGAACTGCGCAACGTGCTTCCGGCACGAATCTTCCGCTGCGAAAAGAATGGGCTCGCCGCGCATCATCGGAAAAACGGCCACTGATCACCTGCAGTGCCAGTGCCGTGTTACTCCCGGACATGTCCCTTAGGCAGCTTTCTATCCTCCAAGAGGACAGGTAAATTGGATGCATATTCTCTGTGAGTTCTATATTGACGGAGCAGCCTTGTTGAAGACGGAGCGACCATTTACCGGGGTAGAACAGCGCAATTATCTGCGCTGGCCCGCCGATTTTCATGTTGCTTATGGCACCGGAGATGATGTCAACTCAGGAATTGCAGTGAACATGAGCGAGGGCGGCTTGTCATTTCGTGGCCCGAAGCTTTTCCCCGTCGGCACGCAACTGGCAATTTCGCTGGTTATCCCCAATAAGAGCGAATCCTTGCGGCTCACCGCAACGGTCCGGCGTCAGGAATCCGATGGCCTGCATGGAGTTGAATTTGTCGGCGTCACACCTGAGCAGAAGAACGGAATTCTTGACATGCTCTATCACCTGATCACTCTTCTGCGGCAGTAACACCCCTCGCCGACCATAAGTCTATTCAGTCGTCTCTCCCATCCGATACAATCCATCTGCAAAATCTTACTCAGGAAGCGATGCCGAATCGATGCCGCGCAATCTCTTTAAACTTCTCTTCGCATGTGCAGTACTCTCAACGCACTTAGCTTCGGCCCAAAACACTGTCCACAATGCTGCGGCAACTCCGAAGAAGAATTTAACTAATGCCGAGATGGCCAACCGCGTTCGCCAGGAATTCCTGCATGCCTGGAATGGCTATAAGAAATATGCCTGGGGACACGACGAACTCAAGCCGCTGTCGAAGTCCTATCGCGACTGGCACTCCGTTTCTCTCTACATGACTCCCGTGGACGCGCTCGACACTATGGTCCTCATGGGACTGAAAACCGAAGCGGCATCCACCCGCGAGTACATCGTCAAGAATCTTTCCTTCGATCAGGACATCGAAGTCAAGAATTTTGAGGTCACCATCCGCATGCTTGGCGGGCTACTCAGCGCTTATCAACTCACCGGCGACAAACGTCTGCTGGCGATGGCCGATGATCTGGGAACACGATTGCTCCCCGCATTCAACTCTCCCACGGGCATGCCATATATGTACGTCAATCTGAAGACCGGCGCCACGCGCGGCGCCGTGAGCAATCCCGCGGAGATTGGGACGCTGCTCATCGAGTTCGGCACTTTGAGCAAGCTGACGGGCAAGCCCATCTATTACGAAAAAGCGAAACACGCGCTGGTGGAGCTTTACAATCGCCGCTCGCCTATTGGGCTGGTCGGCTCATCGATCAACGTCGAGACCGGCGTGTGGACAGATCCAGCCAGCCACGTCAGCGGCGGCATCGATTCGTATTACGAGTACCTGCTGAAGTGCTCGATTCTATTTGACGACAAAGATTGCGCGCGCATGTGGCAGTCGAGCATCGCGGCCCTGAACAAGTACGTTGCCGACGACACCACGAACGGCCTCTGGTATGGGACCGTGGACATGAACACCGGAGCGCGCATGGCAACACACTTCGGCGCGCTCGATGCATTTTTCCCCGCAGTGCTCGCGCTCGGTGGGGATATCGACCGGGCCAGACGCTTGCAGGAATCCAGCTATAAGATGTGGACCGCTTTCGGCATTGAACCAGAGGAGCTGGACTATTCCACGATGAAAGTCACCTCCGGTGGATACCCGCTGCGTCCGGAGATCATGGAGTCGGCTTATTACCTTCATCACTACACCAACGATCCGCGCTATCTTGAAATGGGACGCACGATCTTTGACAGCCTGGTGACATATTGCAAGGCTGATGTGGGCTATGCCGCGCTTAAGAATGTCGAGACAAAAGAGAAGCGAGACAACATGGAGAGCTTCTTCTTCGCCGAAACGCTTAAGTACTCATATCTGCTCTTTGCCCCGGCAAAGACCCTCGATCTCAATAAAGTGGTATTTAATACAGAGGCTCATCCCATCCGGAAGACCTGGTAAATTTTGGACGCCAGCGCACCTCTGAGTGACTTTCGGATTCAAACGTGTTGCGGAGAACGATGAATGAAGATTGCACGTATTTTTTCCACGCTCATGATCGTACTGGTTTCTGTTGCCACCCTGTTTTCTCAAACCGCAAAGTCCAGCAGCAAATGCGCCAATGTCATGACCGGCAAGGCCGCATTTGAAGATTATCGCGCGGAAAAACCTGGGGTGTGCCGCAAGATCACACTGGCCGATCTTCCTGAGCCCAACCCGAGCGAGTCTGTGGACAACGGCCCTGACGTTATTCCGCGTCCATCGAATGCGTGGCCACAAGCTTTGCCCGGCTTCAAGGTTGATTTGTACGCGCAGGGACTAAAAAATCCGCGTCTCATCCGTACCGCGCCCAATGGCGATGTCTTTCTTGCGGAAAGTCGTGCGGGGGAAATCAAAGTATTTCGTGGCATCGGTAAAGACGGCAAAGCCGAGAAGATGGAAGTATTCGCCACCGGATTGAATCGTCCATTTGGGATTGCGTTCTACCCGGTCGGCAACGATCCGCAATGGGTATATGTCGGCAACACTGATGCAGTCGTGCGTTTCCCTTACAAGAGCGGCGATATGCAAGCGCGCGGCAAGCCAGAGAAGATCGCTGATCTGCCTGCCGGCGGCTTGCTGCGCGGCGGCGGACATTGGACACGCGACATCGCCTTCTCCAAAGATGGCAAAAAGATGTATGTCTCAGTCGGCTCGCATTCAAACAACGACGACACTGACAACAATGCCATTGAAAAGAATCGTGCCGATGTCCTTGAATACAATCCCGATGGCAGCGGCTTCCGCGTTTACGCTTCGGGCATTCGCAATGCCGTGGGAATCGCCGTCAATCCTGAGACCGGCGAGCTTTGGGGATCCGTGAATGAACGCGACGGACTCGGCGACAACCTTGTCCCCGACTACATCACCCACATTCAGGACGGCGGGTTTTACGGCTGGCCGTGGCTTTACATGGGCGGACACTACGACCCGAAGCACGTGGGAAAGCATCCTGAGTTGAAAAACAAGGTCATCACTCCGGACGTCATACTGCAACCGCACTTCGCGTCGCTGGAAATGACCTTCTACACCGGCCAGCAGTTCCCCGCCGAATATCGCGGTGACGCCTTCGCCTCAGAACACGGCTCGTGGAACCGAAGCAAGCGCACCGGATATGAAGTCATCCGTGTTCCCTTGAAAGGTGGACACTCCGGCGGCGAGTATCAAGATTTCCTCACCGGCTTCACCACACCGGATGGCGGAGTCTGGGGGCGACCCGTCGGGATCACCGTCGCAAGCGATGGCTCCTTGCTGGTAAGCGATGATGGCTCGAACTCGATCTGGCGCGTCAGTTATGAGGGCAAAGAGTCGCCTCCATCGACTGCGAAGCCCGCGCCAGTCGCTCCTTCGCGTCCTAAAAAAAAGTGATGTGACACCGGCCAACTCTGGGACAACCCACTCGACTGAATCGCGCTTCTTTCTAGGAGCGGTTCGCTGGACGTATCTGCGGGCCGTTATTAATTTCCGGAGTCCCAGATGAAGCGCGTGTTTGGTCGAATTATCGCCATCGTAGTTGTTCAGAGCATTTTGTGCGCGGACGCTCTCGCGATCCGCTCCAACCCGTCACTGCAGACAGCGCCACCCGCAAAGATCAGTACGCTGATCTCGAAGCTGGGCTCGGGCAATGACGCCCTCATCGCCGTTCGGCTGGCAAATCGGACGGCCGTGAAGGGTTACGTCGCCGAAATCGCGCCCGAATCATTCCTGATCATCGACCCCACAACCGGCGAGAGCAATCGCGTCGCCTACAGCCAGATCAACCGCTTGCAAGGCGTGAATCTCGACACTGGTGTGCAAGTCAGCCACGGCCTCGGCATCCGCTCGAAATTGGCAAAAGTCCTTACCGTGATGGTGCCCGGTAGACACGTCCAAGGAAATCGCTTGTTCGGCGTCAGTACATTATTGATAGGAATAATCCTGGGAATCATCTTTGCGATAGTGCTGGCGAAGACGCTGTAGGGAATTTTTTGGATAGCAGCTCTGAGTTTTTTACTTCGTTCCCATCGAAGTAGCAGCCGAATTCACGAATGGCGCTGATTTCCACGCCCTCATAATCGGCATTCAAATTGCTCTAACATTTGTTCCCCCCGAATCTCTTTTCCGCGGAGAAAAATGTCACATTCAATGATTGCGCCAGAGCAAAGAGAAAGACTTCGTCTCGCATTCGACAAGACTCGATTCGCAATACGCACATGGGTCACAGTATCGAAGGACAGGACAAGCAAAATTCTTAAGCCCGCGTTGCGCGGCGCCGGAAACACAACCACGACGATCGCCGAACTTTGGCGATCACTCACTCTGGCGCGGCGTTTTTATCCCACGTTAAAGTTTTCATCCGCTGAGATCAGGCCTGCTGGAGCAATTGCACTCGAAGACGCGTTTGATCCAATCCTTGTCCGCTCACTGCCCCGCCGATGGCACGCGCTTATTCGCTTCCGCGTAGCCATCCGCATTGGATCCATCTCGCGGGCCAACCAGGCCGCTCTGTTGTGCCAAACCGAAGGATGGACTGCCGCCCAACTCGGCGCCGCTTCTGCCGGTTATGACTGGACCGCCTTTACTGAAGTCGAGCGGCTCGTGCTCCGTTACACCGATGACCTCACCAGAACGCCAATGGACGTAGACATGGGAACGCTGCGTGCGCTTAAAAACAATCTAAGCGCCGATCAAATGGTCGAACTTGCGGCGTCCATTGCGCAGGAGAATTTCAGGGCACGCTTCCAGACGGGTGTTGACGCAAGCCGGGCGGTTTCGGAACCCGCCGCGTAGGTTGTCTTCATGCCGATTCCTGAGAAAACAGCGGCGAGGAATGCCATGAATGTTGCCACGGCTCATGATTACGTCGCTTACCAAGGACCGGATGATTTATCCCTGCAAAAGGAGTGGACCGACGAGAGTTTCGCCGGCCCAGAAACGCAATCTGATTTGCAAGAATGCAGCGCTATTTAATGACCTGCATTTCAACATAATGCTCGCGCATTTCCTTGTTTTGTAACGAGCGGCTGTAGATTCGGGTTTCTCCAAATTGCCCTAAGAAGCCATGGTCTGACCCGCCCCAGTAAGTAGCTTGCCCTAGACTGAAATCGCGGTCGCCAGAGTAGCTTAGGCCGATGATCGGTATTTGGCGATACTTGCGGGTACCGAGCAGCTCGCCATTTAAGAAGAGTGCCAGCTCTTGATTGTCCCAACGCAGCGCCACTAAGTACCACTTCCCAGTTTCGATAACCCCGGGGCGGCTGCCCACGCCGACCCAAGGTCCAGGTTCTGCCAGATCGTCATTCATGACGAAACCACCAAAGGAACCGTCTTCATAGAGGTGCATTCCGTAAACCGACATACCACCGGTTGGACCCCTACGGACGAGCTTTGAGGACAATTTGTTGAAGATATCAGCGTTTCTTATTACATCTGCCTTGATCCACGTTTCCACTGTTCCTTGTGCCGGTTCGAGCTCCGCATTTTCAGGAGTGGAGACAAGCCCATTGATACCAGATATTGTGACGGTATTCTGCATTCGTGGATCGGCATTGAAGAATGCCTGGCCCCTGAGCAATCCGAAGTGATTCTTACCGCTGAAGTCTTCGACGACAACACCACCGCTATTGCGCATGGTCCATTTGAGCTCCAACTTTTGGTCGGCATCGGATTGCGCTGAGGCAAATCCGCAAAGAAGTGAAGCTATAACAAAGATTGAAGAAACAATGCGATTCATATTGTGATTGTGAAACCTCTGCATCTACCTAGTGCAATGTCACTGCCACAGTCTGCCAGCAGTGAAGCTGCACATTCTGTTGGGGTTATCGAATGGCCTTATCAGTGGGCGATCGCAGATCACATCAAAAATTGGACATGTGCACAGTTTCTGAACAGGCGCACCCATCCGCAAACGTTAGGTGAGAGTGGTCTGGAAAGTCGCGGGTCGGAGAATTCCTTAGAGGGTTTTCGGATCTGTTTGCGGCCTGCTGACCAGATAAGTTACCAACACCTACCTTGTCACTTCTCGTGCTTTTACTTTCACGTTACAACAACACAATGCCCAAATCCGCATCTTCCCTTAAGCACACCCATCTTGTTTCCAAAGCAGTTGATTGGCTCCGGCACGAGTACCGCTGCGGCATCATTTTGTCCGAACAGTATTGCGCGACTGGGGAAATTCCGGATGCCATCGGCTGGAAGGGCTTGAACCGTTCTGTGGTTGTCGAGTGCAAAGTGTCGCGCGGCGATTTTCTGGCAGATGCGACCAAGCCGTTTCGATTGAGACCTGAGGAAGGACTTGGGTGCGAACGCTTTTATCTAGCTCCTTGCGGCGTGATCGGGCTAGAAGAACTGCCTCCAAATTGGGGGCTGCTGGAATATGCAAAAAAAAGTATTTCGGTTTCGCGTAAGGCAGCTAGAAAAGACCTGCGAAGTGCCATCGGGCTTATGAAGGAGATGAATCTGCTGCTGGCAAGCCTTCACCGTGTCGAAGTCCGTATTGAGCCGCAGACCATTACTGAATTTCTGAAGTGGAAGAATCGGCTGGCCGACTATAACGGAGGGGCTCTGCCAATGGGATTGGCCAACAAGGAAAATAATCCTCATCTGCTTGAGAGTGATTTCATCCGTTAGCCCAACGTCCGCAAGACAGTCTGCATTACTCCGCATCAATTCACGGTTACCAACACCTGAACAGAATGTGTCGTGGATCCGCTAGTTGCTTGTACGGTGGCAACTCCTGTGAGTGCGCCAGCGGTGGCCGTGCTTGTAGTCGACGAAGTTGATGCGCTAGAGCTGCCTCCGCACCCCGCCACGAGGATCGCAACAGTCGACATCAAGAGGATTGCCAGCATAGGCGTATAAGTGCGTCGATCGCGTTTGCAGCCGGCAATAAATACGATTGCGAAAAGTCCGAAAGTCCCGGACGCCCAAAATACTGAGTGTTGGTTGCGAACTCCGGGTTTTGTTTGGGCTGCACTTAAAGATGATGCCGTGACTGTCAATACTGGGTTACCGGAGCCGGTGACGCTGCTTGGAGTGACGGCGCAAGTGGTGTTGGCTAATGCCGATGAGAGCGTGCAGGTCACGGCAACGTTCCCGGAAAATCCGTTCAGGGCGGATATCGTCAAGCTATCCGTGGCGGAGCTCCCGCGAGCAATACTGATCGTTGCATTCGCTGCCGAGAGCTGAAAGTCCGGCGATGTTACGGGAGGCTGTCCGGATGCTATCTCGGACACAAAGTTAAACGCATCTAGTGAGCCCAAACCTGTAGCAAGATCAAACCCTGCACCTGCAGAAAATCCAATACTGCCGCCGTTGGCACAGTCAGTCGTTCCTGATGTGCATGGGACCTTGTTGTCACCGGTCACAATGTCATGAATTGCATTCGTGGACGAACCTGCTAGCGAGTACAGTGCGGGATTGATGTTGCCCTGTGTCGAGTTGGTCCTCTGGTTGAGTAATGCAACCATGCCAGCAAATACGGGCGCCCCAACCGAAGTGCCTCCAAAGACAGTCAACGTATTGTCTGACGCCCTATATCCGTTGACGCAACTTCCCTGCGTACAGACCAGGTATCCATCATGGTCGGCGGACCCGGCGAAAGTGACGTCAGGGACATCTCGCATACTGTCTGAAGGCACGCCCGTCCCGACTTGCCACGATGGCTTAGTGAATATTTTGCTTACTCCTCCGCCACCCGCTGAGAGCGATCCCCCATTGGCGATTTCTATCGCGGTGTCATTCCAAGTGGTCTCCGGGATGTATGAAATAGCAGAACCGTTGCTGCTGTTATTGGTGGAGCTCCAAAAAGTTCCCGAGCCTTCGCTGAAGGTGCTGCCACCGATGGCTGTGACGTTAGGCGAACTGCCGGGAAAGTCCACTGCTAATCCATGAGTCGCGCTCACCAACTGCTGAGACGCGCTTTGCGAGAAGTCACAATCGGCTGCGCCGCTGTCTCCAGTTGGACCCACGACGGTTTGACCTTGCGCATTCGCCTGCAGCAGCAACGCACTCAGGCTGGACAATTCGGAGTTGCTGAAGTTCTGCTCGCAATCTCCGTAACTGATGGTTATTACCGGCGTCAGATTTTGTTGGATAGTGTATTGAAGAGAATCTAGCGCTCCATTTTTCGAGTTCACATAGATCAATGTCGCATTGCGCGCCACTGCTCCTGCCCATTCAAGGTCGAGATGAGCCTCATCGACGTCCCCGGTAACCATACCGGGGTCGGTCGATCCCGGTACGAGAACAACCTGGGGATCATTTTGACTGAGTCCTGACACTGATCGAAAGGTACGGATATCGCTCAATGAGATGTCCGACTGCCCCATCACTCCGATTCTCTGCCCTGTGCCGTCAATGCCGCTGCTATACAGCGCCTTGAGATCGTAGATGGTTGCGAAATCATCGGGTGCAAGAAAGTGATTGCCTGAGATGCTTGACGTGAATGCGGTTTTGAGTTTTTTTGCATTCGGGCGCGGATGCGGTCGAAAATCGTCAAGCCCTCTAACGCCGAGCACTATCCCGGCAACTGCCTTCGGTACGGCGACCTCAGAAGCATTCGAAAAATGGGTTTCACCGCCACCTGTATATGTGTGGATCTCGGTGTGAAATGCCGCTTTGATCTGAGATGCGGGCCCGCTGAACACCACCATTGAGTGATCGGAGGAATCCTCATTCAGTTTTAGCCCATGCGATTGCAGCCATACTTTGACCTTATTTAGGTCAGAATCACTGATGCCGAAGTTTGCTTGATATGCAGCAGGAGTCAGCCACTTGTGGTAATTGGCCGATGCAGGATCGTTCTGCTGTTCAACCAACTTCTCCAGGGCCTGTTGCTGCTGTTCAGACATCTTGAACACCAGCGTCACCCGCTCCAGTATCTTGTCGCCCGCGACCGGGCCAAGGTCCGACTGAACCTTCGCCGCTGGATGCGACGATCCCGCAATAGTAGACAGATTTCCTTCGTCAATGCTCGCCGTTATTCGACTCTGCACCGCATTGGTTTTCTTGCTGAGGGTTTGGGCATTGAGGTCGGATACAGTTGCTGAGACAGAAATCGAAATTATTGCGGCAAAACGAAACAGGAGTTTCACGGGTTTATTCCTTCTGCAGAATAGTTATGACGTAAACCCGCAACTCTGGATTTCGTTGTGAGGATTTTCTAAATCTGAGTTGAAGCTTTGACGGTAAGGCTGCTTGCACTGAAACAGATGGCAGCATCTGTTGCCAGACGCAGCGCCGCGAGACTCGGGGCAGGCGCAGCATTCATTACGCAAAAAGCCCCACGTTCATCACGTGGGGCTGGTTACGTTTGCTAACGTTGCGCTCTAGTTGCTGGCCGTCAGACGCGGGCCGTGGTGAGTGCCTGACGACGGAGCCACTGTTATCGCACTCGCCGTGCGGAAGACCACCAGAGATTCTGGTCGCAACTCAACCGGTTTTCCTTTAGTGATGGTGTTCGCGCCTGCACCCAGGCCGCCACCGGATGCAGCGCCAATCGCCGCACCCTTGCCACCGCCGAATATTCCACCGAGAACCGCGCCGATCGCCGCACCGCCGCCGACTTTTTCTGCCGTATTGGCGCCGCGACCTTCAGCCTTGCGCGTCCACTGGTCTGTGGACAGCGTGTAGTTCTTCTCACCATAAGTGAGCTTGGTCAGCTGTAACGTGAGCAATGCCTGTCCAGCATAGTGCGTTGAAGAGTGCACTTCCACAACCCGCCCCTCGACATCCGCGCCTGCAGGGATCACCACCTGGTCATCAACGGTGACGTCGCTGTTCAGTGTTCCATGAAAGATCTGATCAGGACGGCTGGTCTCAGAACTTAGATTATCCAATGTCCTGACGTGCAGTTCCGTTCCCGCCGGCACTGACACCTTCACCACCTCAGGCACGCTCGGTGGTGGTGGCGGCGATGCTTTTGCAGTATCGAATGCAGGAGTTGAATTCACCGGCGGAGCAACTGGAGCAGCCGGTTGCGGCGCGGGGGCCACGCGAGCATACTGCCGCGGCGCCGGACGGCTTACGTGTCGCGGACTCGGTTTCGATTTCACGTCTGATTCCGCGGAATCCGACGACCCTATTTCCAGCCAGCTTACAACTTGCTTTACACCGTCAGCGCCCTGCGCATCTTTCAGGGCCGCCATCACGTCATCTTTGCTGCTGACCGTGCCGCCAAGTGTGACGACACCATTCTCAGCGTTGATGCTGATCTGCCGTCCGCGAAGGTTTGGGTCCGAACTGATCCTCGTCTGAACGTCGCCGGCTATCTGTGCATCGCTGCGGACATCATTGTTGGGGGTATTGTTTTTTGCGCTCTGCGGAGCGGAAGAGCAGCCAAGTGTAAGTATCGCCACAAGGCCTAAGAATGAAAATGTCTGCTTAAGATTGAACATGTTGGTCACCTTCCCTGGCTAACCATCTTTCCAAACTGAATGGTCGCCCGGTTGTTACTCTGCCTAAACCCTTTCTTTCCCGATTTGTTGTGCTGATGAACTTTGTAACTGAAGTGATGTTGCCTCTAGAACATTAGTTTCAGCAACTTTTCCGCAGCAATAAGCGGACAGTCAGGGGCGCAACTGACTGTCCGCCAGCGGCCTCATTAAACCTCGGGGATTCCCGGGTATTGAGGCGGCCAAAGCCCAAGCCGTAGGCCGGTTGGATCGGGACCGCTTGAGCTTCGAAGTTGTCTCGCTTGGTTCTGCTGATCCCCGCCAGGCGATCCGACGGCGGCGAGATCAATGTCTGCTAAGTAGATCTTTGCTTCGGTTGGGTTCTTCCGCTAGCGCAAAGATCTCTCGCAATGCAGGCATGAATTCTTCGCGAAAATTGGGCTTGTAGATGAATGCCACTGCGCCAGAAGCCAGACACTCCTCCCGTAGTTGCGGTGACTCATCTCCTGACATCAAGATGATGGCCGTGCCAAATTGCTGCCACAGAAATGATGCAGCAACCAATCCGTCCAATAGCGGCATTTGTACATCCATTACGACCAGGTCCGGCTGCAAGTGAGCCACGGCCTGGATCGCATCCGCGCCATTGGTGGCGCGTCCCACTACGTCTACGGCTTCGTCCAATTCCATGAGTGCACAAATGACTTGTATAAAGTTTGGTGAATCATCAACTACTACAGCGCGGAGCTTGTGTGATTCAAGATGAGGTAGTTCATCGCGGTATGATTTCGTTCCCATCACAATCTCAACAGCACTTGCCATGTTTTCCTCCCTATGTCCGATACGTATTCGTCCCATATGCATCTGAACACGGATCCGGAGAGGTTGACGTAAAGCCTGAGGAAAGTGAATGTAAGAGTTTTGTTAACGATTTCGAAGCGGGATCTGGAAGCGGGTCTGGTTCGGAAGGATTGGATTACTGAGCGAACTTATACCCCATGCCGGGCACCGTTAATATGAGCATAGGCTGTCTTGGGTCGGATTCCAGCTTTTGTCGCAGGCTAGCAATGTGCACATCCACCGTCCTGGTAAAAGTCTCCGTGCTGTAACCCCAGACTTCTTTTAGGAGGACGCTACGGGAGAGCGTTGTACCGCGATGCTCGAGAAAATATTGCAGCAGGCGAAATTCCCTCGCCGATAGCGGCACAGGTTTGCCGTCGCGAGAGACCGCAGTTCCCCGGATATCGACGCGAAGTCCACCGAAGTTATGCACAGCGGTATCGGCAGCGACTGCGCCCCTGGGGCGGCGCAGCAGCGCTTCCACTCGTGCCACCAATTCCATCATCTCAAAAGGTTTTGTCAGATAGTCGTCAGCGCCGATCTTCAGGCCCAGGACTTTGTCCACGGTTTGTCCGCGCGCAGTCAACATGATGATCGGCATTACACACCCGCTCTTGCGGACGTCGCGGCAGACATCAAAGCCGCTCTTCTTCGGCAGCATCACATCTAGCACGATCAGGTCGTATGCCTCGCCTACGGCCCTCTTCAGCCCTTCGGCGCCATCCACTGCGCATTCGACTTTATAGCCTTCACTCTCCAGACGATCACTCAGCGTCATCCGCAGCGCTTCTTCATCTTCAACCAGCAATATCCGCTCATTCATCAGGCTTGCTCCTTCGATCGATAAGCTGACTCAGCAGGCTTCCCGCCGCCGTTTCCGGTGAAGACCGCAAGATGCAGAGTGAAAGAAGCGCCTTTACCGGGCTCGCTGCTCACAGTCAATCTTCCGTTCATTGCTTCCATAGTCCGCTCGACCAATGCCAATCCCAGCCCCGTTCCGTGAATCTGCGCTGCCTTGGCGGTAGTGCCGCGATAGAACGGCTCAAAAATGTGAGGCAGATCGGATGAATCGATCCCCATGCCACGGTCCTCCACAGTGAGCGTGACTTCGTGCGGCTCTTGTTTTCCGTTGCGCGCACTCGCTCGGATGGCCATCCATTGACTTTGGGCTCCATACTTCACGGCGTTGGTGATCAGGTTTTGCAGACATTGCGTAAGCGCGCCAAAATCCGCGGCCACAGCCGGAAGGTTAGGATCCACATCGCGCTCTACTGAGAAATGGGCCGAGTTCAACACCGAAGAGGTGTTCTTCAAAGCAGCCTGAACCACTTCATTCACTTGCACCGGATTAAGCACATACCCTTGCTGGGACTGCCTCGAAGCCGAATACTGCAATACCTGCTCGACCAATTGCGACAACTGCTTTGATTGATCTCGGATCACGGCGCCATACCGGACCACCTGATTTTTGTTCTCCACCAGGCCATCAGCGATGTTCTCTGCAGCGGACGAGATTACTGCCAGCGGCGTGCGCAGCTCATGCGAGATGCCGGTCACGAAATCGATCTGAAGTTGCGCCAATCTTCGAGCGCGATAGCTGCTCATCACAGTCAGCGCCATTGTGATCGCCAGTACTGTCAAAATGCCGAAGCTGATAGCGAGATTTCGCCAGCGCAGCGCTGCAATCGCAGCTTCAAGGGAGCCCTTGCGGCGTTTCACGACGATGTGCCAGTCAGTCTGATCCAGAGAGTAATGCAGAGCAATCAATCGCACCGGTTCCGGGATATCAATGTCACGAACGCCGTTCGATGAAGAGCTTCGTCCGTCATTCTGGAATTGCCTTGTCGTAGGACGGAAGACATTTACTCCAATTCGCCCAGGATCGCCCGGAGGAGGCGACCTCCACAGATTGAGCGCAGCGTCCACATCGAGGGCCTTTTCTGCACTGAAATCAGGAGTCGTTGCATATATGACCTTTGGCTGCTCCCGGGTGCCGGTAACAACTGCAATCTCATCCGTCAATCCCGCCGATGAAGAAAAATACTTTGTCGTCAACTCAGGCAGGAGATGCTGTCCTAACACTTTGCTATTTAGCGTGACGATCACCCAGGCCCCGGTTGGAGAAAAATCCTTGGGATTCGTATTCTTGCTGACCGGATCGATCAGTGCGGGAATATCTTGATCGATGGCCCACGGCATCATTGCTGTATTCGCGCCATTGCGTTGAGCCGCAAACGCCTGGAGCGCGCCGAGAACGCCACTGCGCGTGAAATTGGCAGACATCTCTTCCAGGCGTTGAAGCAGCGTTTCAAATTCCTTCGGTGGACGAACGCTTTCGAACCGGCCCTTTTCTGCATTCATCTTCAGCAGTTCACCGCTCTTCTGCTGCACGAGTGACGGCCGCCAAATATAGATTGCGTCAACTAACTCTGGATGTGAGGCTGTTTGGCGCCAGTGGACGTATTGCTGGATATATCCGTTGAGATCGAACTGCTTTCCCTGGATAGGGGCGGCCTGCATTTCCATGCCTATCCTGCCCAACTCACGCGTCAGGTCTTGCCGAAATCCCAACATCGAATTTTGCAGGGCCGCTTGCATCTGGGCGCTGGTCGCCTGGCTCACCCGGTCACTCCAGCGGTACTGCAAGATCGCGAGCACAATCAATATGCTGGCGAGGGCAAGGACGGTGCCCCATGAGACTAGTCGTTCTTTGGAAAGTGGTTTCATTCAAGACTGCCACTTTGAAACAATCGCTAAGAAACGATTCTGGGCAGCGAATATGCAGCGAACTGGCAGATTGGATGCTCAATCAAGCTGCCTTTATTCAACTATATCGGACGGTATGGAAGTGCCATGTAAATTCCGGGTTAACTTTCACCTCCGAACCCTATCGAGACAGCGTGGAACCGGCTACTCTGCAAGGCAGAACGCGATGATCGTGTTCCCACGCACTCCGCTGCGGCGTTCAACCTGCTCGACCAAAGAACTTTCCAGGTCGTCCGGATCGGGTCTCAATTCGCACGCTGCGATCTCCTCGTCTGTGGCTCCGTGGTAGCACAACTCACAAACGCCCAGCCCCTCCTCAGATTCAGACCGCACAGGCGGGCCGAAGACCCGGCAAGTCATTGGACGATACGCATACAGTTCGCATTCGCCGGTTGTCGGCGAAAGCGCCGGACACGGTTCGTCGTTGGCATATTCCATGAAGCTTTCCTGGGCGTCTTCATCTTCGTCGAGGACACCCGTGCGGGTATCTCCAGGAAAGTCGTGGCCGATCCGCTCCAGCGACCGTCGCGCCCGCTCGCGAATGGCAGAAGCCCGGGTAGCCTCCGTCGCATCCATCTTCGCCATCCCCTGCCGCAATCTGGCCACGTCAAGCTGGTTGATCGGAAAAACTCCGATACAACATTGCGTACACCCCTTGCGACACACTAGCCATTCGCCACTCTTACGCGCGGATTCTGCTAGTGCTTTGTCCACGATTTGCACTAGCTTTCCGTCTACCTTGGGTAATACAGTGTGCGACACAAGAAAATGATAACGTAGATCCAATGTAGGCCGATCAGTCGCACTGATTGATTTCACCTGAAGCTGCGTCTTTCTACATTCCTGTATCGTACTTACTTCTGCGCTTAGGCGCTCCAGCTGCAGACACATCTGTGTTCCCAACAACTTACAAAGAATTAACACCGCCGTGTTGGCAACGGGGTTA
>JAOAPH010000011.1 GCA_025462835.1 Candidatus Angelobacter sp. | reverse complement strand
TGGAGAAAGCCACAGCCTTGTATCCGAAGATGCGCGTGTGCGAGAAGGTGGTGATGACTTCATTGATCACGCCCATGCCGGGAAGGATCATGATGTACACGGCAGGGTGCGAATAGAACCAGAACATGTGCTGGAAGAGGATGGGATCTCCACCCAGCTTGGGATCAAAGATCCCGATGTGGAAGCCACGCTCGAGCGCCACCAGAATCAACGTGATGGCGATGACCGGAGTCCCAAGAACCATGATGATGCTGGCCGCGTAGTGCGCCCATACAAAGAGCGGAAGGCGGAACCAGGTCTGTCCCGGCGCTCGCATCTTGTGAATGGTGACGATGAAATTCAGTCCGGTAAAGATCGAGGCAAAGCCAGCGATCAAAATACCGACCGCCGTCATGATTACGTTGGTGTTCGAATAGGTGGTGCTGAGAGGAGCGTAGAACGTCCATCCAGTGTCCACGCCGCCGGTGATCATGGCTAAGAGCCCGAAGCATGCGCCGATCACGAATATGTACCAGCTCAGAAGATTGATCTTGGGGAAGGCGAGGTCCTTGGCCCCGATCATCATGGGAATGAGGAAATTGCCGAGCGTCGCCGGCACGGAGGGGATGAGGAAGAAGAAGATCATCATCACGCCGTGCATGGTGAAGGCTTTGTTGTAAGTGTCGGATTCCAAGAGATCGCCCGCAGGCGTGAGCAATTCCAAACGCACGAGCGAAGCCATCAGGCCGCCAACGAAGAAAAAGAAAGTGATCGTCAACAGATAAAGGATGGCAATGCGCTTATGGTCCTGCGTCAACAGCCAACTCTTCAGGCTGTGGTCAGCATTGAGGTAATGCTCTTCCGGCATTACGTGCGTCTCGGTTACGACTACATCTGTAACTGCGGTGCTCATCGTGTTGGTTTCCCTTGACTCACTTCCGGGTTCGGGTTGGTTGTGGACGTGCCGACCGCGCCCGTGGTTTGTTGCTTCTCGGGTTGCAGGCCCTTGATGTAAGCCACCAGTTGAATCAGGCTCTCCTCATTGATCTGTCCAGTAAAGGTCGGCATGATGGGACCGAAGCCGGCGACAATCTTCGCTTGCGGATTCAATATAGATTCGCGAATGTAATTCTCGTCGGCGGTGACTGTACGTCCGTCACTCAGCTTTACCGGATTGCCGAAAGCTCCGGCGAGGTTCGGTCCGCGCGCACCGGATTGTCCGGAATGGCAGGTCACGCAACCAAGGCTGGTGAAGAGCTTTTCGCCATTGGAAGCCAGCGAGCCTTCGCCCGACCCTCCGCTCAGCCACGCCTCGTACATCATCGGCTCCATGACAATGACCTGTCCGATCATGCCGGAGTGCTTGGTGCCGCAATACTGTGTGCAGAACAAATGGTAAGTGCCGACCTTGTTGGCATTGAACCAGAGCTGCGTATATCGGCCGGGCAAGACTTCATGCTTAATGCGAAATTCAGGGATCGAGAAACTGTGAAGCACGTCTTGCGAGATCATGGTGAGACGCACATTTTTCCCGAGCGGCACATGCAGTTGATTGATCTCGCGCGGCCCGGATGGATGCTGCACCTTCCACATCCACTGCTTGCCGACGACATAAATCTCCATCGACTCTTTCGGCGCGCGCTGCATGTCGAAGAACAGGACTGCGGCCCAAACATAGATCACCATGGCGATGCCCAGAGGAACGACCGACCACAAGATCTCCAACGGAATAGAGCCTTCGATCTGCGTGGCGACCGGGTTCTTTTCCTTCCGGTATTTGATCGAGAAGGTGAGCACCATAGCGGCGATGAGTCCGGTGAAAAAGATGGTGGTCGCCACCAGGAACAGGTAGAGCGCATCAACCTTCCAAGCCATGGTCGAGGCTTGTTCGGGGAAAAACGGCAAGTATTTCGAGAACATCATTACGTTAAGTCGTTTCCTATTAGATTTCTAATTTCAAATTTGTGATTTGAAATCGAAGAACACAAATTCAAAAAAACAAAATTACAAATCAGAAATCACAAATTACCAATGTCTAGGCCCTGCGTCCGTCGTGACCGTGCGTCTCGCGACGGATGGAAATGATCATGAATGTAAGCAAAAGCAATACGGTCAAGATACCGCCGGCGCGGACAAAGTTCATCGCAATGGCGCCGTATTTTCCTGTCATCGGATCATAGTGATAGCAGAACAGGATCAATTGGTCAGCGAGGTTGCCGATCTTGTCCTCGGAAGCCTCGATCATGCCCAATCGAATGTCCTTCGGCGAATACTCGATGCCGTAGTAGTACTGCGATAAACGTCCGTCGGGCGTGACTAAGATGAGGGCGCTGGCATGGGCAAATTGCTGCGTCTTCTCATCCCAGACATAACGAAAGCCCGCCGCCTTGGTCAATTCAGTGATGGATGCCTGCGAGCCAGTGAGAAAATGCCACGCTTGCTCGGAGCCAGGCCGGCGATAACGCGCGATGTAGGTCTTCTTCTTTGCCGCGGCGATCTCGGGTGTCTCACGCGGATCGAAGCTTACGGCGAGCACGTCGAATTCTTTTCCCGCGGAGAACTTCAACACCCCGAGCGCGCTGGTCATGCCATTCAAGACTTGCGTGCACAGCATGGGGCAATCGTAGTAGACAAGCGCCAACAGCACCGGACGCTTCTGATTGAAGTAATTGCCCAGAGTAACGTCTTTGCCGAATTCGTCCTTGAATTTCAGGTCGAGCGGGAGCTGTTGCCCTAAGCGCTGGTCGATCCCAACTTGCGTCAAGACAGACGGGCGCGTGTTCGATTGCATATCGGTGGAACTATTCATGTTGCCGCCCATCTGCGCGGAAGCAGAGGCGGCGAGTGCGATGATGGCGAAGAATCGAATTGTGTTTCTGAAGATCATTTATGTATTTGGCCCAGGGGCTAAAGCCCGCTTCGTTCTTGTCGTAACGCGGGGCTAAAGCCCCGCTCTTCTACCCTCAGCGGCTAAAGCCGCTTCGTAAAACCATTCAAATGCAGGCCTGAAGGCCTGCTCCACCCATCCAACTATTTCTTTACCACCGGTGGTTTCACTACATCGATTCCCTGTCCCGTGGCCGGCGGAGTCTTTCCCGCAGGAACGTTCGGCAACCCGTGCTCGAGAACTAACTCCATCGCACGATCAATCGGAACACGCACCTTACCGACGTCCTTATTTATCCATTGGTATTCCTGCAACTGCTTGTTCTGGTCCTCGCGCATCTTGTTCATGTCGCGAACATCGTCCGTTTGCAAGCGCGGTTCGGGAAAAGTTGCGGTGAGGCGCTGCACAGTCTGGCTTTCCTTTTCGGCAGTCATGGTGCCGGACTGCATCATGGTGCTTTTTGCTTCAGGCTGCTTCTGCACCATGGGATTCGGGGGCGGGTTCCTCTCCTCTGCTTCCTTATCCAGATAGCGATACAGGCCCCACAGAAGGACGTGAATGACAACAGCGGAAAAGATCAGGAAGACGCCAAACGCAAGAATCGCGCGGATGTTGACGTCACTGGTCTCGTGACCGTGTTCCCGATCGTCAGTAAACCCACCGGCTTGCGGTTTAATGTGCTCCATGCGACGGCTCCAATATCTCTGGCACCAGGTGATGGTATGCCGGAATCAGCGGACGCTTCTTCAACTGGTAGAAGAAAGCAGTGATCCAAATGGATGCCAGTGCGATAGGCAATACCACATCCATGAGGTTGGGGTTGAAGTGTCCGGTGAGGCCGCTGGTGTCTTTAAAGTTCGGATTGACCTGCCAGTAGATCTCTCCCACGCGCGCGAACAGGATCAAGATGGCGACGGCGCGAAGACGTGCCGGCTGCTTCTTTATATTGCGATTCAGCAAGATCAGGAAAGGCACAACAAAGTGGAAGATGACCAGCGTCAACATCACCGGCTTCCAACCATGCTGGGTGCGCGCCAAGTACCACGTAATCTCTTCAGGAAGGTTCCCTGACCAGATGATGATGAATTGCGAGAACGAAAGATAGGTATAGAGCATGACGAAGGCGAGCAGCAGCTTGCCGTTGTCATGCAGTTCGGTCTTGCGCAGCAGCGACTTCATGGGCTCGTACTTCGCGAGCAACGCGAGAACGGCGATCATGAAAGCCATGGTGGAGAGCACTTGCGCTCCCATGTAGAGCATGCCCCAGATGGTGGAGTACCAGACCGCATCGAGTGACATGACCCAATCGACCGCAGCGAGTGTCAGCGTGATGGCGTAGAAGACCAAGCCACCGCCGCCGAGACGCATGAAGCGGAGACGCAGATCATTTGCGGCATCCGGAGATTCCGGCGGGACATCCTGTTTCAGCGACCACTTATTGAAGAGGTAGATGAAGAGACCCCAGGACAGGAAATAAAAGATGGCGCGGCCGATCCATGCATTGAAATTCAGGAACGGTTCGCGAACGTGCAGCGCGTGCTGGCCGTGGACGTCCAGCGGCATGGCACCAGCCCAGGGATAAAGATATTTTGCCCCGAACGCAATGGGGATGAACATAAATGCGACGATGGGCAGAGTGCGGCTTCCAGCTTCCAACATCCGCCGGATGACCAGCCCCCATTTACCGCCGGTAACGTGCTGGAGCATCAGCAAAGCTGTGCTGCCAAGCATGAGTCCGAAACAGAAGAGATATCCGACCAAATAGGCGCGGAAGAATTGCTGCCGGCCTTCAAACGTCCCCGAATTAAAGAGCAAGAGTGCGATGGCGACGATGCTGGAAAGTCCAGCGACGCCAATCCAGCGCTTGCGCATGTGGTCCACGATCCACGGCGGAGCGAGTTGCTCCGGAGTCACATGGGAGGAGGGGGTCTGCGTTTCATGGATTGCCATTAGCGCTTGTCCTCCTTCTTCGGCATCTGCGGCTCATGAATGTTCCCGCGGTCGGTGGTAGGCACATCCGAAAGTCGCGCGTCCTGACTTACTTGCAGCACGCGAATGTAAGCTGCGATGGCCCAGCGATCTTCCGGCTTGATCTGCGCTGAGTAATTCAACATGGCGCCGAAACCGTTGGTCATCACATCATAGAAGTGTCCGATGGGCGCCTTCAGCAAACGCTCTTCGTGGTACGACGGCGGATGCTTCAGTCCGCGGGAGACGATCATGCCATTGCCATCGCCCACACGTGAGTGACATGGCGTGCAGTAAATGTTGTATCGCTCCTGTCCGCGCTGCAGGACTTCGCGAGTAAGCGGCAGCGGAAACTTGCCGCCTTCCAAATCGCCGATCTTTCCCGTCAAGAAGTAGTTGTCCAGATAAATATCTTTCTCTTTGACGAACTGCGTGTCTTCAATCCGCGTATCGCGCCCGACTGTGTTGGCAACGGGCATGCGCGCGGAGCGTCCGTCAGGAAAAAATTCGCTGGCACGAAGCGGAATGTATTTGGGCTGGTTGTGCATGTCCTGACGGCAGCCGGAGATACCCGCAAGAGCAAGCGCGGCGAATCCGAGCGCGAGAACTTTCACCTTTATATGTTGGGCACGTGCGTTAATTTGGCACCTCCCAAACGTTTGCCGGGCTAAGGCTGGAAAGAAACTTCTTGCTCGAGTCGAGATTGAACCTGGGGTCTTTTGATTCGATGACCAGAAAGAATTTGTCCTTTTGCGCGTGGTTCAAAAACTCATCGATGTTAAAGACCGGATGATACGGAAGCGGAAGGCCGTTCAATCCAAGCATCCCGATAACGGCGGTGAGCGACGCTCCGAGCACCGTGGTCTCAAACCATACGGGAATGAAATTCGGCCAGGAATGCAGCGGCTTTCCGCCGATGATGAACGGCAAATGGATGACCTGCGTCCAATATTCCAAGCTGTATCCCGCGGCCCCGCCGAGGAGTCCACCGAAGAAGACCAGCCACGGCAAGATCGTGTGCGGAATGCCGATGGCCTCATCGAGGGCCTCGATGGGGAATGGCGAATAGGCGTCGAGTTTTCGATAGCCTTCGGAATAGGCCTTGCGTCCGGCGTCGACCAGCTCATCGGCCGTGTCGAACTCTGCCATCAGTCCGTAAATACCTGTCGGCTTCATGCTTCTGCTTTCACCTTGGCTTGCGGCAAGAGTGCCCGCACTTCAAAAATCGAGATCATCGGCAGCACGCGGATGAACAAGAACAACAGCGTAATGAACAACCCAAGAGTTCCGATATACGTGGCCCAATCCCAGATGGTGGGGTGATAAAGGCCCCACGACGAGGGAAGAAAATCGCGATGCAAACTGGTAATAACGATGACAAACCGCTCCAGCCACATGCCCACGTTGACGATCAGTGAGATCACGAACAACAGCGGCACATTGCTGCGAACTTTTTTGAACCACAAAGCCTGCGGCGTGATGATGTTGCAGAAGATCAACGCCCAGTAGGTCGGTGCGTACGGGCCGGTCATGCGGTTCAGGATCATGAAGGACTCGTACTTGTTCGCGCTATACCAGCCGAAGAAAGCTTCGGTCATGTATCCGTATCCGACGATGAGTCCGGTGGCGAGCATCACCTTGGCCATGTTGTTCAAGTGGCGATCGGTGATGAAATCTTTCATGTTGTAGGCTTCGCGGATGGGAATCGCCAGCGTGAGCACCATGGCGAAGCCGGAGTAGATCGCGCCGGCGACGAAGTATGGCGGGAAGATGGTGGTGTGCCATCCGGGAATGACGGAGACTGCGAAATCCCAGCTTACGACGGTGTGGACGGAAAGTACCAGAGGCGTCGACAGTCCCGCGAGCAGGAGGTAGGCATATTCATACCGGTGCCAGTGGCGGGCTGAGCCGCGCCATCCCATGGACATGATGCCGTAGAAAAATTTCGCAATCGGGTTCTTGGCTTTGTCGCGCAAGCTGGCGACGTCAGGAATAAGACCGGTGTACCAGAACAAGAACGAGACCGTTAAATATGTGGAGACGGCAAAGACGTCCCAGATGAGCGGACTGCGGAACTGCGGCCACAACGTCATCGTGTTGGGATAAGGCAGCAGCCAGTAAGCGGCGAGCCAGGGGCGCCCAGTGTGGATAAGCGGGAACATGCCAGCGCAACACACTGCAAACAACGTCATCGCTTCTGCGAAGCGGTTGATCGAAGTACGCCAGCTTTGTTTAAAGAGCAGCAGAATGGCGGAGATCAAAGTGCCGGCGTGTCCAATACCGATCCACCAAACAAAATTGATGATGGCGAATCCCCAGCCAACGGGGATGTTGATGCCCCAGATCCCGGTGCCCTTCACGAACAGGTAGCCCACGGCCAGCATGAGAATGTTCATGATGCCGAAGGCGATCAGGAATCCCGCGATCCAGCTCCACGGCGTGCGCGTGGTGAGCACGACATTGGCGATCTTGTCGGTGACCTGAGCGAAGTCGTAGCCGGGAGCGATGACCGGCGGGCTGACTCCGGGCTTCGATAAATCGTCTACGCCAGGCTCGGCGTTTTGTTGATCCAACAAACTAGGCATGAGTCTCCGTAGGCTTAGTCTCTTCCAATTCCGAATTCGGGTTGCGGACGGTGGCTATATAAGTAGTGCGCGGCCGCGTATTCAGCTCCGCCAGGAGCGCGTAGTTTCTCGATTGCTTCTTCAGCTTGCTCACGCGGCTGTTCGGGTCCCAAACATTGCCGAAGACGATAGCTCCTGTTGGGCATGTCTGCTGACAGGCGGTTTGGAGGTTGTCCTCTTCGCGAACGTTGCCATCGTACGGCTGGCCGTTGGCGTCAAGTTTGCCGAGGCGCTTCTCTCCCGTGATCTTGGCAGCATTGATGCGCTGCACGCAGTAAGTACATTTTTCCATGACGCCGCGTGAGCGCACAGTCACATCAGGATTGCGCATTGGGTAAAGACTTTGCGTGTCCCAATCAGAGAACAGCAGGAAGTTGAAGCGGCGAACTTTGTACGGGCAATTGTTGGAACAATACCGTGTGCCGACGCAGCGGTTGTACACCATGTCGTTCAGGCCTTCGGGACTGTGCACCGTCGCCCCAACCGGGCAGACCGGCTCACAAGGCGCGTTCTCACACTGCATGCAAGGAACAGGCTGGAAATAAGTCCGCGGATTGGCGACGTCGCCAGGGCCCTTGGTTTCGAAATAAGTGTCAATGCGGAGCCAGTGCATCTCGCGTCCCATCAGCACTTGCTCCTTGCCGACGACCGCAATGTTGTTCTCCGCCACGCAAGCGACGATGCAGGCATTGCAGCCGACACATGAATTCATGTCGATGGCCATGCCCCACTGATGCGCTCCCGTCTTGGTGGGATCTTCAGTCCAGTTGGGATAAAGAGTGAGGTCCTTCGATTCGGGCTCGTTTGCGCCTTCGACGGCGAACTCAGGATTCTTGCGGAATTCTTCGAGAGTAGCGGCGCGGATGATCTGACGATCCGCGGCTGCTTTGCCCGTTTCAGATTCGCCTGCTCCCACCTTGCCCGGCTGGACCAAGTGATGATGCTGGGTGACAGCGAGTGGCCACTTCTTGCCTTCGATCCTGTGCAGCGTGGCGCCCAACACATATCCGGCGGTGGATTGAGTGCGCAACGGATAAGCATTGAATCCAGTGCCGGTGCCGACGCGACCAGTCTGCGAGCGTCCGTAACCGAGGGTGACCGTGATGGAGCGATCGGGATGTCCGGGGACGATCTTTACCGGCGCTTCTACCTTCTTGCCGTTTGCATTGATCTCGGTGACAGCCTGATCGACATATCCCAACTGTGCAGCGGTGGCCGGGCTCATGATGGCGGCGTTGTCCCAAGTCAATTTCGTGACCGGCTTGGGAAGTTCCTGCAGCCATCCGTTGTTGATGAAGCGTCCGTCGAAGATCGTTGGATCGGGACGGAAGACGATCTCTAAAGCATCGCTCTTTGCCGTGGTAGCTGCCGCGACTGGCTTGGCTGCGACTGATTTCGGCGCGGCGGCTGAATTGGGGATGAAGCCATCGTGCAATGTCTTCTTCCACCAGGCGTTGAAGTCAGCGGCAGAAACCTTATTCTGCGCCTTCCAATAATTCTGGACTGTCTCAAAAGCCGCAACGCCGGGTGAATCGGAGAAGGTCGCGACTACTTCGTGCGCGGTGACCCCGTGATAAAGAGGCTCGATCAGCGGCTGAACGATGCTGACGGTGCCATCGTAAGCGCGGGCGTCGCCCCATGATTCAAGGTAATGCGCCATAGGCACATTCCAATGGCTGAGCCGCGAAGTCTCGTCAACGTGCGTGGCAACGTGGGCACGCAGCGGAACCTTTTGGTAGGCAGCTTCGAAATTCAGGTCGGCAGGAGCGTTGTAGATGGGATTGCCGCCGATGACCACCAACAAAGTGACGCGGCCTGCATTCATGTCCGCGACAAGCTCTTTTAATCCTGCGCCCTGCTCGGTCGGGTTGGGTTCAATCGGTTCTACGTATGCCACGGTCTTGCCGACATTGCCGAGCGCGGAGTTCATCGCCGCGGCCAGCGCATGAACTGCGGGTGACTGGTTCTCCCCGGGAATAATGGCGCACTTGCCGCGATTCGCCTGAAGATCCTTAGCGACGACTGCGAGAAATTTCTTTGCGGCCTCATCGTCGATGGTTCCACCCCCGCCCGCGCCGACTGCTGCTGCCAGCGCTGAAGCAAACTGCTCGATCTCAGCAGCACGCATCGGCAGGCGATTGTCCGCCTTGCCGCCAGTGGTGCTCATCTGGCTTTCGACAACGTAGAGGCGGCTCATCTCCGGATTTTTCTCTTCCGGCTTGCGCCGCATGGCGAAATCGCTGGCAAGTTTCAGGAACCCGGGGAAATGCGCACCCGAGAGGAAATCTGCATCGAGAGAGACGACCACATCCGCGCCCTGAAGCTGATAGACCGGATCAAGATATTGACCAAAGGCGATGCGTGAGCCTGCACGAGAGGCGTCGCGGTTGATCGGATCATACTGGTACCACTTCGCCTGGGGATAAATCTTGAGCACGCCCTTGATCTGGTCGGCCAGAGTGGGCGAGATCACCGTCTCCGTAAGAATGCGGATTCCGCTTCCCTGTTTTGATTTTTCGGAGGCGGCAGCATCGCGCATCTCACCGACGAACTCACCCCATGTACGGGTGTTGCCTATCTTGGTGATGATCTGCGCGCGGTCCGGATCATAAAGATCAAGCAGCGACGCCTGCG
>JAOAPH010000225.1 GCA_025462835.1 Candidatus Angelobacter sp. | reverse complement strand
GCCCGCCGACGTTCTGCGGCAACCCGGCGTTGGGCAGAACGGACAAGTATTTTGTCGAGTTGTGTCCAAGGTAACGAACGGCATCGTTCATCTCCTTGGGGCCAGTGGCGCAATTCAGACCGATGATGTCGATATCGAACGGCTCGAGCGCAGTGAGTGCGGCGCCGATCTCAGTACCCAGCAACATGGTGCCTGTGGCTTCAAGTGTCACCTGCACCTGCACGGGCACACGCTTGCCCGTCGCCTTGATGGCGTCGAAGGCCGCAGCTACCGCAATCTTCGTTTGTAGAAGGTCTTGCGACGTCTCGATCAGCAGGACATCGACTCCCGCTTCAATCAACGCCGTCATCTGCTCCATGTAAGAGGCGTGCATCGCATCGAAACCGATGTGCCCGAGCGATGGCAGTTTCGTGGTGGGCCCAATGGAACCGGCGACGAATCGCGGCCTGTCTTTTGTCGAGTATTCATCGGCGGCTTCGCGCGCGACTTTCACCGCGGCCATGTTGATCTCGCGGACCTTGTCCTGCAGATCGTATTCGCCGAGAACGATATTCGTAGCGCCAAAGGTGTTGGTCTCGACGATGTCGCAGCCAACCTGCAAAAAGTTGGCATGGATGTCGCGGATGACATCCGGACGACTGAGCACCAGGATCTCACTGCATCCTTCTTTGTCCCAATAATCGGTGAGCGTGAGCTGGCGCTCCTGGATGGCTGTGCCCATGGCGCCGTCATAGATGATGACGCGCTCGCGAAGAAGTTTTAGAAATTCACTCATGAATGGCTATCGGTCGGGACCCACATTTTGATTCTAACTGAAGGGTTCCCGCTTTCTTTTGGCCCGCAGTTCCCTCGGGTTAACGCTTAAGATTCTCGTTACTGGATTCTTTGACTATCGAGGAGGCGCTTTGGTTGCAGCTTACCTGGACATGGTCATAGGCGAGATCTGCGTGAGGAGCTGTTCTTTGCGATACACGAGATTGCTGGCGTTGAATGTAGCCAGTTCGAAACCGTGTCCGTGGGTAATGGCGTCAGTGGGGCAGGCCTCGACGCAAAATCCGCAAAAGATACAGCGGTTGTAATCGATGTTGTAAACCTTGGCGTATCGCTCCGCGCCGCTGATGCGGTTCTCTTCCGTGTTCTCCGCCGCCTCAATATAAATGCAGTTGGAAGGACACGCGGCCGCACACAGGAAACAAGCTACGCATTTTTCCAGTCCATTTTCGTCGCGCTGAAGCACGTGCAGCCCGCGAAAACGCTCCTGGAATACAGCACCTTTGGTCGGCCCCGGTCCGTCAGGATAGTTCTCAACGACGGTGGGAGCAAACATCTGGCGGAATGTGATCGACATTCCCTTGGCGAACGCGGCTAAGTCGCGGGCGATGGACATGATTAAGAGTATAAAGCAGGCGCGGAAAGCTGTCAGTAGTCTGCGTCAGGCTGCCGTAACGGACTTCAAATCGCATGCGAGCCCTGGAGTCCGGCATCGTTGGCATCTTCCGACCGTTGCAAAGACTGAACTCCCATTGCATAAATCCAAGCGAATCCGATCATCACGATTGGTTGGAAGAACGCGGAGACGATGAGCTGAAAGTAGAAGACCCCACCATAAAAGATTGGGATTCCTTGACCTGTGAAGCCTCGATATACCAACCAATTAAGAATCCAAGAAAAAAGATAAGCAGAGATCTCAGTTTCGAAGAAAAGCCCGAGCATGACTAGCGACTTACCTTCTGTTAGGGCGAAACTTCTCTTAAGAGAAGCGACGAGACCACGATTTTCGAGCGTTGCGACAGGAAGTGCGAGTAAGAACGGGAGTGTAAGAGCAGCTATGATCAGCACGATCACTGAACTCACGACGTAAGCGTGCGGTTGCAACTCAAAATGATCCGTAATGGTCGTCCACCAAAGAAACCCGACTATTCCCACGACGTAAGATAAGAAAAGCATCTTGAAAAATAGGTAACCGCTGGTCACCAAGAAACGGCCAGGGTGCTCTCGAACCTGACTAAAACAATCCTCGGCGTCTGCCTCCACTTCTCTGAGGATTGTGTTGATTGCGACGGTAACGGAGGCAAATGCGAATGCCCAACACAACCATAACCCCAGAAACCCTGCGACATTGATCGCGCCGATCTCGAGCACGATGTACGTTGTCCGAATCGCTCTGAGTTGAGAGGCGAGGTCGCTAGGAAGACTGTTTCTGATTTGGAATATGGCAATGCGAGAAAGCGCTAAAAGGAATGTGCCGGCAAAAGTTGGCAAAACCACCAATGATGCGAACAGTCGGAAATGTCGACGATAGAGGCTTGCAGCGTGGACGATTACAGCATGCGTGCCCGCTTGATTCAACTCTGGGCCGAGCAATTCTCTGTCAGTCATTGCGTTACCGACTTACTCTATCCCCAACTCTTTCCACTTCTTGTCCACGGCAGCTTTGGTCTTTTCGTCCATGCGTATTTCGTCAGGCCACGGGCGTGTGAATCCCTCGGTCGCCCATTTGCGCGTGGCGTCGATTCCCATCTTTGAGCCGTAGTTAGGCATGCGCGAGGCGTGGTCGAGCGAATCGACGGGGCCCATAGTGAATTGGATATCGCGCTCGGGATCGATGTGGTTGAGCGCCTTCAGTGTGACGTCGGCGATGTCCTGCACGTCAACATCTTCGTCCACCACGATAATGCACTTTGTAAACATCGCCTGTCCCAGCGCCCAGATGCCGCTCATGACTTTGCGCGCGTGTCCGGGATACGACTTCTTGATAGAGACGATCATCAGGTTGTGAAACACGCCTTCGATGGGCAGATTCACATCGACAATCTCCGGCAGCGTCAGCCGCATGAGAGGAAGAAAGATTCGCTCGACTGCTTTGCCCATGTACGCATCTTCCATCGGCGGTTTGCCCACGATGGTGGTGGCGTAGATCGGATTCTTGCGGTGCGTGATGCAGGTGAGATGGAAAACGGGATACTCATCTTCGAGTGAGTAGAAGCCAGTGTGGTCGCCGAACGGGCCTTCTGTGCGGAGTTCGTCGAGATTGACATAGCCCTCAAGCACAATCTCCGCACTTGCAGGGACTTCAAGGTCGACCGTCTCGCACTTCACCAGTTCGATCGGCTTTTGCCGCAGGAAGCCGGCAACGATGAATTCCTCAACGTCCGGCGGAGCCGGAACGATGGCTGAAAAAGTCAGCGCGGGATCAGTCCCAATCACTACGGCGACTTCTAACTTTCCACTTGGGCGCTCGCCTTCGGCCAGCACCGAGCCACCGAGGGAGCGCGCCATGATGTCGACCGCGCCAGATCGCGACGCGCTGGATGGCGCCGAAGCAGCGCCCGATGCAGACTGCGTTGCGGCCATGCGCATCATGTCGCGATAATGTTCAGCCGCCACCTTCTGCCGTTGCCAGTGCATGCCCGCAGTGCGCTCGTCGTAAATCTGCATGCGATACATGCCGACGTTGCGCTTCCCTGTCCGCGGGTCGCGGGTGATGACGCAAGGCAAAGTGATAAACCGACCGCCATCTTGCGGCCAACATTTCAAAACTGGCAGATCGAGGAGCGAAGCAGTGTCTTTCTTAATCACTTCTTTGCATGGGCCGGTGGCCACGGTTTTCGGAAAGAACTTGCCGAACTCGGCCAGCATTGGCAACATCTTTACCTTCTCAAGGAATCCTTCCGGCGACTTGATGTTCATCAGTTGGTGAATTCGTCCGGAAATTTCTTCGAGGGCGTCCACTCCTAGCGCCAGCTTCATACGATCTTCTGACCCGAACTGGTTGATAAGCACCTGCGCGCTCGGATGTCCCTTGATGTTTTCGAAGAGCAGTGCGGGGCCGCCCGGCTTCATCTTTGGCAGGTTCGAAGGCTTGCCGGCCTTGGAGACGCGATCAGTGATCTCGGTGATTTCCAGGATCGGATCAACTTCTGTGCGGACGCGCTTGAGTTCTCCGGCACGTTCCAGAGCGGCAATCCATTCGCGAAGGTCGTTATAGGCCATAGGGCAGTAGTTAGTAGTCAGTAGTTAGTAGCCGGACTCGATTATAAACATTGCACCTCCTTCATATTGAAAAACAAGGGCTTCCCGCCAACTCCGGAGCTGCTCGCCACATCGTACTTGGTGAGCGCCTAACCTTCGGAGTATCACTTTCAAATGTCCGCAATGCACAACCCCGTCGTGTACGTTAACGAAAATGCACTCAGCGAAACCGAGCTCATCAACTGTCTGCTGGAACTCACGCTGAATCCATATCCGACAGCAGCTACGCTGAAGGCCATTGGCAGCTTGAGCAATCTACAGCGGAATGAATTCCTTCGCCTGGCAAATATGCACCACGTGATCATTCGTGCCCTTGATCCCGTGCGACAAGCCGCGACGGCGAATGGCAATACCGGACTATCGAATTGGGCGTCGGAAGGAATATCGAAGGAAGAAGCGCGAGTCCAGAATGCATTGGCGCATCTCCACGCCGTCTGCACGGAATTGGAATCGGCTGGATGTCCTATCACAGTCATGAAATCGCTCGACCACTATCCCGATCTGGGTAGCGATCTCGACTTATATACCGTCGCCAACGCCTCGCGCGTAATCGCAGTGATGCAAGAAAAATTTAATGCGAAGATATTGGACAGAAGTTGGGGCGACCACATCGCGCAGAAATGGAACTTCTCCATTCCCGGGCTGCCGGAGCCGATCGAGATCCACGTCCAGCGATTAGGGCAGATGGGCGAACACCGCGCGCTGGCCCGGCGCTTCAATTCGCGGCGCGTGACCAAGAGTGTCCAAGGGAAAGATTTCTTTGTCCCCGCCCCGGAGGAACGGATCATCGTCGCGACTCTGCAGCGCATGTACCGGCATTTCTATTTCCGAGTCTGTGACGTCGTGAATTCCACAGCGATCGTGGATTCAGGCGCTCTGGATGTCGTCGAACTGAAGCGTGCTACTGGCCATGTCGGGATATGGCCGGGAATTGCCAGTTATCTTTGCGTGGTTTCTGACCTGGCGAAACGGCATCGTGGGTACGGGTTGCGACTCCCGGCGCTAGTGACTGAAGCTGCGGTCTGCGGCGGGGACCAGCTGCGGGTCAGGAATAGTTTCTTGCGGGTTCCCATCCTGTCTTGCGGAGCCAACCTGTATTCAGGACAGATCACCAGGGCGTCGTTCAACGGAGACGTCGCAGGGACACTGCGGCTCGGACTGCTTCCCTATCTGGCAGTTGCTGCGGCGGTCTCGTACAAGATCACCGGAAGCGACAAGGGCATTTGGTAGGCGTTGCAGTAGATTCTTTCCCCAGAGATCAATAAGGAAAAGGGTATGATGTTCGGGTACAAAGCGCGTGGAGGGAGCATTCTGCGCGTACCTAAGGAGCTGCCATGCTCAACCTTGTGCATTCTCGTTCATTGGTGACTTTTGTTCTCTCTTGTTCCCTGTCCTTAACAGCGCTGGCGCAGATTTCTGCCCAGCCATCAACAAACCTTCCCAGTCAAATGCCCACTGAGTTAAACCGACCCGTGTCCATCAATGGTCAAGTGGTACTTGAGGACGGAACTCCGATGTCCGAAACAGTTGCGATCTTGCGCGTTTGCGGATCTCTGGTTCACCGCGAGACCACCACCGGTGTGAACGGGAAATTCAGCGTTATCCTCAGCGACACTAACACTAACGGGACTCTTCAGGGCGCATCGGAAGGCGGCGGGACTAGTGAGTTCGGAGCAAGAGTTGGAGGTCAGATTTCACAGACAACCAGAACGCAGTTGTGGGGATGCGAGATCCGCGCAACGATCCAAGGGTACATCTCAACTTCCGTTTCTCTCGCAGGACGCGATTTCAGCGCACCCCTGAACATCGGGAAGATTGTGCTACACCGCATGACCGGCGCAGGTGAAGGCAGCAGCATCAGCGTGAACAGCAGTAAGGCGCCCGACAATGCGAAAAAAGAGATGGAAAAGGGACGCAACGATTTCTTGAAGAAGAATTACGCGGATGCTGAGAAGC
Source organism: Candidatus Angelobacter sp. (assembly GCA_025462835.1). GTDB lineage: Bacteria > Acidobacteriota > Terriglobia > Terriglobales > Acidobacteriaceae > JAICLA01. The sequence continues at coordinate 735 of JAOAPH010000225.1, read as the reverse complement.
ACCTGGCGAAAGCGGTGGAACTGTATCCGCAATACGCCTCCGCATGGGAACTGCGTGGTCGCGAGCAGCGCTTACAGAAGCAAGATGCCGAGGCCGAGAAGTCATTCTTGGCCGCCATTAATGGGGACGAAAAATATATCCCGCCTTACATCCAGCTCACCGGCTTGTATGCAGGCCGGGCAAACTGGTCCGAGGTATTGCGCCTTACCAGCAAAGTGATCGAACTTGGTCCTCTCAATTATCCTGACGCATATTTTTTGAACGCTCTTGGACATTACAACTTGAAGCAGTTGCCGGAAGCGGAAAAGAGTGCGCAAAGGGCCGTGGAGCTGGACAAAGAACACCGATTCCCGCGCGCAGAATTGTTGTTAGGTAAGATCCTACAGGTCAGGGGCAATGACGCGTCTGCCGTGGCACACCTGCGCACCTACATAAAACTCGAACCCAGCAGCCCTGAGGTACCCGGTATCGAGGAGTACTTCGCAAAGGTCGAGGGACAGAATGCCCCACCCAAAATGGCTCCCAACAATTAATTTGATCTCTTGGAGCGGGAGACCGGGATCGAACCGGCGACATCCAGCTTGGGAAGCTGGCGTTCTACCGCTGAACTACTCCCGCCCCGGTAGTGGCAACGAGTTCATTCTAGCAGTTCCTTGAAGAATCGCATCCTTCAGAAAAAGTCCGAGGGCGGGCTGATTAAATTCAGCCTCGCCCTCGAATCAATCCATTTCCGAG
>JAOAPH010000208.1 GCA_025462835.1 Candidatus Angelobacter sp. | reverse complement strand
GGATGCGGCTCTTGGCCTGTCCGCGCAACCCGAGAAGAATGAAATGGTGCCGGGAAAGGATCGCATTCACGATCTGCGGTACGGCGGTGTCGTCATATCCCACAATGCCGGGGAAGATGGAGTCGGCTGTGCGCAGCCGAGCCATGAGATTTTCGCGGAGTTCGTCCTTCACTCGGCGGTTGCGTAATCGTTCTTCAGAGAATTGGCTGGTGCGAAGTTGGCCCAGCGTTTGCGGAAGATGCGTGTTCAAAGGTGTGCTCCTGATAGTTTGATGCGGAAAAGCATCGTTCGTCTTCACTGTTATATGGGCTGATTATACGCCGCGATTTTTTTCTTCACCTTAGGCGGCAACCGGCGAGATCAGTGGATATATCCGTTGCCGCCGGCACGCTGTTGCCCCAGTGCCATCATCTTCAGTTTGGGAATGATCTTGTTGTAGTAATCGAGCAATAGTTTCAACCGTTCAGGCTCAGACCGCATCTCCAGCAACGATTGCTTGAAGTCGAGGTCGACAGGCAGCGCCGCCGCCAATTGGAAAGAGAGCAGCTCAGTTCCTTTGTCGACTGTAGTGTCTTCGGAGTCGGTTAGAAGTAATAAGCTGGCGTGGAGTTCAAGAGTGCGACTTCGGATTTGGGCCAGCTCATTGGGCGTGACGGTATTTTCAGTTTCGTCATCGAAGAATTCGACCTCGCCTCGGAGGAAATCGCGGTCTTCGTTGATCTCCATCAATTCGAACCGTCGGCGGCCAGTGGTAAGGATGTCCATGCGGCCGTCGGGATAAGCGCGCAGGACATCACTGATCTCTGCGGCGCATCCGAACTCCGCCAGCCGATTCACATTCTCTCCCGGCAAAACACGGATCACTCCGAACGGCTGTTTCTGCTGCATACACTCAGAGATCATCTCCTTGTAGCGCGGTTCGAAGATGTGCAGAGGCAGAGCTGTCTCCGGGAAGAGCACTAGTTCGAGGGGGAATAAGCGGAGGAGGTCGCTCACAGCGGCAATTGTACGCTTTTCCCGGCGCCTTTCTAATGTGCGGATTCGCTTGACTCTTCGCCAGCACACGTTTAGAAGGCTTGTCATGCAATTACAAGGGAAAGTGGTTGTGGTTACCGGGGCGTCGATGGGAATTGGCGAATCCATCGCGCAATCCTTTGCGGCGGAAGGTGCGAATGTGGTGCTTTGTTCGCGCGACGCGGCACGAGCGGAGGCAGCGCGGGTGCGCATCGGATCCAGCGAACGAACGATTGCGATCGCTTGCGACGTAAGGCACCGAGAGCAGATAGAGCAGGCTGTGACGGCAACCGTGCAACGATTCGGGCAGATCGATCTCTGGATCAACAATGCCGGAAGCGGATTGCAAGCATCAGTAGCATCGATGAGCATGGCCGATTGTCGCGAGATGTTTGAGACCAACCTCTTCGGCGCGGTAGAAGCGATGCAGGCGGTGATCCCAACGATGAAGAAGCAGCGCTCGGGATGCATCGTGAACATTTCGAGTGTCGCCGGACATATTCCCGTGCCGGGGATGGCCGCGTACTCGGGAACAAAATTTGCGCTCAATGCGATGGGGAAAGCGGCGCGTATAGAGTTGAAGCCGTTTGGAATTCACGTGATGACAGTCTGTCCGGGATACATCCGCACGGAATTTTCAAAAAACGCGGTAAAGGGCGAAGGAGGAGTGCGATTTTCCGGCGCTGTGACGAGCAGGATTCCTCCGGAGCGCGTCGCCCGCGCGGTGCTGCTCGGTTACCTGGCGAAGAAAAGGGAAGTGGTGGTGCCGGTGGGAGATCGCCTGAAGATCAAGTTGTATCAACTTTGGCCGACAGCGATAGAGCGGGTCATGGCGAGGTTGCTGAAGTTGAATTAGCCCAACTCATCCAGCATCGCTTCCATCTCGCCTTTGGCGTGGTCGTTTCCGGTACGAGCGGCGGCTGCGATGCCGTTTTGCAGATAATTTTTCGCTTCATCGTTGCGTGCGGCCTTGGCGAGAGTTTGTGCAGCCATGAAATATCCGGCTGCGTAATCGGGATGGACTTCCAGAAGCTTCTTAAAGTGCAGCATCGCAGTTTCCACGTCGCCGGATTTGGCGTGTTCCATGGCCAGTCCATAGCGGGCGAATGCATCATTCGGATTCTGGTCAAGGATCTGCGTCAGCATCACAATTCGGTCCATTACAAAAGCGTAGCACGCAGCGAACTATTCTGAGACTTCCGGCGCTGCTGTATCATCAAAGCGGGAAATGGCAACCATGATCGAAGCAATGGAAGGACATTTGACGCCGCGTCCGGTCTCGGAATCGCAATCGGAGATGGCGGAGGTAGTGCTGCCCAACGACGCAAATCCGCTTGGCAACTTGCTCGGCGGACGCCTCATGCATTACATCGATTTGGCGGGCGCCATGGCCGCGCATCGACATTCCCGCAGCTATGTGGTCACCGCTTCCATGGACCACATTGATTTTCTCGCGCCCGTCCACGTGGGCGACCTGCTGATCTTGAGGTCGTCTGTGAACCGCGCGTTCCGGACGTCGATGGAAGTCGGCGTGAAAGCATTTGTTGAGAACTACATCACCGGCACGCGTCGCCATGTGAGCAGCGCCTATCTGACTTTCGTCGCGGTGGACCAGCGCGGACATCATCTGCCGGTGCCGCCAGTCATTCCAGGAAACGACGAAGAGAAGCAGCGCTATGAAGATGCGGGACGTCGCCGCGAACTCCGCAAGGAAGAGATGCAACGCAAGAAGGCCCTCAAAAAAGTTTAGCCGGTCTCAGTAATAGCCAGCGCTCATGCTGAAATATTTCATTCTCTTCATTGTCGTCCTCGCGATCCTGGTATTCGTGCGCTTGATACTGCTGCGCCTGCGGATGGATCCCAAGTCGCGCCCTGCATGGGTCGATCCGCAGCTGATCATGGGTTCGCAATATCAAAGTGCTTCGTCGTACGACGCTCCTTCTCCGCAACGAATTCCTACCACCGGGAAGCGACTCTCCGGGAAAATCGCCATCGTCACAGGCGCGGGCAGTGGCATTGGCCGAGCATGCGCGATTGCATTCGCTCGTGAGGGCGCGCGCGTGGCGCTGGTGGGGCGACGGCGCGCACCGCTGGATGAAGTTGCCGGCGAAATTGGTAGCGCGGCCTTGGTGTGCCCCGGCGACGTGAGTGACAAGAACGACATCGAGCGGATCGTACGCGAAACGGTCGCGCACTTTGGCGGGCTGAATGTGTTGGTGAACAACGCGGGGAAGCTGGTCGCCGGCACCGCAGAGAGTCACACCGAAGAAGAGTGGGACGCGACGCAAGATACGAATGTCCGCGGTGTCTGGCTGTTATCGAAAGCGGCCTTGCCGCACATGAGGAGATCCGGCGGTGGATCGATCATCAACATCTCTTCCGTCCTGGGTCTGCTCGGAGCCAAGAATCGTGTTGCTTATGCCGCGTCGAAGGGCGCCGTCACACTGATGAGCAAGGCTATGGCCCTTGACCACGCTTCTGAGCAGATACGTGTGAATGCGATTTGTCCCGGCATTGTGGAAACAGAGTTGGTTTCACAATTCATCACCAATGCACCTGATCCTGAGGCTGCCCGCAAGCAGAGAGTTGCGCTGCATCCGATGGGGCGTTTCGGAAAACCAGAAGACATCGCTTACTGCGCGGTGTATCTGGCCAGCGATGAATCGGCGTGGGTCACAGGAGCAGCATTTCCGGTCGATGGCGGATATAGCGCGGTTTGAAGAATGCTCCGCTGCGGCTCGCTTATAATCAGAAGCAGGCAAATCTAAGTAAGAAGGTAGTCAGTGGGCCATTCGCATCAGCATCAACCTACGCACGGCGTTCCTCCTGCACCGCAAACATTGCCCGGCATAAAGACGATCATCGCCGTGGGCTCAGGCAAGGGCGGAGTAGGCAAGACCACTGTCGCGGTAAATCTTGCCGTCGCGCTCACAAAGTTGGGGCATAAAGTCGGTCTGCTCGACGCCGACATCTACGGTCCGAACGTTCCGCTGATGATGGGCGCGACTGCGCAGCCGCGGCTGGTGAATGAAAACCGTATTGAGCCTCTGGAAAGCTTTGGAGTGAAGCTGATCTCGGTGGGGTTGCTCAACCCTGGGGACAAGCCGCTAGTCTGGCGCGGCCCCATGCTGCACCAGATGATCCGCCA
>JAOAPH010000197.1 GCA_025462835.1 Candidatus Angelobacter sp. | reverse complement strand
AGGCGGATGTCATGTTCGATCTTCTTCTGGCTGATGACCGGTTGATTGATTCCGCCAATGTTTTGGAAGCTGCTGACCGACGAAACATCCAGTGCCAGCTTCAATCCAACTTCACGTCCCTGGAAGACTCGTGGGGTGATATCAATGTTCACGCCTACATCGATGTATTGGAATTGAGTGTTGACCAATCCAGCGGATGCATTAAAGGCTCCGCCAATGGGATTGCCGATAGAACCTGTGGCTATAGGAATACGGTCGCCGATCTTCAATGAAGCCTTTTGACCGTCAGAGCCACGGATCTGCGGATTTTGGATCAACTTTGAGTCACTGTCAGTAAAAAGAAAGTTGGCAGTCGCACCCGGAAGGGTTACGGCAAAATCGGTCGCCTTCAGGTTGGTAAAAGTATTCAGGGTGACGTTTCCGGTACTAGTGGGTGTCGTCGTCGTACCTGTGGTGGTGCCAGTGGTTGGAGTTGTCGTGGTGCCGGTAGTGGGCCCGGTCAATGCTACGGAGGCGCTGGCTGGCGGCTGAATCCCTAGATTGCGCAGTTTGTCGCGACGCACCTGCATGATCGCCACTTCCACGATCACTTCCGGCTTGCTCTTATCGATATCGCCGATGACCTTCTCGGCCAGGGCCACCTGGTCCGGCGTGCCGCGGACGATGATGGCGTTCTGGGAATTTACTACCTGCACTTTTTGGAAATCGAGAATGCTACGCAGCGTGTTGCCGATGTCCTGCAGATCAGTGGGCGTGGAAATATTGGAAAGATAAAAAGTTTTGAGAACGTTTTGATCCAGGTCTTTGCGCTTGTTGTTGGCAGCTACAAAAATCGTGTTCGGGGTTACGGGGCGCCAGAAGGTGCCAGAATTGAAAGCGAGGACAGCCAACGCCTCTTGCAACGAGACTCCATTCAACTTGAGCGAGACCCGGCGTGATACGTAATCAGGATCAAAAAGAACATTGATTCCGGCTAGCTTGCCGATGGTCTCATAAACGATCTTGCTGTCATTGGAGATCTCAAGGGTGATCGGTTGGTTGGAAACCGGCGCCAACTCCACCGGCCCTGCCGCTTCCTCCAGCCGCTTGCTCATGGGAGAGGTAGTCGGAGGAGGTGGTGGTGGCTGAGCTCCGCTCTTGGAATCGATCAACGCCTTAGTACGACGCCCTTCCTGTATGGCCACGAAACTGGATGGATCTACTTTCGCGGCATATTCGAATTCAGCCAGCGCTTCGTCGAGCTTTCCGGCATCGCGCAATTCCTGGCCTTTCTTCACATGGGCAGCCGCAGCAAAGAAGCGGGTTCGCTCGTAAGCGATCCTGTACCTCACCTCGGTAGGCTTTTGGTCATAGGCCTGGCGAAAGGCTTCAAAGGCGTTGATGTAGTCCTGCCGCGCCTCGAACTCACGACCCTTATTGTAGAGAGACTTGGCTGATTCTGCGGCGGTAGCTGAAATAACAAGCACTGCAACCACCAGCAGTAGCCAGGGGATTCGGGGGTACTGTCTCAATTGCACTCCTTACGGAATATTCTGAGCATCTCTGGAGCCTTCGCCAGCGCGAAAGGCAGAACACCAGTTTGTCTAAACACGCCACAGTACAGCAGGTTGCGGCCCTGCATTCGAGAACAGCAGAACGCCGATTATAACAGCACAGATGCTCCCAAGTAGAACATTACACAGACGATGCCTGTGGTAGATTAGGTTTTTGACGTAGATGCATTCCGATAAGTGAGCAAGCGCATCCGGTATTAACATCGATGACCCGCCAAGTGCATCAGACTAAACCCGATAAGCCGAAAAATCTCAAGCGCGATCCGGTCGCGGCGGGCGAGCGGGATGCTACGGTCAATCGCGCTGCCAGCCATAATTATTTCCTGTCCGACAATTTCGAGGCCGGTGTCGCCCTTCGGGGCACGGAAGTGAAATCCGTGCGCTCCGGTCTCGCTAACCTTAAGGATGCATACGGGCTTATTAAGGATGGTGAACTCTGGTTGTTGAACGCCCATATCGGCCCATACGACCATGGCAACATCCACAACCATGAACCCCTGCGGACAAGAAAATTGCTGGTGAAGAAGGACGAAGTCCGAAAATTAACCGGCAAGCTTCAACAAAAGGGTTTCACCCTGATCCCAACTCGACTTTACTTCAAAAACGGCCGCGTGAAATGCGAATTGGCTCTGGCCAAGGGCAAGCAACAATGGGACAAGCGCGAGACTGAGCGTCGTCGCACTGCTGAAAACGAGGCCAGGACAGCGATCCGGGAGCGGAAAGCAAGGGAGTAATCAGCTCTTACTTACTGTTTCCGCTATCCACGCCGCACATTCCTTTGTGCCCAAAGTCCCACCGACATCCTGTGTCGTCTTCTTCTGCTGCACGGCGGCGAGAACAGCCGCGTTGATCTTTTCAGCTTCGGCGGTGAAGCCAAGATGCTCCAGCATCATCGCCGACGTCAGTATCGAGCCGATCGGATTGGCGATGTTCTTTCCTGCAAACGGCGGGGCGGAGCCGTGGACGGGTTCGAACATCGAAGTCTTGCCCGGGTGAATGTTTCCGCTGGCGGCCATGCCGAGCCCACCTTGTATAGCGGCGGCGAGATCGGTGATGATGTCGCCGAACATATTATTCGTGACGATCACGTCGAACTGTTTGGGATCGCGCACCATGTGCATGCAAAGCGCATCGACGTACATATGGGAGCTTTGAATCTCAGCATACTCAACGGCAACAAGTTTGAAGACCCGCTGCCACAAGCCGCCGGCGAATGTCATCACATTCGATTTGTCTGACATCAGGACTTTCTTGCGTCCATGCTTGCGGGCGTAGTCGAAGGCGAAACGGATCACACGTTCCACGCCTTTGCGAGTATTGAAATCCTCCTGAGTGGCTACTTCGTCAGCCGTTCCCTGCTTCAGGACGCCGCCGGAATCGACGTATGGTCCTTCGGTATTTTCCCGGACGACAACGAAATCGACGTCCGACGGTTTCACATTCTTCAGTGGACAAAGTGATTCGTCCAGCAGTTTTACCGGGCGCAGGTTCGCGTACAGGTCCATCTTGAATCGCATACCCAGAAGAATCTCCTTGGCATGAATGTTGGTAGGCACACGCGGATCGCCCAGAGCGCCAACGAAAATGGCATCGAAGTCGCGCTCGAGCATGGCAAAGCCGTCTGACGGGATGGTCGTACCATCTTTCAAGTAGCGGTCCGCCGACCAATCGAATTCGGTGAAATCGATCGATTGATCCGCCCCAGTGGCGCGAACCACAGACAGAGCGGCGGGAATCACTTCTTTGCCGATGCCGTCCCCGGGTACAACTGCGATTCTCTTCTTCATAGCAGGCTTCCAAAATACCAGAAAAGACGAAATCGGAGTGTTTGTGCGAAAGCGGCTGGAGATGGAACCCTTTCATGATTGGCTATAATCAAATGTTGTCTATATGACCGTAACCGGCACAAACACGAAGACCTCTTTGGCGGAGAAGATAGAGGCCACTGGAGGCGCTGCGAAACTGGGCGAATACTCCGGAGCGGAAACCGTTGCACGCTTCGGTGACGCGAAAGCCGAGTTCGCGGCAATCACTACTTCTTGCGGTGTTTACGACCTGGGCTGGCGTGGCAAGATCATTGTTACCGGCGAAGACCGCAGCCGATGGCTGAACGGAATGGTCACGAACAATATCAAGGATCTGCCGTTGAATTCCGGCGACTACAATTTCCTTCTCAATGCGCAAGGCCGCATTCAAGGCGATATGTATGTTTACAATCGCGGTGAATATCTGCTGATCGATACCGAGCGCTCGCAGGTGGAACACCT
>JAOAPH010000185.1 GCA_025462835.1 Candidatus Angelobacter sp. | reverse complement strand
CCAGTACTTTTCCATCTGTAGCCGCTGGTTTGGGAAGATCGACCAGCTTCAACTCTTTATAACCATTGAAAGTTTCTGCTCTCATTGCACGCATATCAGTTCACCTTTCCTCTTTGGACGCATTACGTTTTGGCCGCGCGTCACATTCGGTTCTTCGAAAACTATCGCATGACCGCGTGGACTGCTTGCGCATCGTCCCACTCACGGATCGGAATCACCAGATATAGCTCAGAGTGGCCCGGAAGATGGTTGACGTAAGGCTCACCGTTCGATGCGTCCTGGTTCAATGTCTGCATCATCTTCTGATCCAGTCCGATGATCATGATGTGTGGCCCAACGTGGAATTCTTTGCCGCTTCCCATTGCGTGCGACTTGTTAGGTGCCCAGAAGCCACCATACATATATGAAATTCCGATACTTTGCACATTGGGCGTACGCCCGGCGATGCTGTCCTTCATGAACTGCAGAAAGGCCTGGTCAAAGCAGCCGGGCTCATCATGGGCGCCTTGAGGACGACCGGGAAGACAGGTCCAACTATTGGTGCCAGCCCGGAGAACCCGGAAGTCGCCGCCGGGCGAGCTTGGCCAGTCGAGCACGGTTGCGTTTTGCGTAACAAACTTCGGACCCGCGCTCAGGGCGGATGCGATTTTCTCTGCATCAGACTTCGGCTTCGGCGGCGCTGGCGTTTGAGCGTAGGTGACTACGGCGGTGATCAGTACTAATAAAGCAACGGTCTTCACGAAGATTCTCCTTTGCATTGAGGTGATTGCGTTCCATAACGGAAATCGGTTTTCAGTGACGAGCGTAAGACATGGTCCAGACTGCCTTATCGCCGTCGTGGTATTCATTGCCTTCCCATGGGGTGCCGCAGACGTGCAAATACGCGTAAGGGGTTCCCGCGAACATCACCCAAGCACCTTTGTCGCGAACCGTGGTCGGAAGTCCATTTACCGCAGCATCGAAAGGCCATGTGATCATCCAGTGCGGTCCTATTGGAATGGCGGGACTGGTTCTATCCGCAGGATCTGTGTTGCTTCTCTGCGTGGCGCCGCACAGCATGTAAATCATTCCGGGCGCTGTGTTCGTGGGCTTCGGCTTTCTTTGCATGGCATCCATCATCCATCGCATACCCATGGGGTTCATGCACATCGGTGGGTCGCCGATTTTGTTTTCGTTTCCTGGGGTACAAACCCACTCGTTCGTTCCTTGGACCAAAATGGTCATGGTCCCGTCGGCAGCTATTTCGGCGACCGTCGCGTCTTTGGTCACATGTTCGGGCCCGGAGAGGCGCGCCCTCGTAATTCGTGGGTCTTCCGCGTTATCAGCCATGTCTTGGCCTCCTGAAGTTGGATGATTGAATACCGTGTCTTTGCGTTGGATCTCAGCATTCGAAAGTCCAGACATGGTTGCTGAAGCTTGGCCTGAACTATTGGTCAATGAAACCGCAGCGGCTATCGTAGTCGCGAGAACTCTCTCCGAGTTTTCATCGCGCATTCTGTCCACTTCTAGCGGCCCCGTCCTTCGTGACCAGCACCATGCGAAAGCGTGCTTTGCCTTGCATCATGCGAGCGTAAGCATCGGCAGCCTGTTCGAGAGGGACTGTCTCGATCATGGGGCGGATATTCTCCAGCACGCTGAAGGCAAGCGTGTCCTCGCCTTCAATCGGCGTGCCCGTAAGGCTTCCATAGATGGAGCGTCCTCCAAAGACGAGCGGGAACGCATTCAATTGGATGGGGTCATTCGGCACACCCACCACGATGAGCTTGCCGCGGGCTGCAAGACCCGACACAGTGGCCCCATACCATCAGCGCTGGGAGCTGTCGCGAGAATGGCCCTGGCCCCGCCCATACTCTGCAATACCGCTGCGGCATCCTCGACGGCGGTATCGATATAGACATGCGCCCAGGTCTTTCGCCAGCTTTTCCTTGTCGCGTCCGCGCCCGATTGCGACAGTATGGAATCCCATCTGCCTCGCAAACTGGACACCAAGATGTCCAAGGCCGCCGATGCCCTGCACAGCGACGAGATCTCCGCCGCGGAGCCCGGCGTTGCGAAGAGCGTTGTAGGTGGTGATGCCCGCGCAGAGAAGAGGGGCGGCTTCTGCGGAGCTGAGCTCGTCAGGAATGGAAGAGATGCCGCGCGCTTCAGCGATCATTACTTCCGCATATCCTCCATCCATGGTCACTCCCGAGGTCACGGGGTTCTGACAGTTCACGATGTCTCCGCGTCGGCAGGGCTCGCAAACACCGTCTTCTCCGGCAATGAGGCCGATACCAACACGTTGACCGATCTTCCATCGGGACACTCCACTGCCCAGGGCTTCAATGCGGCCAACGACTTCGTGTCCAGGAACGCGTGGCAGAGTCAAACCCGGGTAGTTGCCGGTGATCGTGGCCGCATCGGTGTGACAGACTCCACATGCTTCCACGCGAATCCGAACTTGGCCTGCTCCGGGCTCCTGAACTGTCCGTTCCACTACTCGAAGCACACCCGGTGCGGAGACTTCCACTGCTTTGTACGTGTTTTTCATTGTTGTGTGCCTCTCCATTGGTATTCTGGATTATGGTTATAATCTGTTACCGAGGTTCGATTCCCGCAATCGCGATTTAGTTACAGTATTTTTAGGAGCTGCCAATGGGCCATTCCAAAGCTGAAAAGGCGAAAACTCATCAACGCATTGTTGCGAAGGCTGCAAAGAGATTCCGGGAAGAAGGCCTCGAGGGAATCGGAATCGCAGAGCTGATGAAAGAGGCTGGTCTCACCGTAGGCGGGTTCTACAAGCATTTCAAATCGCGCGACGCCTTGGTCGCCGAAGCCGTAAGCTCTGCATTTGGTACTTGGAAGCGTCAAGTGGACGCCGCCGAAACTGGCGGGCCGTCGATATCCTATGCAAAATTGATCGACGACTACCTGAACGAAGCTCACCGCGACAATCCAGGTACAGGCTGTGCCATCAGCGCGCTGGCAGAGGAGATCGCGCGCAGCGATAAACGAACCCGTGCGCTTGCCTCTGAAGAGATTCGTACCAACCTTCAGTTGCTTGCCAAGTTGCTTCCAGACAAGGACAAGCGTGTGGCAAGAAGAAAAGCGATCATGACTTACAGCGCGCTGGTGGGAGCCATGTCGCTGGCACGGACCGTGTCGGATGAGGCGCTCTCGCGCGAGATCCTGAAGTGTGTGGCAGAGTCTCTGAAGGAGTCCGCATCGCCCAAACAAAGCTGAAAAGCTATGTTTTGAGCCTGCTCTTTTGCATCAAATATATAAAGCCAACTAGGGATAAAGAGGTGAGACATGCAACGGAGATTGCGGATTGAGTCCGCTCGCGCTGGTTCCGTTATCAATGAATACCGAATCACAGGTGGCGAGGTTGAACTGAGGACGCTTCGTCCGGAATATCCGCGCCGTGAATGGCGGCAGATGAACGAAGACGAACTCCAACTACACGAGAATCTGAATACGGCGGTCGCAATCTGGGTTCAATCAGAAAATGCGGACGGCTGAACCGGTTTCTAGTTTCTCGTTTCTCGTTTCTCGTTTCTCGTGAAAGGCAACAGCACAGCTCGCATTCCCGCTCTGGAAGCGCGCTAAACTGTTGCACATTATGTCCGACGCGCTTGCGACTGTTTCAGAGCTGTTTATTTATCCAATCAAATCGATGGCCGGCATTGGAGTGCGCGAGGCGCATGTTGGTCTCGACGGCGTTCTGGGCGACCGGCAGTACGCGTTCGTCCGCTCCGATCAGGCTGCGCGCAACAGCTTTCCGTGGATGACGGCGCGCGAGTCCGCGCGCATGCTGCTGCACAAACCCGAGTTCGCATCCGCGCCTACTCCGGAGAATGCCGAACCTCCGGTTAAAGTGCGGACGCCCGAAGGCGAGATGCGCGATGCAAATGATCCGGCCTTGTGCGAAGAGTTAGCGAGCAAGAGCGGACAGGCTATGTTCCTGCTCAAAAGCCAACGAGGAATCTTTGACTGCCAGCACGTTTCGCTATTCAGCCTGGCGAGTGTCCGCGGATTGGCCAAGGAATCGGGATCCACGATCGACCGGCGGCAGTTCCGCGCCAACGTGTACATGGAACCGGCATCCGGCGAAGCATTCGAAGAAGAGCAATGGGCGCGCACTCTGGTGCAGATTGGCGATGAGGTGCTGGTCAGCGTGGTCCAACGCGACACGCGCTGCATGATGATCAACATCGATCCGGAGAGCGGGAAATCAGATCCGCGGGTTTTGAAGACAGTTGCGCAAGGGCACCAGGCGCAGGCGGGACTCTATGCCAACGTGGTGCGGCCCGGCGTGATGCGGGTGGGAGATGAGATAAGGCGGGTTTCTCGTTTCTAGTTTCTCGTTTCTGGTTAAAGGCAAAAGCTTGCCACGGATTTCACGGATGGCACGGATTTACACGGATCAGGCTTTGGAGATGTTCGAGGCGTGTGCGAGAGAGTTGCAGAGTGAAAGGGATCTTCGGCTTCCCTAAAGATGCCAAAGCACAGCCGAGGGCGGCTGTGCCACACGTCACCGAGTGACCATCTTTTGTGCCAGTGGGCGCGCGAAGGCGTTTGTCGGATTGTGCGAGTTGATGGCGAGTACTTTGCGGTAGTAGTCCATGGATTGTGATCGGTCGCCCGTCTTTTCGTAGGCTTGGGCGATGAGCGCGAGGATGAACGGATCTTTCTGGTCGGCCTGCTTGAGATCGGTGATAGCTGTCTTGTAATCGCCGGTGTAGAAGGCGACGTATCCGGTGAGATACGGAAAGAAGATAGCCTGATTGGGATTGGTTCCCTTGTCGAGAATAGCCTTTGCGGCGGTGACGTGCTTTTGCGCCTCAGCCTTGTTTCCGCGACGGGCAGCAATCCGCGCTTGGGCGTGTTCCCAACGGAAATCCCAGAGGTCGCGTTCCGCGGGAGTCAGCGGTGCCTTGAGCGCGGTGTCGTATCCAGTCTTGTAGGTTTTTGCGGCATCGTTGATGTCGCCGGATTCGAGTTGAATGCGCGCGAGTTCGTTGGCGGTTCCTGCGGCGTCGACGAATTTTTGTGCTGCGATCTGCGAGTCGAAAGCTTGATTTTCGAATCTGGCGGCATCCTTGGCGTTCCGCTGGAAGGCGTAAGAGAAGGCCATGGCCTTCAACGCTTGAATCTTGGAATCGGCGGGCGCGAGTTCGATAGCTTTCGCGAGATGCTTGCGAGCTTCGTCGTATTGGCCTTTCAGATCGAGCGCTATGCCTTCGCCGAGTTGGGCGTCGTAGAGGTCTTTGCCCGAGGCGGTCTTGATCGCTTTCTCGTAGAGAACGATTGCTTCGTCCTGCTTGCCATCGCTATTCAGTTGTCGCGCTTGCTTGATGAGGTCGGCGGCTTCGGTGGCAGGAGCAGCCGGTGTTTGCGGTGACGTCTGCGACAGCAGTGAGGCGCAAGCAAGTACTACGACGAACAGCGAGCAGAGGGCGCGGTGAGTTTTCATGGCGGAGCATTATTGCACAAGTGCATGCAACGAGTTTTGGTACGCGGTTTCCACAAGAGCGACAGGGCTTCCACAGGAGTTCCACAGCTTGGCGCACGTTGGCGTTTTGTGAGACACGCGATTCCAGCTACTCTGCATTCACCTTGATTTACCCCTCAGCCCTGGCCGCGTGACCCTCATGCATAGGACGAGCGCCGCCGGGCTTTTTTGTCCCCGCTTTGCACGTCCTGCCCTCTGAGACTAAGCTTTGCTCATGCCCAAGCTGCGATATCTGATCATCTTGTGCTTCGCTTTCGCGCCTATGTTGATGGAAGCAAGGACAACTGGAAAAAAGAGCGTTGAATCGTGTCTTCCGACTGACACAAAACTGGACGATGTTGTAAGTCGCGAGGGTGGCGCGGCAATCACCGTGGAGCAGAAGCTTAAACAACTGGGTGCATCTTGCAACGCGAAGAACAAGCTGGTGGCCAAGAATGGAAAGCCGATCTATTTCTATCGGCTGACCGGATGCTGGGGTATGGCGCCGCAGAACTATCAGGAGATACTTGCGGAGCAAGGGCGGAAGATCGCTGAACTGGAAAGGACATACGCGGTGGTGCAGATGACGTGCAATCCGACGGGTGGGGAGATCAAGTAGCGGTTTCCCGTTAAAAGCAACTTGGCGGACCTCAGCGGCTAAAGCCGGCCGAGTCAGCGAACGTGCGGCACGGCTGAAGCCGTGCCCTGTCAAAGCTGAAAGGCTGGTTGCTCGTTTGTCTCTTCTAGTTTCTCGTTTGTCTGTTCTAGTTTCTTGTTTGTCTGTTCTAGTTTCTCGTTTGTCGTTTTTGGTTTCTTGAAATTCGAAAGCAATGAACCCAGCAACATACAAATGACAGGAATTGCCGCAGGATTTAGTATCTTTTCGTGAACCCACATCATTTTCGTCCATTCCTTCGGGCAGCCGCAGTTGCCTTGCTGCTCACGTGCACTTCGCTCAACCTTGCCGCTGTCGATAAAAAGCTGGCGAAACCTCCTGCTGAATCCGTGGCGGCGATCAATCCGACCGAGCTGCGGATGCATCTCGAGTTTCTTTCGTCCGACCAACTTGGCGGACGATACACGCTGTCACCGAACTTTGGCATCGCTGCCGAATATCTTGCGACCCGGTTAAAAGCATACGGCTACAAAGGTGCTGGCGATAACGGCTCATACATGCAGAGCTTTGACGTTCTGACCGTTAAACCTGATCCGGCGAAGACTTCATTGAGCATGACGATTGGCGGTGAGAACTCCGATTACACATACGGAGACTTCTACAACGCCGGCTCGCGCGAAGGTGCGTTCGAAGGTGGCATTGTGTTCGTCGGGTATGGGATCTCCGCGCCGCGGCTGAACCACGACGACTATGCAGGACTGGATGTGAAGGGCAAGTGGCTGATCGTCGTCCGCGGGTTGCCGAAAGACATCGATTCTTCCAAGCTGAACGACAACGAGAGCGGCCAAGAGGCGGCGAAGGCGCATGGCGCAATCGGAACCATTTCCGTTCCGACTTCCACACAGTTTGCCAACATGATGAAGGGCGATCCCTACAAGCAGCGCAACCTTAATCAGGAGAGCGTTCGCCTGGCATACAACAACAACGACAGACTGCCGGCGATCACGATGGGGCCAGCCATCGCGGAAAAGCTGCTGGCGCAGATGGATCTAACCTTCGACGCTCTTGGAGCGAAGATCAAGAACGGCGAGCCGCTTCAATCCAAGTTGCTGAATGCATCGGCAAAGGCGAAGATCGCGCTGAATATAATCGCGGTGAAAACGCAGAACGTGGTGGCAACACTCGAGGGAACGGACCCAGTATTAAAGGATGAATACGTCACTTTCAGCGCGCACTACGATCATTTGAAGACCGGGAAGAACGGCGAGATTTATCACGGCGCCGATGATGATGGCTCAGGAACAACGACAGTATTGACCATCGCACATGCGCTTTCGATGCAGCGTCCGAAGCGGTCAGTGTTCATCATCTTCCATGCGGGAGAAGAGTTGGGTCTGCTGGGCTCGCAGTACAACACCGACCGTGCTCCGGCTGTCCCGCTCGAGAAACTTATAGTCGACCTCAACATCGACATGATCGGCCGCTCTAAACCTGCGGGCGACACCGCCGAAGGCGACAAGCAGCTCACGGACAAAGACACTATCTATGTGATCGGCGCGGATCGAATCAGTCCGGAGTTGAACCAGATCAGCGAAACCACCAATTCGGATTTCGAAAAGCTGAAACTTGATTACCTTTTAAATGATCCGAATCATCCGGAACGCATCTATTACCGCTCGGATCACTGGAACTATGCCAAGCATGGTGTCCCGATCATCTTCTACTTCGATGGCATCCATGTGGACTATCACCAACCCACGGACACGGTGGACAAGATCGACTTCGACAAGATGACCCGCGTCGGCCGGCTGGTATATGAAACCGGATGGCGGCTGGCCAATCTGGACCATCCACTGAAGAAGAACGCAGCGGCGGTTGCCGCGGCGAAGTAGGATGTGGCAGTTTCTAGTTTCTCGTTTCTGGTTAGAAAAGCGCAACGCGGCAAGGTAGGACTAGGCAAGGCAAATCACAGAGGCAAGGGTATGAGGTGGATTGCAGTTCCAATTTCGTTTTATTGCGTCGGCTTTGGTGGTTTGTTTCTTTTTCAGGCGATGACGCTCTACTGGAAGCCGTCGCGTAAACTAGTGCCGACCATGGGAAGGCGAGTACTGTTAGGCTTTGGTGGCATCGCATTACTCGGCCTTGGAATTCATTTGTTTAAACATGGTTTGTAATCGGTTATTCCGCAGTTGGATGGCGTTGGGAACTCCGATATACTCGAAGGTTCCCAACGCCAACAACAGGATCGATCTTCCCAAGTGAGTTCTACACCGATCTCCACATCCGCACGATTCCGCATCTCCGACCGCCTGGAGCAAGTTGGCTTTTCCGATATCGTTCAAATCCGCAACAAGGTAATGGATCTGCGCGCCCAGGGAGTACAAGTCCACCAGTACGAAGGTGGCGAACCCTATCTGGCCACACCCGACCACATAAAAGATGCGATGAGCCGCGCGCTTCGCGACAACAAGACGCGATATGCGCCGTCGTCCGGCGTGATGGAGTTGCGGCAAGCGATCGCGAAGAAGGTATCTGAGCGCAACGGCATCCCCGCGAAAGTGGAAGACGTAATCGTGGTCAATGGCGGGATGCAGGGACTTTTTGGATCGTTCCAGACGGTGTTGAATCCCGGCGATGAAGTCCTGATGTTCTCTCCGTTCTGGACCCCGATCAAAGACCTGATCGTATATTCGCAAGCGAAACCGGTATTCGTTTCAACCGATGAAGCGCGCCGGAATGGAATTGCGGAGACGCTGGCGAAGTATTCCAACGCTCGCACTCGCGCGATCTACTACAACACTCCGCAGAATCCAGGCGGCGTGGTTTTCACCCGCGCTGATGCGGAAGCAGTGGCGAAATTTGTGCGCGACCGCGACATGATCGTCTTCTCCGACGAAGCCTATGAAGACCTGGTGTATGACGGCAATCATGTTTCCATCGCATCACTGCCGGAGATGTTCGAGCGCACGCTGAGCTGCTTTACGCTGTCAAAGTCCTATTCGATGACGGGATGGCGCGTTGGTTATGTGGTGGCGAAGGAACCGTGGATGACGGGATTGCGCAAAACCACGCTGTATTCGACGAATGGCGTCTCCACGCCCTCGCAATGGGCGGCGCTGGCGGCATTAGCAACGCCGATCGAATTTTTTGCGGAGATGCGCGCGGCCTACAAGAAGCGTCGCGACTTGATGGTCAACGGCCTGAACTCGCTGGGATTGAAGTGTCCGATGCCGCCGGGAGCGTTCTACGCCTTCCCGGAAGTAACGCGAATCGACCGCGATAGCCGCCGAGCGGCCTCCCACCTGCTCGAGATTGCGCAAGTGGCAACCGTGCCCGGGATCGTCTTTGGCCAGCACGGAGAAGGACATTTGCGATTTTCGTTCTCGACCTCACCAGAGAACATAAAAGCCGGGCTGGATTCGATGAAGAAGAATCTGTAAGGCGGTTTCTCGTTTCTCGTCAAAAGCGCAACTTCTCGACCTCAGCGGCTAAAGCCGCCCGATTCAGGTACGTACGGCACGGCTGAAGCCGTGCCCTGTCAAAGCTGTAAAGCGGTTTCTCGTTTCTCGTTTCTCGTTTCTGGTTTCTCGTTGAAGGCCAAAGGCAACAACCAAGGCCTTGCCACGGATCGCACGGATTACACGGATTTTCACGAATCGATCAAATCGAAAGCCAAGTGCTTTCGCTATGCCACTCTTGTTTGGCGAAGATTTTGCATACTCGCTTGGGCTTGCTTGCGACCCCGCAACCACCACATGTATCCAAACCAGAATCCCAGCAACAGCAGTAGCATTGCTGTGGATGCTGCCAGCGCAACGGCCGTAGATTTGGTGACCATCCAAGTGACGATCAGGAAATCGGTGGCGAGTCCGACAGCAAGGGGGACCATGGCTGCGAGAATGATCACGCTGGCAAATTGCAGCAAGTCTTCAGAATCTTCACCACGGCAAACAATGCGGTGATAAGCAGCCGGCGCGATCAGCAGGATAGTGCACAGCGCGACGGAAAAGAGACTGCTCAGATGTAGGATCTTCAACGATTGTGGGAGTTCGTCGAAGGCGTCGGTAAGAACGACTATGAATTGAAATCCAATCAGCGCCTGGGCGCCGGGTAAAACCATTCGTGCTTCGATCAGCACCTCTTTAATCCTGTCCTTCAATTCCATGGATTCCTGTTTCCCTCCCTCTGATTGCTCTGAAAGATCTTTTTTGTGCCGTCGGGTGTGGTATTCCAATCCGTACCAGAAGTAGCAGGCCACTGCTGCGATGAGCAGGCCAAAGATCCAACTGTACGAAGGCGAAAGTACTTTTGCGGACGCGACGTATGAGTCCCATCCCATGGCAAACGCAAACGGCAGTAGGGCAAATGTGATCACGCGCTGCGTGAAGTTGTGCAAATCAGGAGCGGGTTGTTCCCGCTCAACAATGCGGTGATAGGCCACGGGTGAGACAAGAAGACCCAGAGCAAGGATCATCATCCCCAAAGAGACAAGCTTCATTTCCTGCAAGGTGGAAGACAACTTGGAAAAGCCGCGCTCAAAGACGGTGCGGAAGCCGAAACCGATGAGGACCTGTGCGCCGAGGATGAGGATTCGGCTTTCATTTAAAGCATTCTCAAGTTTGTCTTTGAGCGTGGACATGAAACCTACTCAGTTCGATGCGTGTGCTGCGGGTCTGATGAACACTGAAATGCACCAAAAATGGGCAGTTGACAACCCTTCATGGGTGGGGCAGAATCTCAATTGTTTAGGCGAAGAAAAAGCGAAAGTAAGATGCTGGATTTGAAAGCAAAAGCAAAAGCTTTAACCGCGGATAAAAGAAAGATAAAGGCGGATAGAACAAAAGCTTATTCACCACGGAGGCACGGAGAACACGGAGGAAAGCGAAAGACTGT
The DNA here is from genome assembly GCA_025462835.1 of Candidatus Angelobacter sp. Classification (GTDB taxonomy): domain Bacteria; phylum Acidobacteriota; class Terriglobia; order Terriglobales; family Acidobacteriaceae; genus JAICLA01. The sequence continues at coordinate 10,192 of JAOAPH010000185.1, read as the reverse complement.
AAAACCATACGGCTCCCGCTTCGCTCCAGTGCATTGAGCCAAAGCCAGCTTTTGCTTGATCCGTTCTTATCTGTCTTTTATCCGCGGTTAGGTTTTGGGTTTTCCCTTCTGAGGTTTCTTGCATGGTCTCCCGCAGCGGTTCTGCAATCCCGATTTCCCGCGCTGAAATTGTGCGCGCGCAAGTGGAATCCAATCTCGCCAAGAAAATTCCATCGGCGCTCACGGTGCGGGAGAAGCCACGAGTGGAAGTGTTCTCCACCGGTATCGCCGAAGTGGATGCCGGAATCGCCAGAGAGACAGGAGCCGAAACGGGAGGCCTGCCGCGGGGAGCACTGAGCGAGATCTGCGGAGCAGGATCGTCTGGCAGGACGTCACTAATGTTTTCCCTGCTGGCGCAAGTGACAGGAAACCAATCAAGGCGTGAGTTTTGTGCGGTGGTGGATGCGACTGACGCGTTCCATCCGGCGTCGGCGGAAAATTCCGGCGTGGATCTGAGTCGCTTGCTCTGGGTGCGGTGCGGGACGAGTTCTGGAAATCGTACGGCGGCTTTTAACGCATTAGAAAAAGCGCTCAAGGTCACCGACCTGCTGTTGCAGAGTGGCGGATTCGGATTAGTCGCCGTCGATCTGGGCGACATTGCGCCGGAAGTCGCCCGGCGCGTTCCACTGACATCGTGGTTTCGGTTTCGTCGTGCGGTGGAGAACACGCCGACGGCGTTGGTGATATTGGAGCAGGAGCCGTATGCGAAGACATGCGCTTCCCTGGTGCTGCAAGTGAAGGCTGTGCAGGCACGGTGGTCAAACTTGCTGTCTGAGGAATTCTATTCAACCGGTTCGCAGCGGTGCGCTGCAGCTCCCACGTTTTCAGACCTGCTGCGGGGATTGGGTGTTCAGGTGGAAGTGGCACACAGCCGAGGGCCCTTCGGCTCCGCTCAGGGCAGGCTATCAAACTTGTGCCACACGGCCGTGGCGGATTGCCGGAAGCCGCCGTCTGCAGTTCTCTCCGGATTTGAAACACAAATGCCTTGGGCAGGATGAGGCGCAATGCCTTTTGCCTGTATCTACGTTCCCGATTTTCCCGTGCAGGCGGTGGTGCGAAATTGTGATGCGATCACTGGCCTGCGCGAAAAGCCGGTGGCAGTGCTGGAGGGCACGCCTCCGATTGTCACAGTGATTGCGGCGAACGAAAAAGCGCGCAATGCGGGAATCGCTGCGGGGATGACGAAGTTGCAAGCCGAGGCGTGTCCGCAAGTGACGTTGCTGCGGCGGTCGCTGGCGCAGGAAGAATCGGCGCATGCGGCGCTGCTCGATTGCGGGCAGACATTTTCTCCGCGAGTGGAATCGACTGCACCGGACACTGTCATTGTCGACCTGCATGGGCTGGAACAATTGTTTGGTCCGGTACAGAGCATTGCTTGTGAGTTGTCGCGTCATACAGCGGGAATGGGACTGGAAGCAAACGTGGCTGTGGCCTCCAATCCTGACGCCGCGATGCACGCTGCGCTCGGCTTCCCCGGGACCACTGTGATCCCGCAAGGCAAGGAGGCGGAGCGGTTGGGGTGCTTGCCGATCGATGTGCTCGGCGTGTCGGAAGAAATCCTGGAGACGCTGGATCGCTGGGGCGTGCGCGACCTGCGCTCGTTGGCAGCGCTGCCGTCGTTGGCTTTGTCCGAGCGTTTAGGTCAAGAGGGATTGCGCTTGCAGGCGCTGGCGTTGGGAAAAACTTCGCGGACGATTGTTTCGGCGGAAGCGCAGCTTTATTTCGAAGAGAGCATGGAACTGGAAGATGCGGTGGACCTGCTTGAGCCACTGGCCTTCATCTTGTCGCGACTTCTGGAACAGCTTTGCACCCGATTGGCGGCAAGAGCGCTCTCGACGAATGAATTGCGGATGCGGCTGAAGTTGGAAGTGAATGAGGAGGTGCAGAGAGCAGTAGTCAGTAGTCAGAAGTCAGTAGTCAGCAAAGACTTTCACGAGCGCGTCATCCGACTGCCGGTGCCGATGCGGGACGGCAAAGTTTTTCTCAAGTTGCTGCAACTGGATTTGCAGTCGAGTCCGCCGTCGTGGCCGGTAAAGAAGATCACGCTCATCGCCGAGTCGGCGCGGGCGCGAGCGGCTCAGGGTGGGTTGTTTGTTCCTGCGTCGCCGGAACCGGAGCGCATGGAACTTACGTTGGCGCGGATTCGCAATGTGGTTCAGGGATTGGGAAAGAAATCCAGTCGCCAGAAGCTGGAGTCAGCAAATGTGAATGTAGCCGAACGGGTTGGCTCGCCGGTGCTGGTGGATACGCACAGGCCGGATGCGTTTCTGATGCGGCATTTCACCGCGGCGGTCGAGCCTACACAGCCGAGGGCCCTTCGGCTTCGCTCAGGGCAGGCTAAAACTGTGCCACAGGTTACGACCGCAGTGCGCATGTTTCGTCCTGCATTGCCAGTGAAAGTTGAATTGCGCAACGGTGCGCCGTCGCGATTGTTGCTGAATGGAAGCAGAGCATTCGCTGAAGTGGTTGCGTTGGCAGGGCCGTGGCGGAACTCAGGTGAGTGGTGGGGAGATCAGGCGTGGTCTCGCGAGGAGTGGGATGTGGCGGTGCGGAGAGCAGATGATGTGATGTTTTATCGCGTGTATCGGGATTTGAATAGTGGGGAGTGGTTTCTTGAGGGGAGCTACGACTAAAGGCAAGAGCTTAACCGCGGATAAAAGAAGATCAAAGAAAGATCAAGCAAAAGCTTTTCACCACGGAGGCACAGAGAGCGCGGAGGAAAGCGAAACGACAAAACCATAAACTCCGCTTCGCTCCAGAAAAGTATGAGCACTTAGCCAAAAGCACTTTCGCCTGATCCGTTTTGATCCTTCTTTTATCCGCGGTTAAATGTTTTTGAATTTTATGTACATCGAACTTCATGCGCGTTCGGCGTTTAGTTTTCTTGAGGGTGCGTCGCAACCTGAGGCGCTGGCGGCTGCTTGTGCGCACATGAATATGCCGGCGATGGCGTTGCTGGATCGCGATGGCGTTTACGGCGCTCCACGATTTCATACCGCGGCGAAGAAGTTGGGAGTGAAGGCGCATATAGGGTCGGAGCTGGCTGTAGGCAGCGACGGCGCTGAAGCGCAATCCAGCTGTTCCCTGCTTGCCGAATCGCGTGCGGGATATCAGAATCTCTGTCGGCTGATCACGCGGATGAAGCTTCGCGCGAAAACAAAAACGATGTCGGGCGAGACGGCAGTTTCATATGACGATTTGGCTGAACATTCCTCTGGGCTTATATGTCTCACTGGTGGTGAGGAGGGGCCGCTGGCAGCGGCGCTGAAACAAGGCGGATTGTCGCAGGGCAGAAAGCGGTTGCAGCATCTCATCCACATCTTTGGGCCGCGAGATGTTTATGTCGAGTTGCAGCGGCATTTTGATCGCGGCGAAGAGGCGCGGAATCAGGCTGCAGTGCAACTGGCGCGGGAGTTCAACCTGCCGGTGCTCGCCACCAACGGCGTGCGCTATGCCACGCCGCCTGAGCGCGAGATGCTGGACGCGCTCACTTGCATTCGCAATCACGCGCAACTTGAAACTGCCGGGCGGTTGCTGTCGCCCAACTCTGAGCGACATCTGCGAAGTGCGGCGCAGATGTCGCAGATATTCGCCGACATCCCCGAGGCGATTGCGAACACGCAAGAGTTGTCGTCGCGATTGGAATTCACGCTGGCGGATCTGGGATACCAGTTTCCGCGGTATCCGGTGCCCGAAGGCGAAACGATGATGTCATTCCTGCGCGCGCGGACGCAGGAGGGAGCGCGGGAGAGATATCGTCCGTATTACGAGCGGGCGCGGCGGCAGATCGAGCGTGAGCTGGCGCTGATTGAAAGACTGGATCTGGCCGGATATTTCCTGATCGTCTGGGACCTGGTGCGATTCTGTCGCGAGCAGCGGATCCTGGTGCAGGGGCGCGGATCGGCGGCGAACAGCGCGGTCTGTTACGCGCTGGGGATCACGGCTATCGATCCGGTGGGAATGGAATTGTTGTTTGAGCGCTTCCTCTCGGAAGAGCGCGGCGAGTGGCCAGACATCGATCTCGACTTGCCCAGCGGCGATCAGCGCGAGCGCGTTATCCAATATTTGTATCGGCGTTACGGAACGATGGGCGCGGCGATGACGGCGAATGTGATCACGTATCGCGGACGTTCGGCGGCGCGCGAAATGGGAATGGTTCTGGGCTTTGATGCCGAGACGCTCGATCGCTTGTCGAAGCTGGTGGGCACTTGGGAGTGGCGCGATCCCGCAGACACGCTGGAGCGCAACTTTCGCGAGGCGGGATTTGATCTACGACATCCGCGCATCGCCCGCTTCATGGACTTGTGTATTCGTGTGCGCGATCTGCCGCGGCATTTGGGACAGCACTCGGGCGGCATGGTGATCTGCCAGGGACAACTCGATTCCGTTGTTCCGCTGGAACCGGCGAGCATGCCGGGACGCGTGGTTGTCCAATGGGACAAAGATGATTGCGCCGACTTGGGCATCATCAAAGTCGATCTGCTCGGACTGGGAATGATGGCGGTGCTGGAAGATTCGATCGCGCTGATTCGCGATGAATATCGTGAAGATGTGGACCTCGCCCATCTGCCGCAAGATGATCCTAAGACCTATGACGCCATTCAGAAGGCGGACACGGTGGGCATGTTCCAGATCGAGAGCCGCGCGCAGATGGCTTCGCTGCCGCGAAATTGTCCGCAGAAGTTTTATGACCTGGTGGTGCAAGTCGCGTTGATTCGTCCGGGGCCGATCGTTGGGCAGATGGTGAACCCGTACATGAAGCGTCGGCAGGGGCGGGAGAGGGTTATGTATCCGCATCCTTCGCTGGAGCCGGTGCTGGCGCGGACGCTGGGCGTGCCGCTCTTTCAAGAGCAACTGCTGCGCATGGCGATGATCTGCGCAAATTTCAGTGGCGGTGAGGCGGAGGAGCTGCGTCGCGCATTGGGGAGCCGTCGTTCGACGCAGAAGATGAAAGAGATTGAGACCAAGCTGCGAGCAGGGATGGGAGCGAATGGTATCAATAAAAAGACTCAGGACGAGATCGTTTTGTTCATCAGTTCGTTCGCGCTGTATGGATTTCCTGAGTCGCACGCGGCCAGCTTCGCGCTGATCGCCTATGCGAGCGCGTACCTGAAATGCAATTACCTGGCGGCTTTCACGGCAGCGCTGCTGAATAATCAGCCGATGGGTTTTTATCATCCGGCAACGATCGTGAAAGATGCGCAACGGCATGGATTGCGCGTGCTGCCGGTGGATGTGATGCGGTCGGAATGGCGGTGTACGTTGGAGGGGCAGGTGTCAGCTGTCGGCTATCAGCTATCAGCTAAAGACATGCGGCGGCAAGATGCCGCCGCGACAGCCGGCGAGACGCCGGCGGTACGTAATTTCGCGCTTCGATTGGGGCTGCGGTATGTGCGTGGGTTGTGGGAGGAGGCGGGGCAGGCTTTGGTCCGGCAACGGGGGCGGAGAGAGTTTGAATCGGTTGGTGATTTAGCTCGGCGGGTTCCGGAGTTGCAGAAGAAAGATTTGGTGATGCTGGCGCAGATTGGGGCCCTGAATTCGATTGCAGGAAACATGCAGTCGACCTCAGCGGCTGAAGCCGCCCACATATCGATGCTTAACGGCACGGCTAAAGCCGTGCCCCCTCAAAGCTCGAGCTTGCAAAATGGCAGGGCGGAAGTCGTGCCCGCTCAAAGCCATACGCAATCGACCTCAGCGGCTAAAGCCGACGTGTCAGAAGTTGCAATTGCAGGCCTGAAGGCCTGCGCCACCCTGCCCCGCGCCACCCATATCGAAGATCCAACCTTTATTGCAGGCGGCTCCACCTTAAAAAAGCCACATCGGCGGGTTGCGCTTTGGGATGTGGAGCGGGTTGCGCAGCCTACGGGGCCGCTGTTGGCGGAGTTGGATGGAGAGGATGTTTCGTCGCCTCTGGCGCAGATGACCGCCGAGGAGCGTCTGGTAGCCGACTTCCATGGGACCGGCGTTACCGTTGGGCCGCATCCTATGACTTACCATCGCGCGCGGTTGGTTGCGCAGAATGTATATCGCGCGAATGAGCTGCCGAATGTGCGCAATGGAAAATATGTGAGGGTGGCAGGGTCGGTGATCGCGAGGCAACGTCCGGGAACGGCCAGCGGATTCATCTTCCTCAGCTTGGAAGATGAGACTGGAATCGCCAATGTGATCATCACTCCTGATATCTATGATCGGAACCGCATGACAGTTGTAAATGAAAAGTTCCTACTGGTGGAGGGGACGCTGCAAAACCTTGAGAATGTGGTCTCAGTCAAGGCGGCGAAAGTGACGGCGTTGCGGGTGTCAGAAGCTGAAGTCAAATCGCACGATTTTCATTGAGAAAAAATTCATGGGAGCAGTGATTTTCCTCATCGCGATGCGTTAGTATAGGCCAAACGGGGGGACGGAGTGGCCATAATTCCGCCGAGTTTGTAAATCGCAATCTTCCAATCACCGAACCCACTCTGTACCGGCCCCGCTGCTTTAAATCTTGGAGCAAAGAAATGGCAAACGATAAACAGCCCCGCAATTCCGCCGCTAAAAGAACCACCAAAGCGAAGACCCGAGTTCCTACGACCGATGAACCGGTAAGCACCGCAGAGGCGACGATCGCCACGGAACGCAACGCGGTGATCGAAGGTAACGCGACGATCGACCTGGATGAGGTGCGCAAGCGCGCGTACGAACTGTACGAAGAGAGTGGCCGGCTAGAGGGTCGCCACGAAGAGAATTGGTATCGCGCGGAATCAGAGTTGCGCGAAAGCAGAAACGGCAAAAGACTCCACAAGAAGATTGCATGAAAAAGGGCGGCACGCGGCCGCCCTCGTTTTGTCGCGATATCGAAATCTACGCCATTCTGTCTGCTGGCATCCGCAAGACTTTGCCTGCTGGCGCTTCGAAATCTGTCAGGCCCGCTACAACAGTCTCGGCCAGCGCCGCTCCCCGGAAAAACTTTGCTTCCTCCTCGTCGCTGAAGGCGAGAAAATTCGGCATCGTCGCTGTGAGGCCGGCTAGTCCCGCATCGATCTTTCCGTGAGTCTCAAAACTTATGACGCGCTTCACGCCGCCGGGATAATCGGTCAGCATGGAAGTGGCTGCCGTCGCCGCTCCGCAAAGCATTGCGCCGATCGCGGCACGCTTGTTGTTGCGCCAGAAAAATGCGCCCATCGCGAAGAGTGTCCCGGCCATTGCATAATCGATGACGGCATGAGCTTTGGGGCTGATGACTTTTGGCAGCCTGTTTGCGACCGCGCTTGTGGCCATTTGTGAGAAGGGCATATCCACTCCGTCGGACTGCGTTATCGAACTTACCGTTAAAGATGCGAGCTGTAAAGAACTGGTTGGTGTTCAGGCCCGACTACCTTTTTTGGCGGCGACACGAAGCATGAGCAGATCTAGCGCGGCCTTTGCTTTGGCGTAGTCCTCGGCAGAGATCTTGCTGTGCAACCGGTCTGATTCCAGATGAAATAATTCTTCCTTCAGAAAATCCTGCGGCGTCGCCTGCCCCTTTGCGGCGACAGCATTCTGAGTGGGTGCGCTCATGCTATATGCGGCACCACCGACGAGGGCTAACGCGACCACAGAAATGATCCACCAACGATATTTGTATAAGGGATCGGGAGTATTGACCGGAGTGCCAAGGCCTCCACCGGGACGATTGGTGGCGTCGGCTGGACTTTGCGCTGGAGCCCCGGAATCGCCGCCACCTGAATCTGCGGAATTATCGAGGGGCACGGTTCCGGTGCCGGAGACAGTGAACCCGACTGGCGCACCGACTGCCGCGTTTTGCGCAACATAGACCGACATTCCCGCGTCCTCACCTTTCGCCTGTAGCTTTGAACCGGCGGTCGGCGACAGCTGCATGGACTTAGGCACGCTCACGGCAAAATTTTCCGTGGGCCGCAAAAGTTTGGGATCGATCTTGGCTTTGCCGTCGTACGGCACGGTGTAGGCGACTTGAAACCTGCTTTCGCCCGGGCGGATCGGGAATAAAAACGCGTAATGATTTTTTTGGTCCGTGGGAATCGGAGCGGAATTCACCGGCATTCCGCCGGGACCGGCAGCGAGTGACTGCGTGATCTTCGCGCCATCCGGTAAGACGACTTCAAAACTCTTCGGCGACATCAGCGTGCGCGGCGGGTTCGATGCATTGGTGATGGCGTACATCTCGATCACGCGCAAGGTCCCGCCATCGGCTTCGAGGCGCATGACGGCGACCGACTGCGAAACCTTGTCCAAGGTCTCGGCGGCATCAAAGACATCGACATCGACAGATTTAGTCCCCGGAGGTACGGGCTTGTGATAATTCACGTTGCGATGGTTCACGCGGAGAAGATGCGGCCCAGCGGCATCGGCTAGATTCAATTTGAAGTGGCCTTGGGCGTCGGTCTTGGTGCGTGCGACCTCATCCATTCCCTGGGCGAGGCGGAGGAGGATGACGTCGTCGCCTGCGGCCGGCTTGTTGGTGGTTTTGTTAGTGACCGTGCCGGTGATGTCGGCGGCGAAGGAGACGGTAGAGCAAAAGATTATTGCAGTCGCAAGTGCGAGGGAGTATTTCGTTTTGATCAAGCGAGTCAATTTGTCGTCCTCTTCCTAACCTCAGCGGCTAAAGCCGCCTTCAATCAATGTTGTAATTGCAGGCCTGAAGGCCTGCTCCACCCGAAAGCGCCCAATAATGCCACTAATGGACCTCAGCGGCTCAAGCCGGTGCGGTTACGATGCGTTGCGGCACGGCTGAAGCCGTGCCCTCTCAAATCAAGTTCCAGCTGCGGCACCACAAGCCGTCGTGTCAAACGTTGTAATTGCAGGCCTGAAGGCCTGCTCCACCCGAAAACGCAGTGCGCCCAATACGCCACTAACGGACCTCAACGGCTAAAGCCGGTGCGGTTAAGATGTCTTTCGGCACGGCTAAAGCCGTGCCCTCTCAAATCAAGTTCCAGCTGTGGCACCACCAGCCGTCGTGTTGTAATTGCAGACCTAAAGGCCTGCTCCACCCAAGAACGCAGTTGCCGACACGGCAGGCGCATATCAGCGGACACCGCGCTCCAAATCTTCAATCTCCGCGAGCACCACTGCGGCTTCGTTTTCCAGGCTGGCGCGCATGGTGAAGTAATCGGATTCGGGAAATTTCCCGGCCTTGAATTCAAAATTGAGATCGCGGAGGTTTTCGTATACCACTTCTTTTCGCTCTCGCAAATAACTCAGGCGCGTCTTCTGCTCACCGTGCGCAAGGTTGGCGACAGGGGCGAAGACATAAACAAAGAGGCCGACGGCCATCAGCGCACAAGCAGCCGTGATCATATGTCGGTCTCCTTCCGGGCGCGTTCGCGAAAAGCTTGCATGGCGTCTCCCTCAGGCACTTTTGCCGTGGAGCGAGCGGGAGCCGAGGCGGGACGTAATTTCCAATTCCGTACGACGAATACCGCCAAACCTATCCCCAGAATGAAAACGGCAAAAGGGGTGATCCAAGCGACACGATTGAATCCGACCATGGTTGGAGCAGCGAGCACGGTGGGACCGTATTTTTCGACGAACGTCTGGAGTACCGTCTTATCATTGTTGCTACCCTTGATGCCGGCCATCAGTTCGCTCCGCATCCCGTCGGACGAGGTGCAGCCCACGTGATTGCACTCGAGCAGTACCTGATTGCATCCGCAGGTACACATCAATTGGTGTCCGACTTTTTCGAAACGACGGTTGGTGGAATCCGCGCCGAGAGTTAACAACCCCAGCGCGATGATCAGAAGCACAAATGGGAGACGCTTGATCATTGGCCCACTTTCACTTTATCGGGCGTTGACGCGACTTCAGCGCCGTGCGAACCATTTCCGCTTGCGACGGAAGCGGCAGCGGCGGGAGTCGGTTTGCGGGGCGCGGCTGAAGTTGCGGGCAGGTTCGGAACCAGCGCGATGAATGTGCCGAAGACGATGATGAATACCCCCGCCCATATCCAGCTCACGAGCGGGTTCAGGTGCGCCTTGATGATGGGCCGGTCGTTATCAGGATTGCGCCCGGCATAAACGAGGTAGAGATCTTCCTGGATAGTGCTGCGGTTCGCGACCATGGTGCTGGGCTGCTGGCTGGATTTGTAGAAGCGCCGCTCGGGGTACATGGTGTCAATCTTCTTGCCGTTCTTGTACACGTCGAGTATCGCGAG
>JAOAPH010000134.1 GCA_025462835.1 Candidatus Angelobacter sp. | reverse complement strand
AAGATCACCGACCGCCACCTCATCCAGCATAGGCGTAAATAGAGAGAAGTTATCTCTGCTGACGAGAGTCACCTCTATATCTGTCCGCTTGGCCGCCGTGCGATCGAGGTAGCGCGCGGCTTCAACTCCAGCGAACCCGCCTCCTAAAATGACAACCTGCGTTTTGTCAGCCGCTCCTCTCGTCTCATCCACCATGTCCAATACGATGCTTGGCTGTGGTTTAGCGGAACATCTCAAATCCGATTCGTAAGATGCTGGCTGCCTTCAGGATATTTCGCTGGCGGCGAGGGGACGAGCGTGAGCACGAGTTCGTATAATGGCACTCTTATGCTGATGAAACCTCGCCAATGGATGACAACTCTGGGTCTGCTAGGGCTGGTGGTACTAGCAGTCATTGGGCTGATACTCACCCGTGATCTGGGGCAACCCGAGGCACAAAGGGGCCGTCGTGCTCCGCTGGTAAACGAGAAGCCGCTGCAGACTGCTCGCGAGGTGGCGTCGCTGGCTTCGGATGCAGTCGAGCGGCGATACGCTGCGCAAGTGGAGAAGCTCGCCGACCACGAAGTAGATCTCGCATTCGCCGATGCGTTGCATGATGCGGCAGAACATCCTGTCGCGCCTACCGCTGAGACCAAAGAACTTCAGTCGAGGCAGAACAAAGCCGAAGCTGCGATCAAAGCGAACCAGGACCGGATCGACCAACTCAAGAAACAGATTGCCGCTGCCAGCGGTTCGCGCAAGGACACTCTTCAGCAGGAACTCGACTTCGCACTAGTGCAACAAGAACTCGACCAGGATGAGTTGGAGGACGCTAAAGACCACTTGCTGCGTTCTGGGGCGGACCCGCTGAGCAGGATCCGGCGCCAGTTCAGCCGGCACGAAGCTAACGAGCACGCGCTCGAAGCAAGTCGTCAGCAGACTCCTGCGAACAACAAAGACGTAGATTATCTGGCTAGCAATCTGTGGGCCCAATTCGGGGCATGGCGCACATTGCGCAACAACACGTCAAGACTCCAGCAAGCGTTGAGCGATGCGAACGATGAAGCGAGCACCCTCACGCAGAAGCATGATGTGCTGGAGAAGCAAGTCAAGGCCGGCGAAGAACAGAGCAAACAGTCGGCAATATCGCATGCAGCCAATCAGAAAGACTCTGCCAGAGCCGCAGGATCAGACAATGCGGATTCCGCAACTGCGACGAGCGCAGTGATCTCATCCCTGCAGCGCCTTTCGGGAAATCAGAAGGACCTTATAGATCTAAACAAGCGGATCCAGGACCACCAGGAACTTTCTAATGTTTACAGCAGTTGGATAGACAGGGCGAAGTCTCATGAACGCGAGTCGATGCACGGCATGATCCAATCTGCGCTGCTGATCACCATCATCCTCTTAGGCGCGTTTTTCGTTGAGTGGCTGGTGGACCGGTTCTTTACTGATTTGAAAAAGGAGCGCACACGCCTGCGGACGCTGCGCACGGTGGTTCGTTTTGCGGTGCAGGCGGTCGGGTTACTGCTGATCTTCTTTGTGATCTTCGGCGCGCCCAGCCAGACGCCCACGGTCATCGGGCTGGCTGGCGCGGGCCTCACGGTGGCGTTGAAGGATTTCATCGTCGCATTCTTCGGCTGGTTCATGCTGATGGGACGCAATGGAATCCGCGTTGGCGATTGGGTAGAGATCAATGGGGTGGTCGGCGAAGTGGTTGAGATCAATCTGTTGCGCACAGTTTTGCTCGAAACTGGAAACTGGGCCGATGCCGGTCACCCCACGGGCCGCAAGGTGGCATTCGTCAACAGCTTTGCGATCGAAGGCCATTTCTTCAACTTCTCCACCAGCGGACAGTGGCTCTGGGATGAGATCGAGATCATGGTGCCGCCGGATCAGGATCCGTATCCGATCATCGAGGCCATCCAAAAAATGGCCGAGCAGGAAACCGAAGCCAATGCGCACGCGGCCGAGGAAGAATGGCTTCGGGCCACGCGCAGCCATCAGGCGCAGTCGGTTTCAGCGAAGCCCGCCATCAACCTGCGTCCGACCACCTCGGGTGTCGAAGTACACCTGCGGTACATCACCCGCGCTCATGAACGCTATGCCATGCGTACGCGTCTTTATCAGGCATTAGTGGAGTTGATGCGTCGCAAGCCCAGTGGGGGAAGGGTGGCGGCAAGGGCTGACGACTAGAACTATTTTCCACACCAAAAGGTCTCGACAGCATAGTTCGTGGCGAATCTCGTGACTGTGAGATCGGAAGTTAGTAGGAGCATCTTCTCGGTGCGGGCTTGGGCGATCAACATCCGGTCGAACGGGTCTTTGTGACGGGCGTTGGCAGGCAGCTCGCTTAGCTCCAACGCGTGCATTTGTGAGATGGCCAGCGGTCGGATGTTGAAAGTGGACTGCCATCTAGGGATGTATTGCGCGGGGGGCGCGTCCAATTCAAGTCTCCCGACGCCGACCTTGATCACGATCTCCCAACAACTGGCGGCGGATAAATACAATTCCGTTTCCGCAGCGGAAAGCAGCTTCCGAGCCTTCGCGTTCAGTTTGTCCGGTTGCGCAATCATCCATAAGAAAATCGATGTGTCGAGGAGGTATCTCATCTGCTCTTGATGGACTTCTTGCCGCGGTAGAACGAATCCACTACTTCCGCGGGGAGCGGAGCGTCAAAATCATCGGCGATCTTGAGAGTGCCGTGACCCAGTCCCAGCTTGCGCGTGTTTTGTTCCGGCTTGACCGGGACTAGGCGTGCTACCGGAACTCCGGACTTTGCAATAGTGATCTCTTCACCTGAGGCGACGCGGCGCAGGAGCTTGGAAAAATTCGTCTTGGCGTCGTGGATGTTGATTTCCATGAAGTTCAATGTAGACTAAGTCTGTGGACTAAGTCAAATGAAGCAGTAGTCAGTAGTCGGTAGCAAGTAGTCAGGATTCAGAATCGTTCCGATTAAGTATTCATCTATTCAACAAACTCTAGCGAGGTCTTCAAGATGGCCACTTCTGCCCAGCCCGTACGCACGCGCACATCGCAATGGGGAGATCCCATGCTCACCGTTCTTGCCGCGAAAGAAAAGATCTCCGGACTCGAGCTGCTGAGAAAACTCATGGCTGGCGACTATCCTGCGCCTCCAATCGCGCAGGTGCTTGGCTTCAAGCTCACTGAGGTGGACGAAGGACGCGCGGTCTTTGAGATGGAAGTGGGCGAGCATCAATACAATCCGATCGGCTGCGTGCATGGCGGCGTGATCGCCACACTGCTCGACAGTGCAATGGGCGTGGCAGTCCATTCGACACTTTTACCGGGCGAGAGTTACACGACGCTGGAATTCAAAGTGAACTTCACGCGCACGCTGACGGTTGCGACTGATCGGGTGGTGAGTGAGGGCAAGGTGGTGCATCGTGGACGGACAACGGCGATATCGGAGGCGTCGGCGGCGGATGCGAAGGGCAGGGTATATGCGCGGGCGACGTGCACGTGCTTGATAACCAGTAGCAAGTAGTCAGTAGTCAGATGAAATGACCTCAGGGGCTAAAGCCCCCTTTTTCTAGCTGTCATTTAATGCAGGCCTGAAGGCCCGTTCGACTTCGCTCAGGGCAGGCTCTGCGCCACCCGGATGTTCCAGGCCTGAAGGCCTGCGTCACCCGGCGCAATTTTTCTTCGCGCGTCTTCGATTCGTCTCACTCCTAAGGCTTATGCCTAAGGAGAAATTCCTTTCCCGTAGGTACTTCTTCCACGTCGTGTAGTGCTACCGTTTTGAGCAAAAACAAAATGTCGCGAATTCAGCGGCTTTTCTGATTTTCTTCGATTGGCACTCCAAGTGTATGAACTCTGATTATCTCAACACAGACCAGGGCCGGAGATCGTCAGGTCGAGGTGTGTGATTGAGACAAGTCATAAATGTTTCCTAATGGTTGCGCAATTTTGCGCATTTTTATTTCAAGTACGAAACAAATTCATATGGAGGCAATAATGAAGTTGAAAAATCTGTTCATCCCAACCATGATGATGTGTTTGTTCGCAACAGCAGCTGAGGCGCAGAGTTCGAAGGCCACAGCCGCAATCAACACTGTGTCCGTTTCCTGTCCGAGCAACAGCACCACTGCAACGACAACCTGTTCCACAGGCTGGACCAACGTGATGAAAAGCACCATCAAGACGTCCAACATCGCAGATCTATTTGTCACGCCGTCGCTAGTGACCGGCCTCTATACCTCTACGCAAGTAAAAGGGAACGGTTCCGGCAGCACGAGTTCGGCTACGGCTATGGGCACAGTGGAAGTGCGTGTGGTGCTTGATCCCGTTCTCGACAGCAACGGAAACGTAATCAGCGGTACGTTTGCGCAGCCGGACAATACGGGTTCTGGTGTGATATTCGACCAGAGAATACAGACGCTCACGGCGAACCTGGGCTACATCTTCACTGATTGCATTGCGCAAGGCGGTGTGGGCTGCACCCTCACGCCGGAACAAATCACTCTTGCGCTGGACACCACCAGTGCGCACAGCTTCAATTTCATCCTGCTCAATGTTGGGACTGGAAATCACACGGTCCTGCTTCAGTCCAGGGTGGCCAGCGACTCGGCTACGACCAGTGGCGGGGGCGTGGCGATTTCAAACGCGCTCTACGGTTTGGGTTCGCTGACGATCGAATCTGTCCGCTTGGTCAACAGCTTCTCCTTCTAACTTTGCTAGACAGCAACTAGAGCCTCGGGGCGAGCGGGAAGATTCGCTCGTCCCATTGGATTCAATTCTCGTCTGATCTATGAACATCGCTGATCAGCTCTTGGTGCAGTGAGGGCGAGTTATGTCCTGATTACCAGCCAAGCAGTTGCTGCGCTCAACAACGCAAGTCCTGCACAGATCAGTAAGACAATCCGAAACCCATAGACGAATGCATATTCGATTGCGCGCCTGACCAGGGATCTCGTATTGGAGTCGAGATTCTCGGGGATGGGGATTGCTGCGAGTCTGGTGTGGTTTGCTTCAACGCTCGCCGCGGCATTTTGTGGAATGGGTAGTTGGTTTAATTCGCGATGCAGTCGGTGGCCGAACGCGCTGACCATCGTGGCGCCTAAGATCGCGACGGCGAGCAGACCCGAGACCCGCGCGACGGCATTGTTAATCCCAGATGCGGCGCCCGCGTGATCCACGTCAACGGAGTTCATGACGGTGGTAGTCAATGGAGCGACGGTGACGGCCAGACCGAGACCGAGCACGATGATGGCGGGAAAGAATGTGTTCCAGTAACTCCCGCCGGCGGTAGGAAGCGCGCAGAGCGCAAATCCCGCGGCGCAAAGCAGCGGGCCGGCAACGAGTGGCAAGCGCGGACCGAAGCGGCTAACTAGTCCGCCTGACCATCGCGATAACAGAAAAACCAACAGAATCATGGGAAGGCCTGCGGCCCCAGCCGCTGTCGCCGAATACCTGTGAATCTGAATAAGGTTCAAGGGCAGCACAAAGAAAAACACTCCGAGTGCCGCATACAAAAGAAAAGTAATCAGATTGACGGCGACAAAGGTCTTGGACTTGAAAATGCCGAGAGGAACCATCGGCTGCTTGCTCGTGCGTTCTACAAGCGGCAACGCGGCCAGGCAAAGAAGTCCTATCGCCGCAGCTGCTTTGATCACCGGAACATTCCAGCCGTTCGCAGCGGACATGATGAACGCGTAAACGATTCCGCCGAGTCCGAGTGTGGCCAATGTGGCTCCCAGATAATCCAGATGGCGAACGGCCTGAACCGCCCGACTTTCGGGAACGCGCCAGAGTGTGATCAAGAGCACCGCGGCGGCAATGGGAACGTTGATGAAGAATGCCCATCGCCAGGAGGCATGCTCAATCAGCCAGCCACCGAGTACCGGGCCGATGGCCATAGTGATGGAGGTGAGTCCGGACCAGGTTCCGATGGCGCGTCCTCTTTCTTTTTCATCAAACGATGCGCTGATCAAAGCCAGGCTGGACGGGACGAGGAGAGCGGCGCCTAGTCCCTGAACGGCGCGTGCAACGATCAATAAGCGGACACTGACGGCCACACCGCAACAGATGGAAGCGGCCGCGAAGATAGCGACTCCGATCGCGAAGATTCGTCGCCGTCCGAAAAGGTCGCCGAGCGATCCGCCGACAAGGATCAGTGCGGCGAGAAAGAGTCCGTAGGATTCGACGACCCATAGCAGGTCGATGGCGCTGGCTTTCAGTTCAGTCTGGATCGACGGGAGCGCGACATTGACGACGGTGCTATCAATGAAAGCCATGCTGGAGCCGAGAATCGTCGCTGCCAAAACCCAAGCACCAGTGCTTGCCCTGCAGGGAGCATCGGCAGGATGGGTGAGAATGGCGGCTTCGTCGCAAGGCGCTCTCATGCGGAGATGAGATTACTCCTGACGGAAAGAAGGTGTCAGTAGGTTGGGAATTTTTACTCCGCGATCTTCAGCACCACTTTGCCGAAGGTATCGTTTGATTCCAGGCGCCGGTGCGCGGCGCGGATATCGCTCAAGCTGTATTCGCTGTCGATAGTAGGGCGAAGGGTGCCTTTGGCGAGAAGAGGAACCACTTCTTTCGCGAATACTTGTGTGGCAATGATTTTTTCTTCCAGCGGCCGCGCGCGCAGGACGGTGCCGATGATGTGTGCGCGTTTGTGCAGGAGCTGTCCCAGATTGAAGTCGGCCTTGGTGCCGGCGACAGTAGCGCCGAGGACGATGCGTCCTTTCATCGCGAGCACCTGGATGTCGGCGGCGACGTAGGGGCCGCCGACAAGATCGAGGATGACGTCGAAACCATTGCCTTTGGTCTCGATGTTCGTGAAGTCTGTGAGGAGGTTGAGTGAGACACGGAGATCCACGCCGGCTTCGAGTCCGTATTCTTTGGCGCGCTCAAGCTTGTCGAGAGAGCGCGAGGTGCCAAATGGAACTGCGCCGATAGCCCGCGCGATCTGAATGGCGGCGAGTCCCACCCCGCTGCCCGCGGCGTGGATCAGCACGCGCTCCGACGGACAAAGCGCCGCCTGCTTCCAAAGGGCGTCATGCGCGGTGACGAAGGCCTCGGGTATGGCGGCGGCTTCTGCCCAGGAAAGATTCGCGGGGATTTCCGCCAGAGTGCGTTCGTTGACGACGATGTACTCGGCGTGCGCGCCGCCTCCGGTGATGCCGAAGACACGCTGTCCTTCATGCCAGAGGCGGGCTTCCGGGCCACGGGCGGCGACGATGCCGGCGAACTCGAGTCCGGGAATGTTCTCCGGCGAACCGGAAGGGGCGGCGTACTTGCCTTGCCGCTGTAGCAGGTCAGCGCGGTTGAGGGCAGAGGCTTTGATCTGGACGAGAACTTGGTCGGCTGCTGGCGCGGGTGTCGGGAGTTCTTGGATCTCAAGGACTTCCGGGCCGCCGTAGCGGGTGATGATGACGGCTTTCAAAGGCAGTTTCTCGTTTCTAGTTTCTGGTTTCTAGGGAGAGGCAAGAAGCAGATCCCTCCGCTACGCTGCGGGATGACACCGGTCATGATGACACCGGTCATTAAGATGCGGGATCATAACCCTCTCAAGACAATCGGCCGCGTTAATCCACAGCGGCCGCATGCTGGTTTATAATAACTAATTCTGCCCCAAGTGTTGTTCCGTCTAATTTCAGCGGTTCTAAGTGGAGTTCTAAAAAGATGATTCGATTTTTGCAAAATCCAACCAAGACCCGAAAGGTCTTCCTGGCGGCCATTCTCGGCGTTGTGATCGTGTCCATGGTGGCGTATCTGGGCCAGGCATTTACCACCACCAGTGCCACCACGCAAGGCGTGTATGCCACGGTGGGTGGCGAGCAAGTGATGTCGGCGCAGGTGACGCAGTTTGCGCAGCAGGTCGCGCAACGGCAATTCCAGGGGAAATCCGTCCCTGAGATGTTTCTTCCGTATTTCCAGAGGCAGGCGGCTGAACAACTTGTCCTGCAAGCCGCACTGGCGGCTGAAGCACGGCGCATGGGTCTGAAAGTCTCCGATCAAGAATTGGTGGATGAACTCAGTCAGGGCGTAGCGGGAAAGCTGCTCTTCCCGAACGGGCAATTTGTTGGGCAGGAGAAATATGCGGAGATCATTTATGACAATGCCCGGCAATCCGTAGAGCAGTTCGAGAAGCAGCAGAAGGAAGGGCTTCTCCTGCGGAAATTGGAAAACGTGGTCGAAGGTGGCGTAACGGTACCGGATGCAGAAGTCCAGCGCGAGTTCCAGAAGCAGAACGTCAAAGTGAAGTTCGATTATGCGGTGCTCACGACCGAAGACCTGATGAAGCAAGTGCAGGTAAATGACACCGAGCTGCGCGCCTACTACGACAAGAATAAAGCGCGATTCGAAAATTCAATCCCTGAGCAACGCAAGGCGCGATACGTGATCGTCGATACGTCCAAGATCCCGGTGCAGATCACCGATGACGATTACAAGCGCGCATACAAGCAGCGCGAAGAGACTTATCGCGTACCGGAGACAGTGGACGTCCGTCACATCCTGGTGAAGACCCAGGAGGAAGCGGACAAGGTGAAGAAGGAACTTGAAGGCGGCGCAAAGTTCGAGGCACTGGCCAAAAAGTATTCGCAAGACACCGGCAGCAAGGACAATGGCGGTCTGTACGCCGGCGTTGAGCACGGAAAAATGGTTCCCGAGTTTGACAAAGCTGCGTTCTCACTTCAAGTGGGAAAGATCAGCGATCCGGTGAAGACCAGTTTCGGTTATCACATCCTCCGGGTGGACGCCAAACATGAAGCGCGAGTGAAGCCCCTGAACGAAGTGAAGGGCGAACTGGAGCAGGCGATCCGCGCGGAGAAGACGGCGACCCAGGCTGAGTCACTGGCGAACTCAATAGTGACCGAGACACGCACAGGTGGACTCGACAAAGCCGCTGCAAAGAACGGCCTCAACGTGGTTACTACGGACTACTTCAACCAGACGGCGTCATTGCCCGGGGTCGGCAGCAATCCGCAATTTATGCAGGCGATCTTCCAGCAACCGGCGAAAGGCCCGGCGGACAAGATCGGATTGCCAACGGGATTCGCGATCGCGGAAGTCGTGGACGTGAAACCGCCGAGCACGCCCACCTTCGAACAGGCGCGCAAGGATGTGGAACAGCAATTCCGCAACGAACGCGCTTCTGAGTTGCTGGCAAAGAAGACCGAGGAACTGGCTGACCGTGCGCGTTCGACCAAAGACTTGAAGCGTGCGGCAAAAGAAGTGGGCGCCACGGTGAAGACGAGCGAACTGGTCTCGCCTTCGGGACAGGTGCCTGACCTGGGAGCTATGTCCGGACCGGGAGCGGTTGCCTTCGATATGTCGCAAGGACAGATCAGCGGGCCCATCTCTTCGGGGCGCAATGGCGCGGTGATCGAGCTGAAGGAGAAGCAGGAGCCTTCTGCCGCTGATTATGCGAAACAACAAGATCAAGTGCGGCAGATGCTACTCCAGCAAAAACGCGGAGAAGTGATGCAATTGTTTGCCGACAATCTTCGCCAGCGCATGCAAAAGGACGGCAGCATCAAGATCAATGCGCAGGAACAGAAGCGTTTACTCGGTCCGCAGTCGACCAGCTAGCCGCATCGTTCAGGGAAGCACGCGCATCCAACAATCGTTTAAGATGGCAGGGCAGGGGGACGGAAATCGGCTTCCTGCCTTCTTCATTTTCCCTGTAATCGCGCGCAAGCGAACCTGGCATGATCGAGAGCAAGTTTGGACGAAGGTCGGGGATACTGCTGCACCCCACGTCGTTGCCGTCAAATGCCGGCATCGGGGATCTGGGGCCTGCGGCATATGCGTTTGCGGATTTTCTCCAAGCAGCGGGGCAAAGACTGTGGCAGATCCTGCCGCTAAATCCAGTAGGGCTGGGCAATTCTCCGTATTCGGCGATATCGGCTTTCGCGGGTAATCCGCTGCTGATCAGCCTGGAGATACTGGCAAAGCACGATTGGATCAAGCCGCAGGACCTGAAATCACTTCCCAACAAGAGCGGACCAGTCGACTTCAAGTCTGTCTATTCGCACAAAGTCCCTTTGTTGCGCGCGGCGGCGCGGAATTTTTTGGCCCGGCCACGCGACAGCTTTGGTGAACACGATCGGTTCGACCATTTTTGCAAAGAGAATGCGTGGTGGTTGGAGGATTTTGTCCTCTTTGATTGCCTGCGCACGCACTATGGCGCGCAGAGTTGGAACAAGTGGCCGCGCGAGATCGCGGCGCGCTCTCCCGAAGCTCTGGCGCGTATGCGTAAAGATTTCGCTGACCAGTTGCAAGTGGAACGCGTCTTGCAATTTGCTTTCTTCGAGCAGTGGGGCGGGCTGCGGAAGTATTGCGCGGAACGGGATATTCGCATCGTTGGTGATGTCGCCATCTTCGTGAACTTTGACAGCGCCGACGTGTGGACGCATCCTGAGATCTACTACCTGAACCCTGAACTCGAACCGGAGATCGTTGCCGGAGTGCCGCCCGATGCTTTCAGCAAGACCGGTCAGCGCTGGGGAAATCCGCTTTATCGGTGGGATGTCCTGAGATCACGCGGATACGACTGGTGGGTCCAGCGCATGAGATGGGCGCTGACAACGTGTGACATTATCCGCTTGGACCACTTCCGCGGATTCCAACAATATTGGGAGATTCCCGGCCATGAGCCCACGGCAATCCACGGCAGATGGGTTGACGGCCCGAAGGATGATCTCTTCCAAGCACTGCGAGCGGCACTTGGTGATCTTCCATTTATTGCGGAAGACCTCGGTTTGATCACGCCCGATGTTGTTGAGTTGCGCATGCGTTTGGGAATGCCGGGAATGAAAGTTCTGCAATTCGGATTCTCCGATCGTGGCGCGCACATTTATTTGCCGCACAAATACGAGAGCAACTGCGTTGCATACACCGGCACACACGATAATGACACCACCTTGGGGTGGTGGAAGGAACTCAATGAGGCGGAACGAAAACAAGTCCGCGCTTACGTCGGCGAGCAGCAGGACGGGATCAATTGGGCGTTGATCCGGGCGGTGGAGGCGTCGCCGGCGGTCTTTGCCATTGTGCCTCTTCAAGATGTGCTGGGACTGGGCAATGAAGCGCGGATGAATACGCCGTCTCGCATCGACGACAATTGGGGGTGGCGATTCCAACCGGATGCGTTGAAGCCGGAGTTGGCGAAGAAAATGCACGCCATGGCGGATGTGAGTGACAGAATCGCGGCGGAAGCGTGAACGTGATTCATGCGGTGGGTTGGATGCCCAGCCACTTGGAAATGCGGTCTGCGGATTTGTGAACTGCGTTCTCAACTTTCGGAAAGCGGACAAATAGCTTTCGAAGTAGATGATGTGCCCACACGTATTCAGTTGAGAGCAGGACTAGTCCCAGCAGGATAAAAAACCAGCCCTGGATGACTGGAAGAAAAAGCCCTGCGACCCCTACCAGCAGGGAAATCCAACCCGCAACAATCAGCGCGATGCGTTTCATTATTATCCAAGTATCTACCGGCCCGACAACACTGCCAAAGGGAAATTTGCGAAAACTTCTCTGCACAGGAGAGTGCGTTGGTTAGTCACGCGCACCATTTCTCCGGTAAGCACGTTCTCGAAATAGTTGGGTGCATGCTGCGGAATGAGCAGTTCAGTATTGCCCCATGCGTCTCCGATCGGGGGCGCGGTGCGCCCTTTCATCAGCGTGTAGGAGAACCGGGGGACCGCGACAATGGCCATTTGCGCATTGCCCGCAATGGACGAGCGGGAAGGGGTCTCACGCGCAAAAGAGATGACGTGCTCCTGCTTGTCGCCAAACGCGTCCACTGGGAGATAGGGGGCGAGGCGAAAAAGTTCGGGATTCTCGCGCCGAAACCGCAACGTGCGCATCGTGGTAAAGAGCTTGATCTTTCCTGTATCGGAAAAAACATTGGCAAGCAGATCGGAAGATAGCGCGAGCAGATCAACGGAAGAACGCCCGGTCAATTCCTCCAATATCTCCTGACGTTGCGCAAAGTTCACGGGCCGGCGATTGTCGGGGTCAACCAGGCTGAAATCCCAAAGATCCGTGCCCTGATATGTATCGGGCACGCCGGGCGATGTGATCCTTAGAACTGTCTGCGCAAGGGAGTTGATCGCGCCGAAGTATTGGACCGCGGGGACGAACGCCTGCATGCTGTCTAGAAATAAGTTGGCCCTGCCCCGGACTCCCGGTGAGAGGATGCGGGCGATGAATTCACTCACCCCGGCTACGTAGTCATCGTCCGGGTTGATCCAGCTCAGGTTCACCTTGGCCTCATGCAGGGCCTTGACCATATATTGCTGAATGCGTTCGATATAAATTTGCCGCTCCTCCTCAGAGTTGAATCCAGCGGGCCATGTGCCGACCAGCGTTTGATACAGCAGATATTCTTCATTGAGGTCGGGAACGGTCCTGCCGTCAGAGAGGACGCGCTTCTTATTTCGATTCACGCGACGCCAACGCATGACATTCGTCGACCACTGCCGTGGCATTTCGCTGAGGACATCCAAGCGCGCGCGGACATCCTCGCTGCGCTTGGTGTCATGCGTGGAAGTAGCCAGCATCGACGACGGCCAGTGTTCGGCGCGAATGAGATTGCCGCGATGAAACTCTTGTACCGGATGTCCGAAGAGCTTCGGTGATCCGCCAACTTCATTCACCGATACGAAGCGGTTGTAGATGTATGCGGTAGTATCTTCGAGGCCCTTGGCCATTACCGGTCCCGTGAGCTGCTGAAACTTAAGCGTGAAATTCAGCTTTCGATAGTACATATCGTCGCGGCTGCCGTCCCGGCGACCACCCTCCGCAGGTTCTGAACCGTTGCGGCCGTTCGCTGAATTCAGCAACAGGATGTCGCGAAGGAACTCGAAGACGGCCGAGGCGGTGCCGGCATTACGACGCTTTGCCAATGCAATCGCCTGGTTCACGTAATGGCGGTCGCGATCGGTGACCTCGCCGCGTTCGTCAATGTATGAGCGATAAACAGGAAAGCAGGCGATAGTTTCACGTACGGCATCGCGCAGGGCCTTGCGCGTGAAATCACGGGCGTGGCGGTCACTGCTGGAGATCTCGTCGAGCATGTGCGCCAGAACGTTGACTTCACTCGAGAGGGCTGTGTTCATGATGAGCTTTTTGCTGCCGTAGAGGATGGAGTCGAAGTCCGGCAGTCCGCCGATGAAGCGTGCGTAGATGTTCGTAAATGCGCGCTCGTTCTGCTGCTGAATGTAAGTGCCATTCACCAGATTGGCGAAATCGTATCCGGAGGTACCGTCGACCGGCCATCCGCTGGGAAGCTGTTCGCCGGGCTCAAGTATCTTTTCCAGCACGGTGTACAGCGGTGCTTGCCGGCCAATCCAATCGTGTTGGCCGAAGATGCGCTGCACCTGCAACTCAATGCCGTTTTCCGAAACCGGCGAATTCGGTTCCGGGCCACAGCATTGGCTGGCCGCATAGAGCATCTGCAAGCGGATGAGATATTGACGCGGATTCAGCAGCCCGTCGCAGTGATCAAGCCGGAGTCCGCTGATGCTGCCGTCACTCAAGAGTCGGCGCAAGAGCCGGTGCGTGGCGGCAAAAACCTTGGGATTCTCCATACGCAAGCCGACGAGTTCGTTAATGTCAAAGAAGCGGCGGTAATTGATCTCTTCCGCGGAGACACGCCAGTGCGCCAGGCGATAGACCTGCGCTTCAAGCAATTTATGCAAGGTGTCGAAGCTCTCGGTTTTTCCGGGCTCTCCGTTGATCTTGCGAAGCGCTTCTTCGACGGTGTTGCGCACGGGCGGCGATGTTTCGATGAGATCTGCGAAATGCCGGAGCAGCTTGGGAGCGGATTCACGGCGCTGACGTTTTGACTCGTGGTCGGTTTGCCAATGCGACGGCAGATTGCGAAGCTCCTGCAGGAGCTGTCGGAGTGGTTCTGGAATGCCAGTCGACACAGAGTCGAATATGAGCGGGATGGTTTGTGGATCGATGGGCAAGACTTTGTCGTAATAACTGACAACAAATTTGTGCCGCTCTTGCGAATATTCGACGTGGATCTTTCCTTCGTCCAATTCCTCTCCATACTGGCTACCGAGAATCGGCAGAAGCAGCTTGTGGCGCAGGTCGGGCTTCAGCGGGTCCCAATCGATATCAAAGAAATCGGCATACTCGGAAGCCTCGCCGTTTTCGAGGACGTTCGTCCACCAGGGGTTATCGCCGAAACCGATGCCCATGTGGTTGGGCACGGCGTCCAAGATCAGGCCCATGCCCAGCCGCTTGAGTTCCGCGACGAAGGCCTGAAATTCGGCTTCGCTGCCGATCTCAGGATTGAGGGCATTGTGGTCCGTGATGTCATATCCGTGCGTACTGCCCGCGCGCGCCTTTAAGATCGGCGACGAATAAATATGAGAGACGCCGAGTGCATTTAAATAGGGAAGTACATGGATCGCGTCCGTGAAACGGAAGCCTTTATGGAACTGTAGCCGGTAGGTGGAAAGAGGCCGAGTATCGCTTTTATGGGCGGCAATGCGGTCAAGGCATTCGGACAGGCCGCTATGTTCGGCGGTGAGGATGTCGAGGTTCGCGCGCATGGTCCAATCCGGTTAGATGCCGGGGGAGTAGCTATTGGCAGTTAGCATCTGGCATTTAGCGGGCTTATTGGGAGGGCTGTCAGCTCTCCGCTATCGGTAGAAGCAAAAGCAGATCCCTTCGCTGCGCTGCGGGATGACACCTTCATTGGAATGCGGGAATGATCATCTTGGGGCAATGAAAAAGGCGACCACGGATGGTCGCCTGTTTTCGAGATGCTTACAGCTTAGAGAACGGTGACGTTCTCTGCCTGCCAGCCTTTGGGGCCCTTGACGACGCTGAATTGAACCGCTTGGCCTTCCTGCAATGAGCGGAAGCCGTTTGACTGGATGGCTGAGAAATGTACGAATACATCCTCGCCGCCCTGACGGGTGATAAATCCAAAACCTTTAGCGTCGTTGAACCACTTAACTGTTCCTTGTTCCATGATAGTGCTTGTTCCTTTAGTGTTGATTTTTTTGTACGAAGAAAGGAAACCGGAAGGTACTTAAGGCAGGTGCTTGCTGTATAGCGAAGAACTGCTTGATACTACCGCTTCAAATCTAACGCAAAACAATCGTATCACGAAATGGTAGTAGCCGGAAGTCTCGGACTGGACAGAGGGGTTAATATTATCCAGCAACTCACAATCGAGGGTTATTACCAAATGGGTCTTCGGATTTCCGTCCTACTACTGCTGCTGATTTCATTGATTTCTGTTGCCTCCGCTCAGGAGCCAAGAGGAGGACAATCGCCATCGGCGCAATACGACCTTGGCTTGTCCTATTTGAAGGGCAGCGGCAACACTCGCAGTGACACCGAAGCACTGAAGTACATTCGTGCTTCCGCTGATCGCGGATTCGCGCCTGCTCAGGTGGCAATCGGGTACTTCTATGAAAACGGCGAACTGGTGCTGAGCGATCCGCAGCAGGCCATTGCCTGGTACAAGAAGGCGGCCGACCAAAATGACCTGATCAGCCTGATGTCGCTGGGAAGGATGTATTACACGGGCACTGTTGTGAGTCGCGATCTGGCTGAAGCAGCTAAATGGCTGCAGCGCGCTGCCGATCAGGGCGAGCCGATATCGCAGCTTTACCTTGGCCTGATCAGGGAAGAAAAAGACTATGCGCTTTCGGACGCTGCGGCTTGGTATCGCAAGTCGGCTCAACAAGGCATGGTGCAAGCACAGCAGAAGCTGGCATACCTATTGGACCAGGGCAGAGGAGTTAACCACGATCCAGTGGAGGCCTATACCTGGTATGTGATCGCATTGGACTCGGGCAAAGCAGTCGCGAACGATGTAGGCAGGCTTGAAGGCGCGATTGGCACGAACGCGGCGCTCGAAGCGAAACAGAAGGTGGTGAGCATGGAGCGGGAGATCAACGACCGGCGTATGGCGCTCGGTTGTTTTGAATGGCCCAACCGCAACTTCGAATTCCCTATGCCGCCGCCACCGAAATATCAGAGTAGTTGCAAGAGGTAGCGGCTTAAGAAAGAGTGTTAAGCTGACTGGACTTTCCTCTTGCCAAAACTTCTTGAGGAGGACTTCTGGTGATGATTAGACAGTTCAGTGCTGGTGATCAAGTCCCTGAAGCAGGTACTTATCGTGTTTACCACTATCGGCACCGCATGCCGCATCTGGTGAACACCCTATTGGTTCAATTTCCGCAGTGCTCGAAATGCAAGGAAAAGGTCCGCTTCGAACTGGCGACGATATCGGCAGATGCCGCAGAGAAATGGCTTCGCCACGACCCCGATTTTCAGGATACGGCTTCGGGAATCGCGCTCCGGAAGAAGGCCAGCTTGAAGGGGATGAAGCGGATGTTCCTGTCAATGCTGTCATTTTGCATGTCATTTTGAGAATTGCTGATTTTGCGTTCTATTTAGCAGCGCACAAGCGATAGCTGGATCCCCTCGCCTTTACTAAACCTATCCTGACAGGCGAAAATGAAGAGTTCGTTTCAAGCAGTAACCCCCATAGGAGAATCCATGCCAGTCACCGGCGAGCTTATCCGCTTGCAGAATTATGTAGACGACATTTCCACCACCCTGCGCCGCATCACCGCCACAATGCCATTCATGACCGAGGGCGAACGAAAGAGCCTGGCCGAGTACATGCGCAAGGCCGACCCCAATTTTGTTTCCGTCCTTGAGCGTCTGGAGAAGGGCCAATAATGGCTGAGATCAAGACCATCTCCGTCATTGGCGCGGGAATCATGGGGCGGGGCATTGCCCATTCCGCTGCGCTGGGCGGATACCGGACGATCATCGAGGACATTGTTCCCGCCAGCCTGCGGCGGGCGGAGACGGAGATCCGCGCCAATCTCGACAAGGCCGTCGAACTCGGCAAGGTGACGAAGGAAGCTGCCGACGCTGCGCATGCGCGGGTCGAATATGCAGGCTCGGTGGAAGAGGCGGCACGCGAAGCCGACCTCGTGATCGAAGCCGTTCCCGAGGAGATGGAATCGAAGATCGAGATTTTCACCCTGCTCGACAAGATCTGCCGTCCGGAGACGATCCTGGCGTCGAACACTTCGTCGTTCAGCATTACGGAGATCGCGTCGGTGACTTATCGCGCGCCGAAATGTCTGGGCATGCATTTCTTCAATCCGGTACACAAGATGAAACTGCTGGAGGTCGTCCGCGGTTTGGAGACGGACGAGAGCACGCTTTCGGCTTGCAGTGAAGTCGGCCGGAGGATGGGCAAAGAGGTGGTGGTGATCAGGGAGTCGCCGGGATTTATCACCAGCAGGATCAATGCGCTCATCGGAAATGAAGCTTTTAACATGCTTCAGGAAGGTGTTGCATCTGCTTCAGATATCGACAAAGCCTTAAAGTTGGGCTTGAACCATCCAATGGGCCCGTTTGAGATGGTGGATCTAGTCGGTCTGGATACGCGGCTGCACATCCTCGAGTACCTGCACAAAACCTTGGGAGAAAAATTTCGTCCCTCGGCGCTGATGGTGCAATACGTGAAAGCAGGGCGGCTGGGCAGGAAGTCTGGCCGGGGTGTCTATGATTATCCAGAGCAGGCGAAGGCAGAGAAGGTAAAAGCGAGCAAGTAAGACTTTCAGTCGGCTCCGCTTAGGGCTCTCCCATGGCATTTACAAATCTCGCCGGGCGACGAGCCAGAAACCAATCCCAAAAGCCAGTGTTAGCAGCAGAACGAACGGCGTGTGGAGGAGCATATCCCATCCTCCCGCTACGGCTCTCAGCCCAGGCTGATTACTGGTCTTACGAGCGATCCAAACGTACCAAGCGATGAGAATGACAATCCACGTTATAAAAAACCCCAATTATCCCGCCCTAACAGCTCCTCAAAAAAAGCACGGCGTTTTGCCTCCAATCGTCCTGGTGAGTCATTGTACGCACGCGTACCGATGATGGCATTCTGACAGGCAACAGACGGCCACGAACTTACATTCCAGAAACGATTATTGAAAAGCGTCAATCTGCGCCAGAAATATTCCTCTTCTACCTTCCCGTTTTCTTTTTGTTAACTTAATGCGGTTTCAGGAGTCTTAATGCACAAGGCATTTTGCGGGAACTGTTGTCCCGTGCAATGCGTATTGGTAAACAGATATGCGAATGTTCTTCGACATCTTTGGGCAAACGTTGCGCACCCTCTGGGCGCACAAGTTGCGATCTTTTCTCACCATGTTCGGTATTGCGTGGGGTGTTGGATCGCTGCTGTTGTTGGTGGGACTTGGAGAGGGTTTCCGCTCAGGCAATCGGCGCGAATTGAGCCAGATGGGCGAGAACATCATGTTCATGTTCCCGGGCCGGGTTCCAGCGCAGCAAGGCAGCACGACGGGTGGACGTCCGTACTTTCTAACTTACCGCGATTGGCAAGCGATTCACGACGAGGCCAAGGCGGTAGCTGATAGCGCTCCGGTCATCAACCGGCAAGACATACGCGCAGTCAGCCAATACGCGAATACCAATGGGCAGACCTTTGGTGTGCCGGCAAATTACAACAAGATCCGTACCCTCCCCCTTGCATCCGGCCGCTGGATCAGCGAACAGGACGACGCGGAAAAACGGCAGGTGGCGGTACTTGGCCACGAGATGCGTA